>NZ_CAWLFA010000001.1:0-300804 GCF_963860125.1 Picosynechococcus sp. PCC 7002
GTGACTCAAAATCCCCAATGGCTTTGGCAAGAAGTCCTGACAAAACTTGAACAACAACTGAGTCGCCCCACCTACGAAACTTGGATTCAGCCGACGGCGATCCAACAGTGGCGAGAGGATGAAATCGTTCTCTGTGCCCCAAATGCCTTTGTCCTGAACCATATCCAGAAATACTATGGTGCGTTGATCACCGAAACCATCGCCGAATTATTGCAGCAGCCCGTTAAGGTACGCCTCACTTCTCCAGAAGGGAATACCCTCGCAGCGACCCAGAGTTTCTATAGTTCCCGCAGTGGCCAATCGACCCGTCCAGGTAAAAAGACCCCAGAACTCAACTCGAAATATACGTTTTCACGGTTTGTGGTTGGCCCAACCAATCGCATGGCCCATGCGGCGGCCTTAGCGGTGGCGGAATCACCGGGGCGGGATTTTAATCCCCTGGTGCTCTGTGGGGGGGTGGGTCTGGGAAAAACGCACCTGATGCAGGCGATCGGCCATTACCGTTTGGATACCCAGCCGGATGCGAAGATTTTCTATGTTTCCACGGAGCAATTTACCAATGATTTAATTGTTGCGATTCGCAAGGATAGTCTGCAAACGTTCCGGGAGCATTACCGCACCGCCGATATTTTACTGGTAGACGACATTCAGTTCATCGAGGGGAAAGAATACACCCAGGAGGAATTTTTCTATACCTTTAATACTCTCCACGAAGCGGGTAAACAAATTGTTCTCGCGAGCGATCGCCCCCCACACCAAATTCCAGGCTTGCAACAACGGCTGTCTTCCCGTTTTTCTATGGGTCTGATTGCGGACATCCAACCCCCCGACCTGGAAACCCGGATGGCGATCCTCCAGAAAAAGGCGGAGGCGGAAAATTTAAACCTATCCCGCTCGGTGATTGAATATATCGCCACCCACTACACGGCGAATATCCGCGAATTGGAGGGGGCGCTCCTGCGGGCAGTGACCCACATTGCGATCTCTGGCCTACCGATGACGGTGGAAAACCTCGCCCCCATTTTGAACCCGACGGTGGAATATGCCCCGGCGGCCCCGGACGTGATTTTGCAAATTGCCGCAGAAGCCACGGGGGTGAGCATTGAGGATTTAAAGGGGGCTTCTCGACGACGGGAAATTAGTACGGCCCGGCAAATTGCAATGTATTTGATGCGCCAACACACCGATCTCAGCTTGCCCCGCATTGGTGAGCTGTTCGGTGGCAAAGACCACACTACGGTGATGTACAGTTGCGACAAAATTGGTCAGTTACTGACGAAAAATCAAAAAATCTCCCAATTGGTGAGCCAAATTAGCGATCGCATTAATCACCATCACCAAAACCTCTAGGGACAAGCGGCCCACATCGTACAAAAAAAGACACCGCTACAATGAGCAGTAGTTCATCGATTGTGTTTTATTCATGGTTGCTTCCTACCGGATCGTTTCGCTCTTGCCCAGTGCCACAGAAATTTTAGATTGTCTGGGTTTAACTCCCAACGTGGTGGGCCGGAGCCATGAATGTGACTACCCGCTGGAGATTGGCGATCGCCCCGTGTGTACCGCTGCCCGCCTCGATTCAGAACGTCCCAGCGGCGAAATTGACCAAGAAGTTTTGGCCTTACTCCAAGGAGCCTTGGGGATCTATGAAGTGAAACTAGATGTCTTGCAAGCCCTACAACCCACCCACATTGTCACCCAAGATCAGTGCGATGTTTGTGCCGTCACCCTGGCCGATGTGCAAAAGGCGATCGCCCAGTTGAGTGATCATCCGCCGCAGTTGATTTCGCTCCAGCCCAATACCCTAGCGGACGTTTACCAAGATATTCGCCGTGTTGCCCAGCAGTTTAACCGTGATCCCCAACCCGTTTTGCAGGATCTACAACAGCGGGTACAAGCTTGCCAAAAACGAGGCAAGACTTTAGCAAAACGGCCCCGGGTGGCGGCCATTGAATGGATTGATCCCCTCATGGGCGGCGGTAATTGGCTCCCGGAACTCATTGAACTCGCGGGCGGCGAGAATATTTTAGGCAAACCGGGCAAACATTCCCCCTACATCAGTTGGGAAACCCTCCTGGCCAGTGATCCCGATGTGGTGGTGGTGATGCCCTGCGGCTTTGACCTCGAACGTACCCGCCAGGAAATGCTCGCCGACTTGGAGTTGCACCCTGAGTGGAAACAATTACGAGCTGTGCAAAATGATCAGTTATTTATCTGTGATGGCAACGCTTATTTCAACCGACCAGGGCCGCGCCTTGTGGATTCCCTAGAAATTCTCACGGAAATTTTGCAACCGACTGGCGATCGCCTTTATCCAAAAACTGCCTGGCAAAAACTCTCTTTATTCAAATAAGTAATATTTCAACAAATAGTAACTATCCAAAGAAATATTACATCTGGGCCTAGTTTTACAACATTTTCTATCAAGTTTATGTTGGCAAAAAAGGAATTATTAGGACAAATTGAGGGATATTTTCGCAAAAATGAGCATCCTCCCCAAAAAAGCATCCCTTTGGCTTCGTCTGGGAATTTGGCACATTAAAGACATAGCAAGATTTTGAGGGCAGGCGTTTCGTGATGTACCGCCGCTTTTCGATTCAAAAAATATTATCTAAGGTGAGGATGCTGTCTATGTGGCTCAAAATTAGGCACCTAGTCGATCCTGTATTTCAATATCTCAATCAACCCGTGGGACACACAGATCGGCATACCGTATGGAACCCGAATCGGTTTTGGTATCTCTATAAAATCAACCTGTTAGAAAAATGCTGGCAAAAAGAAGCGGCCAATAAAGGCCAACATACCTATTAATCTCTTAACTTTGATGCCAGTTACGACGTCAATTTTTGGGGATCTGCTTGGGAACTCTCCTGGGCCGCTTCTGCTTCGGCTCGCAGTCGGCTGACTAATTGGCCATGGATATTGACACAGTAGGGCACACAGTAAGTTATGGCCGCCGCCAGCCAGCGGGTACTGGTCATGGTGCCATTCAACACAGCAACGCCATGGTTAATACAAAAGTGGACAGTCCCCACAAACAGGGCAACCCGGATCGCCGTTGGTCGAAAGGTGCGATCGCCTAAGGCTCGGAAATAGATTGTCAAGCGCATCGGTACAATCCCCAAACTAATAAAAAAGTGGCTCTAGATCTTTATGGCTCGGAAGAGGGGTGGGCTTTGGCTTGCTGGCGCATCCGGCTGGCTATTTGGCCATGGAGGTTAACGCAGTAAGGCACAAAGTAGGTCAAAACCATGGACGTCCAACGGGTCCGGGTCATTGCCCCATGGAGAAAGGCACTACCGTGGTTAATGCAAAAAATCACAGTGCCCACAATTAGGGCGACGCGGATGGCAGTGCTGTGGAGGGTGCGATCGCCCAGGGTCTGAAGATAACTTTTTAGGCCCATTGGTGAACCTCTAATTTGTATATCTGAATTTTACTCATGGGCAGCCTGGGGCGATCGCCTGACAAAATTTTTGTGCCAAGAGATCAACACCGGTAATCGCTGTCCCAACAACGACGCTATCAGCCCCCAGTCGAAAGGCTTTTTGCAGCATTTCTGGAGTGTGGATGCCTCCTTCGCAGATGAGCGGCTGGTCAAAATCCTGGGCAAGTTTTTCGAGCAACCCAAAACCAGGGGGCGTTAAATCTTTGGTGTCCCCCGTGTAGCCGTAGAGGGTCGTCCCCAAAATATCAGCACCAGCTTGGGCGGCCAATTGAGCATTTTCGTAGGTGTCGAGATCCGCCATCACTAATTTTCCTGTTTGCTGGTGAATCCCGGCGATCAGATCCGCGAGGGTTTCTCCGTTCGGGCGGGGGCGGGCCGTGGCATCAACGGCAACAATATCGGCTCCCGCTGCGACCACCGCCAGGGCATCCCCTAGCCGGGGGGTAATGTAAACATCTGATGTGGGAAAAGTACGTTTCCATAAACCGATAATCGGGATCTGGGGTAGTTTGGCCCGCACAGCGCGGATGTGGTCAGGGCTATCGATGCGCACCCCAACGGCCCCTTGATTGACGCAAGCTTGGGCGATCGCCGCAATCATTTCAGGGTCATGGAGGGGAGAATCAGCGGGAGCTTGGCAGGAAATAATTAGGCGATTTTTAAACTGGGCAATCAGATCAGACATGGGTTTTACGGGAAATTTCTAGGAATATTGGGACACAGCTAAGGCGATCGCCGCTGGAAAAATACGATGTTCTTGCACTTGAATTCTGGCGTGGAGCGTTTCAGGGGTGTCATCGGCCAAAATGGGCACTACCGCCTGCATGATAATGTCGCCGCTGTCTACTTCTGGGCTAGCAAAATGTACCGAACAGCCCGTCACTTTTACGCCAGCCGCTAAAGCCTGTTCTACAGCGCGAATCCCTTTAAAACTGGGCAATAGACTGGGATGAATGTTTAAAATCCGATTTTCGTAGCCAGTAAGCAAAACATCCGTAACGATGCGCATCCAACCCGCCATGATGACCCACTCCACCCCATGGGCGCGCAGGCAATCTAAAATCGCTTGGTCACAGGCTTCCCGCGAGGCAAAATCCCGGTGGTTAATCAGTTGGGTTTTCGTGCCAAATGTTGCGGCCCGTTCTAAAACCTTCGCCTTGGGGTTGTTGTAGATCAGAATCGGGATCTCTGCGTTAAGTTCTTTGGCGATCATGGCCTTGGCGATCGCCCCGTAGTTACTGCCGCTACCGGAGGCCAAGACTCCCAACTTTACCGGACGGGATAAGGGCACATCCGCCAGGGTCACAGGGGGAGAGATTAAAGCAGAATTTAGCGTAACATTACCCATCAATCGCGGTAATCCTCGGAAGTACAACCACTAAGCATATCGGTTCCCTAGTCGAAAGTCAGATATTTTTGCTCGGTGGCGTCGGGGTGGGGCTAGGCTGAATCGCGATCCTCGAAACGAATAATATCTTCGTCTCCCAAAAATTCGCCGTTTTGAATTTCGATCATCACCAAATCAATTACCCCCGGATTTTCGACCCGGTGCCTGGTATTCATCGGGACATAGGTAGACTGGCGGGGAGTCAGAATAATTTCTTGGTCGTTGCAAATCACCTTCGCTGTCCCGGAAACGACGACCCAATGCTCGCTGCGATGGTAGTGCATTTGGGTGCTAATGTGGTGACTGGGCTTCACTTCGATGCGGTTAATGCGGTAGCGATCGCCTTCTTCGAGAATCGTGACTTTGCCCCAGGGGGGTGTGCGGGTTTCAAGCATAGGGATAGGTTCAGCGGGATTTCAAGATTATTTTAAAGGCTTACTGAGTACCGAGGCGATCGCGCAATTCCGTTTCACTCGCCCGAAACCCCACCAAGACCGCTTTGTTATCCCGCACGAACAAAGGCCGTTTTAAGAGCATTGCATCTTGACTAAAAGCCTCGATCCACTGGTTATCATCCCAGGTTTTCTTTTCTTCCCCCAAGGCCCGATAGGATTGCCCAGAAGTATTGCGCATCGGTTTGCTGCCGAGGTCACTGACCCATTGGGCGATCGCCTGCCGAGTTGGCGGTTGTTCTTTAGTATTGATAAATTCGTAGGAAATTCCGGCTGTTTCTAGCCATTTCAAGGCTTTTTTACAGGTGTTGCAGGTGGGAATGCCGTAAACTTGCAGGGCCATTTTGATCGGTTAAACAAAAGATAACTTCGTTTATTATCCATGATCCTCAGGGCGGCCCACTTTGGCAGAAGTGTTACAACGGAACTGTAGCAAGTCCCCACATTTTTCACCATGACGACGACCATTTCTGCCGAAAAATCAATTGCAGCTTGGCTTGGAGAGGAAGCAGAAAGTCTCTTGGGTCACAGCGCGAAAATTAATCAAAATCTGCTCACCCTCCCCGGAGCCGATATCGTAGAACGGGTCTATGCCCAGAGCGATCGCCCCACTCCAGTCTTACGTTCCTTGCAACAATTGTTTGGTACGGGACGGTTAGCGAATACAGGCTATCTCTCAATTTTGCCCGTCGATCAAGGCATTGAACATTCCGGGGCGGCTTCCTTTGCCCCGAATCCGATTTATTTTGACCCCGAAAACATTATCCGTCTAGCCATTGAAGGGGGGTGTAACGGCGTGGCGACGACCCTCGGCGTGTTGGGAATGATGTCCCGCAAATATGCTCACCGCATCCCGTTTATCGTCAAACTCAATCACAATGAACTGCTGACCTATCCCAACGGTACGGATCAGATTATGTTTGCGACGGTGGAACAGGCTTGGAATTTGGGGGCGATCGCCGTCGGTGCAACAATTTATTTTGGCTCTCCAGAATCGAGCCGACAAATTCAAGAGGTTAGCCGTGCCTTTGCCCGCGCCCACGAGCTAGGAATGGCGACGATTCTCTGGTGTTATCTGCGCAACAATGTGTTTAAACAGGACAAGGATTACCATTTGGCGGCGGATTTGACGGGACAAGCGAACCACATGGGCGTAACTATCGAGGCGGATATTATCAAACAAAAATTACCGGAAACCAATAATGGCTACGGGGCGATCGCCAAAGCGACGGGCCAAAAATACGGCAGAACCCACCCCAAAGTTTACGACGAACTCACCAGCGATCACCCCATCGATCTCACCCGTTATCAAGTGTTGAACTGTTATGGCGGGCGGGCTGGTTTAATTAATTCCGGTGGCTCCTCCGGCGAAAACGATTTTGCCCAAGCAATTCGCACTGCTGTGATCAATAAACGCGCGGGCGGTTGTGGCCTAATTTCTGGTCGTAAAACCTTCCAACGACCCATGGCAGAAGGGGTTAAACTCTTTCACCTGATCCAAGATGTCTATCTTGATTCTGAAATCACCATCGCTTAAGGGGGTGTCGTCCTGGGGTGAAGGAGGACTGTTCTTTAAATATTGATCAAGTCTCAGGAATGATTGCCATGGCATTTTTTAGGAGGCTTAAGCAAAAGATGATTATGCACGTTTTTTAGCCTGCCAAAAGCACCATTAGCTCGTCATCTAATACCGCTTAAGTATCTTTGATTCCAGAAATGCTATAACGGTGAATATCCCGATTGCAAGAAAGACTATATGGTTATTGCTGAAGAAAAATTTCCCCGATTCACTCCTGACGAATATTTACGTTGGGAGGAACAGCAAGCCGAAAAATACGAATATATCGATGGTCAAATCTATGCCATGGGGGGCGGCAACAAAAACCATAGTCTAATTGCCGTGAGGCTGTCGAGTTTATTTTTTAATCATCTGGATGGTAGCGGTTGCGAAACCGGAAATTCTGATCTCAAAATCAAAATTCCCAGCAGCCATAACTATACCTATCCAGATATCAGCGTCACCTGCGATGAGCGAGATCAGTCCACCACCCAATTCATTACATATCCTTGTCTGGTTGTCGAAGTTTTATCAAAAAGCACTGAGGCTTATGATCGGGGTGGCAAATTTAGACTCTATCGCCAAAATCCGGTCTTAAAAGATTATTTACTGGTGAGTTCTACCGCCATTGAGATGGATTTGTATCATAAGAATAAATCAGGAGAATGGCTGATTACTAACTATCAAGCCGGAGATATGATCACCTTAGAAAGTATTGGCCTCACTTTTTCTATTGAGCAAGCCTACCAAGGATTGAAATTAACATAAGATTTTTTACAAAGAATTAAGCCTCGAAGCTTGTGAAAACCCAATGGAGCGATCTCCCCAAGAGCAATCCGATTGAAAATAATGCTCAAAAATGTGAAAGTAGATATAATGCGGATAAGCGCTATGAACTGAAAAGTTTTATCTCCCGCATGAAGATAAAAACAATACTAGAAAGAATAGTCTTTTCAAATCAATTTGGTACGCTTTTTAACGATAAAGTAGAGTTCCAAAATACCCAAGGCACATATCTGAGGTGGCAATGGAATACAGATCGCGCTGTAGTCGTTGTCCCTAAATTAGTAGACAAATATGCTTTTCTGCAGACTTATAGATATCCAATTTCCGCGATGTCTATAGAATTTCCACGGGGAGCCGTCGAAAAACGAGAATCTCTCTTTAATGCAGCAAAACGAGAACTTCAAGAAGAGCTAGGACTTCAAGGTATTAATGCTCAATCTCAGGGGATAATCCAAGCAGATTCTGGCTTGATCACAACCCCATGTCACGTTATTTTCGTAGATATTGAACCATCGAGTCTTACTAATATTTCCCCACAGCATGAATCGATGGAAGCTATTCACCCTTCTACAGTGTGGCTTAATGCAGACGAAGTAAAAGCAAGTATTATTCAAGGAAACATAACTTGTGCTCTTTCCATTGCCGCCTTTACATTAACAGAGGTAAATATCCCATGAAAAATAATATTACGGTCACTGATGCTTTGATTTTAGATACTCGTTTTGGAACGCACGGCAATACCTACCTAAAATCCGGCGACATTGAAATGTTCATTAAGCTCAATGCTTTATTTTGTCGAGGTGTTATTATTCCAGATTCAGATTTAAATAATAATCCAGTCTTGCATGCACTTTTAAAGGTAGATCAAAGTGACTCGACTTTTAAGAGCGCTCTAGAACTAGGTTTTATTCGCCCTGCTGTCCGATATAAAGCGGGGAAAATCTGGTCACAAATGGAAATTTTAGAAGCTCTGAAGAAAAAAAGTCCGGAAAGAGGTCACCAAGTTCCTGTTGAGTATGTACAAAAGTTAGATGGAATTTTAAGTCGGCGCGAAAAAATGAAAGACCCATTAGTCTGGTCTACAGAGGGAGCAGCAAAGATTTTTGCAGAGCGGATCTTAAACGAGCTACCTTACAGATGCAATGGCTTATCTGGTATCGGGCAAGAAAAACTTCAGAAAATTCTTGAATTTGTCAAAGATAATAAAGAACAGCCTAATTTCGACGCCGTTAGCATTGAGAAAAATTGCTTTAGTGAATCTAAAGATCAAGACGATAAACAACTATGGAATGGAATTTCACAATGCTATCTCGGCAATATTGGTATTGAGCTTGCTACTTCTTCTGATGGGAAAGTCATTACCGCTATGCCTGAACAATCTAAAGAAGAGCATTCAGTATTTAATTGTATTCTTCCGGCAAAGGCAGTTGAACAATTGAAGCTTCTTGAGCATCAAATTGGTGAAGAAGACAAAGCTAAAAATGAAATGGGAAACTATCTTTTGAATTTGAACAAGTTGCGTAAATTAACTCTTGATCAAATTATTGAATTACGAGAAGCATCTTATCCAGATTCGTATATTCAAGCTAGATACAATAATATGTTGCCGAGTTTCAAGGATAAAGAATCAAATAATCTCGAATTATCATTGTCAGATACTCGTCAGGAAAAATTATTACAAGAGGCTAGGCAGCAATATTGGGAAAATCTTTTTCAACAAGGCTTAGCTCTTGATAAAAAAAAGCATGAAGAACCTATCGTTCAATACTGTAAAGAAAAGACGGGTAAGAAAAACAGATATGATGGCGCAAAACTATTTTTTTCAATGATCCCGATAGCAAACTGGTGCGTCACTGCCTGCGGTCTGTTTGAGTGGATGCACGGACTTCATCAATATCAAAACAATAGCTTCGATGAAGTACCTAAGCTAGATGATTTATTTTTGCAAATCCCAAAAATGCCGGATTATGGGTTGATTGAAAAGATATAGTTCTACCGGAAAAAAATTACTGCATTTATTTCGAAAGAAAAGTTTTTTGACGAAGCCAGAGAAAAAGTTTGATAATAAACCAATATCTTGTTGTGCGTCGGTAAACCATGTCCAATCTGCCCAAATCCTTTGAAGAAACCCTCGAACAAGCGAAAGCCGCAACCCTAAACAGTTTAGAAGCAGGCTGTGGGCGGATTTTGATTGAATTGTGCTTTCCCGAAATTGCCCTACAGGCCCAGGCGCTGGCCTGGAATTGGGCGCAATTGTTTGTTGAGGATTATGGTTCGGGGTTGAAAATCTTCTTTCCGGATACGGGCGCCGCAGCTTTGGCCCGGCGGGATTGGGGCGAAATTCCCTTTAAGGTGGCGGATATCGGCACGTCGCGATCGCCGATTGAGAATAAAATCGGTGATGATGACCAGATCTTTATCATTGTCTGCCCGTCGGCGGTGGAAGTAGGCCAAGTGGAAAAGCTCTGTAATTTGGCAGGCGATCGCCCGGTGATTATGTTGATTCCCCAACTGGAGGACGTATCCATTGTCGGGATTGGCTATGCGGCGCGGCAACTGCGGGAGCGGTTTATCAGCACCCTCGAAACCGCCTACTACATCCGACCCTACGAAAGCGCGATGGTTTGGCGTTCTTACCCCTCGGCCTGGGAAGTGTATCTCGAAAAAGAGGAAGACCAATACGAACTCATCGCCAGCGAAACGACCAAACCCCTTGGCGAATATTTAGAGCGGCTGCTGTTGGCGGCGGTGGAACCCGAAGCGGGGGAAGCAGCAAATCCCAACGCACCGAAAATCAAGAAAACAGGACTGCTTGGGGGTCTGCAAAACTTTCTAAAAGCCCTCAGCAATTAAGTTTAAGACCGCATAACCGATGATTGATAACTGTTCACTAACCATTGCCGTGGTGGGAGATGTCCATGACCAATGGGATGCCGTTGGCGATCGCCAAGCCCTGGAGATTCTTGGGGTAGATCTCGTGTTGTTTGTCGGGGATTTTGGCAACGAAGCGGTGAAATTAGTGCAACAAGTGGCAGCGCTTCCTTTCCCCAAAGCAGTAATTTTGGGCAACCATGATGCTTGGTATACTGCCTCCGATTGGGGTCGCAAAAAAGCCCCCTACGACCATGCCACCGAAGATCGTGTGCAAGCCCAGTTAGAGATTCTGGGGGCAACCCATGTAGGCTACGGCCATTTGGATTTACCGGAGTTTCAGCTTTCAGTGGTCGGGGCACGGCCCTTTAGTTGGGGGGGTGAGAAGTGGAAAAATGAAAAATTCTATGGTGATCGCTATGGCGTCCATGACTTTACGGAATCCACCGCGTTAATTGAGAAAAATATTGCGGCCTGTCAGTACGAAACCCTGATCTTTCTCGGACATAATGGCCCTACCGGATTGGGTTCGGAACCAGAAGATATGTGTGGTCGCGATTGGAATCCCCTGGGGGGTGATTTTGGTGATCCGGATTTTGCCCAGGCCCTGGCGATCGCCCGCCGTCAGAATAAGACAATTCCCCTAGTCACCTTTGGCCACATGCACCACAGCCTCCGGCACCGCAAAGATCGCCTACGCACCCAATGCCAATTTTCAGACGAAACCCTCTATTTCAATGCCGCCCGCGTCCCCAGAATTCAAACCTACAACAATGGCGATCGCCACCACAGTTTTTCTGTGATTACCCTCACCCAAGGCCGACCGACGAAAGCCGAACTGGTGTGGGTCAATCCAATCAGCCAGCAGCAAACGAGGGAAACCCTCTGGTCGCAGCCCCTCAACTCTCTTCCGTAACCTCGATCACGTTGCCGTCTGGGTCTTGCAAAAATAAGGCTCGTCGCCCCGATGCGCTCATCTCATAGGGGTAATTTTCTCCGTCCAACTGCGATCGCACTGTATTTAGATCCTTTACGCCGAAAGCAATATGGGGATTTCGACCTAACTTTTCTGGATTGGCTAATTTCGCCTGGAACGTCGGATCTTCAATCAGATGAACCTGCATCTGGGGTAATTGGTACCACACGCCACCGTAGTTAAAGGGTCGTTCCACCTTTGGCAGCCCCAGCAGTCGATCATAAAAGGCCGCTGCCCGCTGCACATCTGTCACCAAAATTGCTGTGTGTAGACAACGGGTTACTTGAATCTGAGGCGTTACCATACTGAATTGCTTGCTTGATGCTTAGTTTGACTGCTCACGTTTCCTAAATTCAAGGGGAGACAACTCCCTAGGAATCCGTAGTTGCAAAATTAATCCAGCCTTCAATTTTAGGCCCGAGGCGAAACAATAGAGATTGGGCTAACCCTAAATGATCAGCGACTAACAACAACATCATTGCCTGGTCTTTTACGGTCGCCAGTTGGGTTGGGCAGGCCTCAAAATCTAGGGTTAAGACAGTAGATTCGCCCCAGACTTCACGATAAATTTGGCACCGACTGGGAAGTAGGGCCGTGAGTTGACGAAAACGTTTTAAAGCTTCTTTTTCAAAGGCAGCACTACTACCTTGGGTCGAAAAAGGTTGGTGGTTCATAGGGGGATTGTCGTTAATGACAAAACGCTGGCTTCTTCTTTTACCTTAAGGGGTGCTTTGGGGCTGTGGGGGCAGGCGTTAGAATTTTTATCTTTGTGAATTGAGCATGACAATATGTGAAGAAATGTCCCCTTCTTTCTGCTGTGCCAGGGGCGAAACCGTAAATTTAGAGGGAGTTTTGGAAAATAACGTAAGATCAAAATACCGTTTTCTTACCACGGCCAATGTTTTTCTGAGGAACCTCAATGGTTGAGTTTAATCGACTGGTCAAAAAGGGAATTGATCGCAGTGTGCGACGGGGTGTCCTCAATCAAATCCGCCACGGCCTAGACATCAAGTTTCCCCAGGATGCAGATCGCATTTTTGCCGATATTCAACAAATTCCTAGTCTGCATGGCCTCAAAATGATCGAAAATCAACTTTACCACCTCCAAACAGTTGAGGAACTCCGTTTGCTTTACCGCAATTTACTCTGAGTCGGGTCGGGAGTTTGGGGAGAACCATGGGCTTTTTGGATAACATTCACAGTTTAAAAACCTTCATCTGTGCGTTTCATCCAATCATTGTCATTGAGACCGTCGAAGAGGAACGGGTAGAGGCGCTCCTGCGGGAAGTGGTCAAAGATTTACACATGCCCTTATTTGAATGGACGGTAAATTTGGGACTGGCCCCAACCCCAGGGACAAAATATGCGCCCCGCACCAATGACTATGCCCGACCGGGGGCGAACAAGCCGATCGCCTTTGAAAATACGGCAGATCCCCTTGATGTACTGAAATATATGGGCCAGATTGAACGCAATGGCATTTTTTGGCTCAAGGATTTTGCGCCCCACCTGGAGGATCCCAAAGTCATCCGGGAAGTACGGGAGTTGGCTGAGATTTATGGGGTTGTGAATTCGGCGATGGTGCTGACAGGGGAGTCGATCACTTTACCAAAGGCGATCGCCCACGATGCGGTGTATTTTGAGCTGACCCTCCCGGATGGGGACGAGCTGTACCAAACCCTGTCGGAGGTGATGCGGGAACTCAAGGTGCGCCATAAGCTAGCAATTACGCTCCAGGGGGAAGAACTGAATCAATTTGTCCATGCCCTCAGTGGGATGACTCTCAAGCAGGCCCGCCAGGCGATCGCCTATGCCGCGTTGATCGACGGGGAGTTAAACGGGGCTGATATCCTCAAGGTGATCCACCGCAAGGCCCAGATCCTCCGGGAAGAATCCCTCCTCGAACTTTTTCCCGTCGAAGAAAATACCGCAAAACTAGGAGGCTTTGTGGGCCTCAAACAATGGTTAAAACGGTCTCAAGTGGGCTTTAGCACGGCGGCAAAGCGGGTGAATCTTCCGGCCCCGAAGGGCATTTTAATCGTCGGAGTGCAGGGGTGCGGGAAATCCCTCGCGGCGAAGACCATTGCTAGGGAATGGCAACTACCCTTGTTAAAACTGGATGCGGGCCGCCTGTACAACAAATTTGTCGGTGAATCGGAGAAAAATTTCCGCCAAGCAATTAAACTGGCTGAATCCATGGCCCCGGCGGTGTTGTGGATCGATGAAATTGAAAAAAGCTTTGGTAATCCCAGCGGTGAGGGCGATGGGGGTCTGAGTTTACGTTTGTTTGGCTCGTTCTTGACTTGGCTCCAGGAGAAATCCCAGGAAGTTTTTGTCGTTGCAACGGCCAATGATCTGTTGCAACTGCCGCCGGAACTGCTGCGGAAAGGGCGCTTCGATGAAATTTTCTTTGTGGATCTGCCCAATGCCCAAGAGCGGGCGGCGATCTTTTCGATTCACCTGGCGCGCCATCGACAAAATGTCCAAGATTTTGATTTGCGCATCTTGGTGACGGCGGCGGCAGGCTATAGTGGTGCAGAGATTGAACAGGCAATAATTGCCGGGCTATACCAGGCTCTCTACGCCCAAACTCCCTTAACGACGGATGCGCTGGTGGCTCAGATGAAAAGTACGGTGCCCCTGTCGGTGTCGCGGCGAGAGGATGTGGAAAAATTACGGGCGATCGCCTCGGAACGTTTTGTGTCAGCGCGGTAAAATACCGGGATGCGCATCTATGGCAATCGACAAATCAAAACTCTTCCTGGCGAATTAACGCGGCCTACCCTGGCAAAGGTGCGGGAGGCAATTTTTAATATTTGGCAAGGACAGGTAGCGGGCTGCCGCTGGCTGGATCTCTGTGCGGGTTCTGGTTCTATGGGGGCCGAAGCATTATGTCGCGGCGCAGTGAAAGTTGTCGGCATTGAGAAAAATTCCCAGGCTTGCCGCATTATTCAAGAAAATTGGCAGAAAGTGGCTAAAGTTGACCAAGAATACCAAATTTTAAAAGGTGATCTCCTCAAACGCTTAGAAAATTTAGGGGGTGAAACCTTTGATTTGATTTATTTTGATCCACCCTACGCCGCGAAACTCTACGACCGGGTTTTAGCCAAAATTGTTGACTTAGAATTGCTCGCTCCCAGCGGAGAATTGGCCGTGGAATACGACCCGAAACTCTGGCAACCCCTTGAATTACCGGGACTAGAGCTATTCAAAGAAAAAAACTACGGCAAAACGGCGATCGCTTTTTACTGCCTCGCCGAATGACACTCCCCTGACCCCTCTCAAGAGGGGAATGGTTTGTGGGTGTTCTGGAAAGTCCCTAACATCCTCCCTAGAGGGAGGTGGCCGCTAGGCCGGAGGGTGTTCTCTTCCCTGGAGGGGAGTCAGAGGGGTGTCACCTAGAGGGAGGTGGCGAAGCCGGAGGGTGGAAGGGTGTTACCCCAAACGCTGCAACCAATCAAGGATCAAAGAATTAACCAAACTGGGATTTTCGTCGTGGGGACAGTGGCCTGCCCCCGGAATGGGATGAAACTCGACCCCGGCATTTTGCGCGGCGAGATCTTGGTAAATTTGCGAGCCTTTGATCGGTGTCCAGGGATCGCGATCGCCCCAAAGCACCAGTAAAGAATGTTGCCGTTTTGGTAAAAGTTCCGTCGGGCTATCCCCAGGAGGAGCCGTAATCACCGACGCAAAGACCTGTTGCGCCCCTGGATCACAGGAAGGTTCGTAGAGCATCTCGACCAATTCATCGGTGACGGCTTGGCGATCGCCATAGACTTGATAAAGGGTATTTTTGATGCGCGATTTTTGACGCACCTGATTAAAAATAAATGGCCCCGTTAACCGCGAACTAACCAATTTCGCGAAAGTACCCATCACCACCCGTAACGGTAGAGCCAATTCATCGGGGCGATGGTTGAGGCCGCCCGCGCAGTTAATTAACACGCCCCCCGCACAGAGGTCAGGATAATTCGCCAACATTGCCAAACTGAGCAGACCGCCGATGGAATTGCCCACAAATACCGTGGGTTGCTGGATTTTCGCTTGCCAAAAATCGCGGAGTAAATCTTGCCACAGGTCGAGGCTATAGTCCCAGGCGGGTTTCGCTGAAGCGCCGAAGCCTAATAAATCTAAAGCAAAAACTTGATAACCATGGGCGGCAAGGGCGGGAATGTTGTGTTTCCAGTGACCGATCGAAGCGCCAAACCCATGGATCAGCAGGAGGGGTTGACCTTCCCCTTGGACGGTGTAGCGGATTTGTTGGTCGCGCCAAGTCCAATCGAGGGGGGTTAGGGCGGAAAGAGGAGTGACGGCCTGGGTCATGGTTTTTGCGAAATGAAATCGGTGTAATGAAGTGAATGACTTACTTTTGTGAGTATAACGTGCTACTCCGGTGGGAGGTCGAGGAGGGCCGTACACAATTGGCGATCGCCTAGGCGTTGGCTGCTAGGAATTCCCAAATCACCATAGATTAATAGTCGGCAACTCTTTTGGAGTAATTCGTCGAGATCGAGATTCCAGAGGATGAGCTGATTGTTTTGATCTAAAGTGGCGATCGCCTTTCCTTGGGGCTGCCAGTGGAGTTGCGTGATCGGAGCTTGGTGCCCCGTGAGGCTCCCGAGGTAGGTGCCATCCAGTTGCCAAAATTGCAGGTGGTGGTTTTCTGTATTGGTGATCAACAAAGGTAAAGCGCCATAAAAACCGATGCGGTCGGGGCCATTGCTTTGGTGGTTGATGGCAATGGGTTCCCCAAAGACGGGATTATTATTCTCGTAGGTCATCGGGTAAACGAACACCTGATGATCCCGCCCCGTCAAGCCGAGGTGACGACTATCCGCCCCAAATTGGAGATCCATGATTTCCGTGGCAAAGGGGGGAAATTGGGTCACAAGGAAAAAAGAATTATTCCGTCGCCGCTGCCAAATTTGCACGGTGTGATCGCTTGCCGCTGTCGCCAATAGTTTTCCGTCGGGGCTGAATTGTAGGGCGGTAATGGGCCCCCGATGTTCCGTCAAAATTTGCAACAGTTCCCCAGTTTCTGTCCAAAGGCGCACCGTTTGATCCTGGCTGCCCGCCGCAAACATTTTTCCATCACGACTCCAGGCAACAACGTTAATTTTGTCCTGGAAGCCCCCCAGGGTTTGCAAAATCTGTCCATTTCTTTGGCGGAGCTTCACCCGGCGATCGTCTCCTCCAGTGACAAAGAAGTGACCCCGTGGTTGCCAGGCGAGACTGGTGATTGATTCATTATTTGGGCTCAGGGTTTGATCCTGGTTGGGCCACTGCCGCAAAGGTTGGTTGGGCTGGGCGAGCAGAAGCTGGAAACTATTCCCCACAAAGCTAAAGTCCGTAATGGGCACATCTGGGGTCATGGTTTGGCGATCGCCTGGGGGCCGAAAAACTGCCGGAATAAAATTTTGACTAAAGTCCCGCACCGTTACCGAAGTGGTCGCTGCAGCGAGGGTGCTGAAATTTTGTTCTAGGGCAAGGAGCACCTTAAGTCTGGTTGCGGGGGTAACGACATCATCGTCCTTATCATCCAGTCGCTGCAAGACCACCGCCGCCCGGATACTTTCCCGGAGAGCCTCGACGGGTTGGGCACCATCCTGGAGCACCTTGGCAGCCTCGGCCAGTTTCATCAAAATGGCGTTTTGCGCCCCTTGCCACCGTTGGTACCGTTGCAGTTCCACCCAGCGCAGGCCAAACCCCAAGGCGATCGCCACCAGACCCAAGCGCCAAACGGTGCCCACCGACACCTTCCACCAGCGCCGCCAGAGCATTTCCCGTTCCCGACCAGTGATGCGCTGGAGCCACTGTTGGGACTGAAAGGCTTGGTAGTGGTGCCGGATGGGTTCAACGAGATCGGGCCGAGCCAGTTGGTAGGACTCTTGGCCGCCATAGAGTTGAGCGCGAATTAGCCCCGTTGTTTTAAAAATGTGCAAAATGAGTTCTGCTTTTTCTTCCCCCAGGCGGCGATCGCCGAGGAATTGACGCCCCAGTTGGAGGATATCCGCCTTGGTGAGCACCAGTTGACTATGGCGCAGATCCGTAAAGTAATGGAGAAATTGCCAGGCCAAATCACGGTTTTCATCGCCGCAGTAGCGAATGATCCCCAGCAGCGATCGCTCCAACAGCAGCAATTTAGGCGGAAAGCCCAACCCTAAATATTCCTCCCTGGTATAAAGATGATCCTGGTGCAGTTGCGCGCCGATGACCTGGAGTTCGAGGGGGCGAATTTCCCCGTGGCCATCCTGCAGATCCTGAATTAGTTGCTGCATTAAGGCTTTGTCTAGGGGCAGTTTGGCCCAGGTTGCCACCCGTTCTAAAAGGGCGATCGCCGCATCGGGACGCAGATTTCCCAGGCGATGGCGGAGGCGATGGTCAAAAAGGTTGTGGTTCGCCTCCCCCAGATCCGCCCCTGCTTCCCAATCCAAAAGGGGCGCTAGGGCCTCGTTACGACAGGACAAGATTGCTTTCACCGTTGGTAGCCGGAGACTCTGGGCCAAAAAGCGTAAAAAATCCTGACGCTCTTCCGGGTTGGGATATTGCAAGAAAAACTGCTCAAATTGATCAAAGATCAACACCGTCAAAGGGGCAAAATCTTGCTGCTGTTGGAGGTGAACGAGGGGATCTAAGCTGGGGGGATTGGGCCAGGGACAAAAGGGGCGATCGCCATGGAGTTGTTGCACTAGGCGGCGGGCCCACTGACCATAATTTTTAAAATAAATGACCTGTACTGGCCGTCCATCTAGGGGTTGGCTTTGGAGTCTGGGGATCAGTCCTGCTCGAAGAAGGGAGGTTTTGCCCACAGCGGTAGCCCCATGGAGCAAAATCAGGTTCGGTTGGGGGCGCTGCAACCGATGGAACAAGGTCTGGAGATCCTGATCTCGTTGGGAACCCTGGAGCGTCACCAGACTGAGGGGATCCTGGAGCGAATATAGGTTCTGTTGTTGCTGATCTGGTAGGGGTTGAGTCCCCACAAAAGGCCGCCAACCCCAGCTTTGTTCGTATTGTTGGCGTTCCCAGGCGAGGTCAAAGGCCTGGCGATAGTCCTTACCTTGTCGGTAAAGATCACCGAGACAAGCAAAAATCTGATCATAGAGCCGTTGTTGCCAGTGGCCCCAGGGAATAGGTAATGTTTTGGGCGATGTGAGTTGGCTGCGGCTGGGCGGCAGAATTTCTTCTAGGGTGGCGATCGCCTGGGCAAATTGACCAAGGGCTTGATTTGCTTGGGCCAAAATAAGGGCACTCCAAGCTCTGACCACCACTGGGGGCGGTTCATCCAGGGCTTGACAATGTTCTAGGGCTGTTTGGGCGAGGGTTTGGGCTTTGTGCCATTGTTGTTCCTGTAGGGCGATCGCCGCCATCAGACCGTAATGCTGGGCTAGTAGTTCGGGTGGCCAAGGCTCCTGAACCCCTTTGAGGAGTGACCAAGCCAAATCCCCTAGGGCTGACCCACGCTGCCACTGCTGTAAAAATACACCGATCAGTAAACTCAGTTGACCAACCCAAGCCCATTGTTCCTGTCGTTCCCAGAGGCAACGGCTCAGGCGGAGATAATGGAGAGCTTGTTCTCCTTCTGGACTGGGGGCCTGATAATGCTGGGGGCGATCGCCTAGGAGTAGACCCAAATGAAACAAAATCAGAGCTAGTTGTTGACCCTGAGAACGCGATAACTGTTCTAGCAACGGCGAATTTGGATTGTCCCGCAGCACCTTGAGCCAATCGATCCCCTGCTCCCCACGGCAATAGTGGCGCAGACTCTCCTGATAGGCTTGCTGGGCTGTTTGCCATTGCTGATCTTGGTGGGCTTGTCGTCCCTGGATAAAGCAGAGCAAACCCGCGCCTTCACTCAGGGTCTTGGTGGCTAACTCTAATTCTCGATAACCCCGTTGACCGGGCGCTAAATTCCAGTGGCGATGATCGAGAAAAATTAGGGGGCCAGAGGCGGTTAGTTTTTGAAAGTAGTCCTGTTCTGTACGTTGCCAAAAATACTGAAGCGCCTGGGAAGGCCAGGTAATTTCTCCCAAATCCGTTGCGGTTGCCAGCCCATCAGAAACTTGCCGTTCTTGATAATCTGCCGTTGGTAGCGTCACAATCCAGAGGGCAATTTGGCTTTGAAACGTTGCCGCAGTTAAGTTAACGGCTGGGGTTAACCCAAAAACCATGGCGCCATTGATGTGAGAAGGCTGGATACCCAGATTGGTTAGGGTTGTCTCTAACAGATTTAAAATCGCTCCTAGATCATCGGCCTGGGGTTCGAGCCACAGACAAAGTAGCCCCTGGGCGATCGCCTTTTCTTCTAAATCTGCCAACGCCTGGTCACTGTAGTATGCCGCCGTAAACTGAGAAAAAACCTGGTGCCATCGCAGTTTTAGATTGCCCTGGAGTTGTGCCAGAAGTTCCTGCTCTTGGGCTTGATAGTTGCAGCGAAAAAGATAAAGTCCGGGTTGAGCATCACTACGGGGAGAAGACCACAATCGGTCGGCCAACCGCTGCACAATGGGGCGGGACGTGGGAAATGGCGGGCCAGGGCGATTGATCATGGCAAATCCAAGGGTAATTTCCAGGAAAGAGAACTAACTTCAGTAAGATAGTCATACATTGTGTCGGTTTTAACGTCACCTATGACAGAAATCACCATGGCAACACGGGAGCAGCTCCGGGAACAACGGAAGCAAAAACAACGACAGCGTACCCTCCGCTGGTTCCAGGGTCTATGGCGATCGCTGGCCCTGATAGGGTTGGCCTATGGGGCATTCTGGGTCTTAGACCGACCCGATTGGATTATCAAAAGTGCCGCTCAAATCACCATTGAAGGTAATCAAGTCCTGCCCACAGAGCGGATTCGTCCCCTGATCCCCCTCACCTATCCCCAACCAATCCTAACCCTCAAACCCCAGGAACTAGAGCAAGCCATTGAAGCCCAAGGGGCGATCGCCGAAGCCCTGGTTTCCCGTCGTCTGGTGCCCCCCAGCCTGGCGATCCAAGTCCAAGAACGCTTCCCCGTCGCCCGCTCCCAAACGCCCATCTCTAGCCAAGGCGATCGCCCCCTTGAACCGGGATACCTAGATGCCGAAGGGCAATGGTTCCCCGCCGCAGTCTACGAACCCCTCAGTGAATATCAGCCCTTACCGACCCTAGAAGTGACCGGAATTCGGGAGCTGCAACTGCCCCTCTGGCCCGAACTCTATCGCACCCTAGGGCGATCGCCCGTTGAAATTTTGAGCATCAACTGGCAAGACTCCAACAATTTGATTTTGAACACCGAACTTGGTAGTTTTCACCTGGGGCCAGATCTGACGCAACTCGAGGCCCAATTAGCGGCGATCGCCAAGCTCCAACAAACCCTCGGCACAACCATTCCCGCCCAGGATATCCAATACATTGATCTGCAAAATCCTGACGAGCCTATTATCCAGAGCAACAAACCCATCGTTCCCCCAGCCTCCCAGCCCGAAACCCCCCAAACCTAAAAAAATGATGCCCCTGTAACAGCAACATCTCCCAAAATCTGGCAGTCTAAAAAAGCTTGAAGGTCTTATGATCTAAGAAATTTCTCCCAAAAGATACTTAATAAATCCTGTTAAACGACTAAACTTAAATATTCATATCCATCACACTTTTTTTGTGACCGTGAGCCAAAACCATCTATTCCAACCCCATAACGCCTCCTTCGATGCGACTGGAAACCATTCCGCCAGCGCCGAAGAAACCGCGTCGCAATTTCCGATCATGCCCAGCAGCGTTGCTCAAATCAAAGTCATCGGTGTGGGTGGTGGTGGCTGTAATGCGGTGAATCGGATGATTGAAGGAGGCATGTCGAGTATCGACTTTTGGGCGATTAATACCGATGCCCAGGCCCTAACCAACTCCAAAGCAAAAAAGCGCCTGCAAATTGGTCAAAAAATCACCAGGGGTCTTGGGGCTGGTGGTAACTCAGCCATTGGTCGCAAAGCCGCCGAAGAATCTCGCGATGAAATCGCCCAAGCCCTCGAAGGCGCAGATCTCGTCTTTATTACCGCTGGCATGGGGGGCGGTACTGGCACTGGCGCCGCCCCCATCGTCGCCGAAGTCGCAAAAGATTTAGGTTGTCTCACCGTTGCGGTGGTGACCCGACCCTTTAAATTTGAAGGCCGCCGCCGCTCGAACCAAGCCGAAGAAGGGATCAAAGAACTCCAGAGCCGCGTCGATACCCTTTTGGTTATCCCCAATACAAAGCTCCTGGATATGATCCCCCAGGAAACGTCGATGTCCGAGGCCCTGCGCGCTGCCGATGAAGTGCTCCGCCAAGGGGTACAAGGGATTTCCGATATTATTACCATCTCCGGCCTGGTGAATGTCGACTTTGCCGATGTGCGGGCGGTAATGGCCGATGCCGGTTCTGCTCTGATGGGGATTGGTGTCGGTTCTGGTAAATCCAGAGCACGGGAAGCAGCCTTGATGGCGATTTCTTCGCCACTGATGGAGTCGTCCATTGAAGGAGCCCAAGGCGTTGTCCTGAATATTACCGGGGGCCACGATCTGACCTTGCATGAAGTCAATGATGCTGCGGAGGCCGTTTACGAAGTGGTCGATCCCAATGCAAATATTATTTTCGGGGCGGTGATCGACGAACATCTCCAAGGGGAAATCAAAATTACGGTCATTGCCACTGGGTTTGCTGTAGAGTCCCAAGCCGCAGAAACGCCCCAGCCTTTACCCCAACAGCGACGGATGCAGGCGGTTCCCCAGCCGGATCTTTCCCAGGCTCCGCCAGTGCCAGAAACCCCTAGACCCCGTCCTGCTGCACCACCCCAGGCCCAACAGCCCCCCGCCCCCCGGAATGGTTTCCCGGATATTCCTGACTTTTTGATGCGTCGTTCTAATCGTTCTAAGCAGTAGGTCGATGGCAATTACTCCGGCGATCGCCTTAACCATTGCCGGCTCCGATAGTGGCGGTGGGGCAGGCATCCAAGCCGATCTCAAAACCTTTGCCTTCCACGGTGTCCATGGCACCAGTGCGATCACCTGTGTCACGGCCCAAAATACCATTGGCGTCACCGATGTGGTGGCCCTGGATTCGGCCATGGTAACTGCGCAAATTGAGGCAGTGGTCAAGGATATTGGCGTCCAGGCAGTGAAAACAGGGATGCTCCTGAACGAAAAGATCATGGCGGCGGTTTTGATGGCTGCAGCAATCGGTAGGCTCCCCAACTGGGTTTTGGATCCGGTGATGGTTTCCCGCACGGGGGTACAGCTCATCGACGACGGGGCGATCACCTTTTTGCAAAAGCAATTAATCCCCCTCGCCCAGATCCTCACGCCAAACCGTTACGAGGCGGAGATTCTCAGTGGCCTAGAAATTACCGATCTCGCCACCATGGAACAGGCAGCCCAAAAAATTCATCAGCTTGGTTGTGGGGCAGTGCTTGTTAAAGGGGGAGCGATGACCGGGGCATTACAAGGGGTGGATGTGTGGTTCGATGGTGAACGGCTTGAAATTTTAAAAACGGAATGTATCCAGACCCCCCACACCCACGGCACTGGTTGTACCCTTTCGGCGGCGATCGCCGCTCGCTTAGCCCTGGGAGATCCTCCATTCCAAGCCGTTAACAAGGCAAAGACCTACGTCACAGAAGCCCTAAAACATAGCCTAGCCATTGGTCAGGGGACGGGGCCAGTGGGCCATTTTTATCCGATTTTGCCCTAGACTGCGGCGATCTCTGCTTGTAGTCGATATAGCAGGGTTTGGCGATCGCACTGGGCAAGAATTTCTTTGATCGTCGTACTTGCCCCCAGGTTTCCCCAACTGCAGCCATTTTGCAGATAGGTCTGGGTCACTTTTCCGATCACATAGCTACCATAGGCGGCAATTCCCCCCTGGGCGAGGGCGGCGGTGCCATAGAGACCGAGGGTGCTCGGATTGGTTAGAGATTCAAAACTGAGGGCTGTTTTGCCTAAACCCAGAAAGACACCACTACCCAGTTCCGCCACAAACAAAATTCCCGCACTGATTAGAATATTGCGCCAGAGTTTGGCTGCTTCATGGCTGGTCATGGGCAATCCATACAAGCGGGCGAGGGCACGGATCAAGGCTAAATCGGCAAAGGTCCCCCCAAGGAGATCCAAAAAGCCAATGGGATTTAGGGCGATCGCCGCACCTTTGGTTTTGGCATAGTTCCAGATCAATTCTTCGGCTTCAGTTTGGCGATGGGACAGGGTTTTTTGGGCGATCGCCGTTTGCAAGTGACGCGCCTGGACAAGGGCATGGACAGCCATCAAAGATTTGCCTTCACGGCTGAGGATCGTAAAAATCTTTTCCCGTAGGGGATCAATCTGGGCGTCGGGGGTTTCCCAAGCTTCTTCAACACGGCCATCGGGATGTTCGATGCGGACAGCGAGGGGTTGGGGTTCGGCGGCAACCATGACAATTTCTTCGGGACTGAGGGGAAACCGGGTGCCCGTTGATTCTTGGCTCAGTTGTTGGAGTTGCTGGAAAATACTTTGGCGATCGCAGTCGGGATAGAGATCAATTTTGTTAAATACCACCAGTAATGGTTTGTGCTGTTGGCGCAGTTCGTAGAGAGATTCGTACTCGGTGCGGGTAATATCGCCGGCAATGATAAACAAAATCAAGTCAGAGTTTGCCGCCACTTCCGCTGCCATTTTTGTGCGGGCTTCCCCGGCAATTTCATCGAGGCCTGGGGTATCGACTAATTCAATTTTGAGTTTTTCCGTGGTCAGGGGCCAACGCACCGCCCGTGGATATTGGGTCACCCCGTGGAGGGGGCCAGTTTCGAGCATTTTTTCGCCAATGAGGGCATTGATCACCGCTGATTTGCCGCGACTGACCAGGCCAAAGGTGGCGATACGCAAGAGATTTTGATCGAGTTTGGCGATCGCCGTTTGGAGTTGTTGCAATTCGGGCCGTACAGCCGCTTTTAATGCTGGGTCGGGGGGATAGTGCCAATGGCGACGGGTGTTGCCATACCAAGCCAGGGCCTGCTGGAGACTGGCTCGCGCTAGGGTAAAGTGCCTTTCCTGTTGTTGACTATCCATCGGTGACACAAGAAACTACCTTTCCTATTTTCCACGATTTACGGTTTATCTACACAGTGATCATCATAGAATGACGAATAAAGCCATTGGGCGATCGCTGAACCGGATTTGCCACCAGTTAAAATTAAAACAACTTGAAACTATGACAAAAATATGGAAAAAGTTATCAAAAAAGTTTCCTTATATGAAAGAAAAAATGATCGGCAATTTTGGCTAACAAAATCTTATTTAGAACGATTAGCCGCCCTAGAAAATATCCGCAAAGAGTATCATCAATGGCAATACAATGCTGAACCAAGATTTCAAAGAATTTATACAATTTCTCAACGCTAATCAGGTTCGTTATTTAGTTGTTGGGGGCTATGCTGTGGCCTTCTATGGCTATCCTCGCTACACAAAAGACATTGATATTTGGCTTGAAGCTTCCCAGGAAAATGGCGTGAAAGTCATGCAGGCACTACGGGATTTTGGTTTTGGTGACCTTGACTTACAAACAGAAGATTTTGCAACGGCTAATCAAGTGATTCAGTTAGGATATCCGCCGAGTCGTATTGATTTGCTGACTTCAGTAGATGGAATTCAATTTGCAGATTGCTATGATCTGCGGGTACCAGTTGAAATTGAGGGGACTGTCATTGATTTCATTGATTTGGAAAATTTACGGTTAAATAAACGTGCTTCGGGTCGATGGCAGGATTTAGCTGATTTGGAAAATTTACAGGATTGAAGTGTCAAAGCGGGCCAACTTTTCGATCCGGTTTGAGGCATTTAGGTTTACCCTAAAGCCAAGTAATTGTCGGGACATGGGCAGAGTTTCATCATGCAACTGGAAACGATCTTAAGCAACTGGTTAACGGCTCAAGAAACCCAAGCAGCAGACTTGCTCTACTTACTGGAACAAGCCCAAGCGGATCCAAACCAAGCTGCAGCCCTCGATTATGATCTGAGTCTGGCCGGCATTACCCACCGGGCTAAGGATTTTTTGGCGATCGCCCCGGAAATTCTCCAGCTTTGTAACACTCTCAAATTCCACGATCAAGGCGCAATTCTCAAAACCCTCTGGGAACTATGGTTGCCCCTGGCCCAACAAATTCGTACCGCTCGCCAACAGCAGGATCAACCGCTAATCTATGGCATCCTCGGCGGCCAAGGCACAGGCAAAACGACCCTCTGTCGGGTGTTGCAAACGGTTCTGGCGCAGTGGCAATATCCCTGTGTGGCGATTTCCATTGATGATCTTTACAAAACCTATGCCGAACGTCAGGATTTACGAAAAACTCAGCCGGAACTAATTTGGCGTGGCCCTCCCGGTACCCACGATGTAGACCTGGGCCTAGAAGTTTTAACGCAACTACAACGGGCCAACCTGGGAGATAAAATTGCCATTCCCCGCTTCGATAAGTCTTTACATAATGGTGCGGGCGATCGCCTTGGGCCGGAGTGGATTGATCCGGTGGAAATTGTACTTTTTGAAGGCTGGTTTGTGGGTTGTCGGCCCGTTGCCCCGGAAGTTTTTGAAACAGCCCCAGAACCGATTTTAACCGCAGGCGATCGCCTTTTTGCCCGCCGCATTAACGAGGCTTTAGCAGAATATGTTCCCCTGTGGGAAAAGCTGGATCGGTTGTTGGTGCTCTCCCCGGAAGATTATCGTCTGAGTAAACAGTGGCGCAAGGATGCAGAACACCAAATGATCGCCCAGGGTAAAACGGGAATGAGTGATGCAGAAATTGATCAGTTTGTGGATTATTTTTGGCGATCGCTCCACCCAGAACTTTTTATTCAGCCCCTCACCCAAAATTCCCATTGGACAGATCTGGTGATTGAAATTGATGCCGCCCATCGCCCCCACAAAATCTATCACCCCAGCGATTTAAAGTCAGTTTCTCTTTTCCCTCGCTAGATTCAACATGGGTTGTTGGCAAAAATCACTGCTTGAAAATCAGATAAGTGCCACCACAAACCATTGCTGTTCCTGCCGCGACCCTACCTGCTTTTTGAGCCTTGGGTGATTTGACTCGCTTGACTAATTGTTCTGCAAAATAAGCGTACACAGCTTTGACTCCTCCCACCGTCACAATGGTGGTAAGCACAATGGTGATTGCTTCAGAAGATCCAAGAGTTTTCAGATCAACGATTGCCGGAAATAAGCTGGCATAGAAAAAAATAGCCTTAAGATCCCCAAGGGTAAGAGCAAACCCACTCAGAAAACTTTCCAAAAAATTTGTGCGACGTTGATTGTTTACCTTGAATTCAAAAGTCTGTTTTGTCCGAATTAAGCCGATCCCCAGCCAAATTAGGTAAAGTCCCCCCATGATTTTAATGAGGGTAAATACTGAGCCGAGTTGTTGCGCTAACGCACTCAACCCCAACAAAGCAAGGCAGACAAAGACTAAATCTCCAGCGACAATCCCAGAGGCCACAGCCAAGCCATTGCGAAAACCTGCCGTCGCAGAACGGGTCACAACAAGGGCAACACTGGTACTAGGCAGTGCCGCCAACGCGATCATTGTTGTAAAGAAGTAAACAAAATTTAAATAGTCCATGGACGCATTCAAGCCTCTGTTGAAGATTTTTGTTTCTAGGGGGACATAGCCCGTCACTCAACTTTAGGCGGACAATTGGGCGCAATCAAACACGCCGATATAATAAAGCCTATCTTTTCGTTAACGACACAATGCCAAATGTTGTTCTGTGTGGCTATTACGGTCAGGGAAATGCCGGGGATGAAGCCCTGCTATTGACTCTGTTGCAGATGTTGCCCCCTGGGGTGAAGCCCATTGTCCTCTCCCACAATCCCACCGCTACTGCCCAAGCCTATGGTGTGACTGCAATTCCCCACAAATCCTGGGCAACCCTCAAGGCGATCGCCAAAGCAGATGGTTTTATCTTTGGGGGCGGCAGTTTATTGCAGGATGTCACGAGTTTAGGAAGCCTGCTATATTACGCCGGTTTGATGAAATGGGCGCAACTCCTAGGGAAAAAGACCATCGCCTGGGGCCAGGGCATCGGCCCGTTGCAGTCTAGTTTGGCGAATCAGGTTACGCGCTTTGTTCTCCGGGGTTGCACAGAAATCACCGTGCGGGATCAGGCTTCAGCAGATTTATTAAAAAATTGGCAGATTCCCCACAGGCTCGCCCCAGATCCGGTGTGGGCTTTAGCAGCAAAATCTTTTCTGGAAATGCCAGGTTTACCCCGTCCCCGCATTGCGGTCAATCTCCGCTCCCACCGCACTTTAACACCCCAAAAAATTGCCGTTCTGGGGGAAGCCCTCAAACAATTTCAACGGCAGCATCAGGCCAGTGTGATTCTTGTGCCGTTTCAAAAAAGCCAAGACGAGGCGATCGCCAAGCAACTTTACGACGAATTAGCAGAACCCAAGGCGATTATTACCCCATTGCAACCGCAACAGTACAAAAGCCTTTTTGCCCAAGTGGATTTTCTGATTGGGATGCGTCTCCATAGTCTGATCCTTGCCGCCGCCGCTTGTCCCTGCTTTGCCCTGAGCTACGATCCCAAGGTGGCCCAGCTACAGCAACAATGTCACCTCCCTGGCCTTGATCTGGATCAACTGCCCCGCGATGCAACTGCGATTACTGAACAGTGGACAGCCGCTTTGCAAACCGCCGAAAAGCTGACCCCAGCCCAGCAGCAAACGATTCAATCCCAGGTACAGACCCATCAGGAAATACTGACAATCTTTCTTTAAAAATGCGTTCGGTTTTGACGCCTAGGATGCGATCGCCGAAAAAATTGTTGATAATGGGCGTAAAAGTACTCTAACTGGAAAATCTTCACATAATGGGTAGTAAATCCAAAACTAAGACCAAAGCCAAAGAAGAAGTAGCCATGAGCACTGTCTCTGGCCCGATGCCCATCAACACTGGCATTAGCGAAGCCGATCGAGAGGCGATCGCCAAAGGCTTAAGCCACCTCCTCGCCGACACTTACACCCTCTATCTCAAAACCCATAATTTCCACTGGAACGTCACTGGGCCAATGTTCCAGACCCTCCACCTCCTCTTTGAAACCCAGTACAACGAACTCGCCCTGGCCGTAGATCTCATTGCCGAACGTATCCGCGCCCTGGGTGTACCGGCCCCCGGTACCTACCAAGAATTTGCCGAACTCTCCGCCATCCCCGAAGGCACAGGAGTACCCACTGCCGAAGAAATGATTCGTCTTTTGGTAGAAGGCCAAGAAACCGTTGTCCGCACTGCCCGCTCCATCTTCCCCACCGTGGACAAGGCCAACGACGAACCCACCGCCGATCTGCTCACCCAACGGATGCAGGTTCACGAAAAAAATGCCTGGATGCTCCGGAGTTTGTTGGGCTAGAACTTCTTACGAGAAAAAATGGGAGGCGATCGCGAACTTGATAGCGGGTTTCCCCCCCCTAAGAACCAAGGCCCAATGCTATACTAAATACATTGCACGGGGCCGCAACGGTTTCGACAGGTTGGCGAAAGCTTCCACTGTGATGCAGGTCGAGAGTGGGTCTCCTCTCGCAAATCAAAGATCCAAACAAAATGTAACTGCGAACAACATCGTTCCTTTCGCTCGCAAAGCTGCTGCTGTAGCTTAATAAGAACACCTTAACTTAGGTTCGAGCATTCATAATTCGACTCCGTTAAGGATTATGACTAAACCCCCAACGGATGCTCTCTAGGAATACATCTGGTTTGCACTAGAGCTAAGACTAGACCAGAGATTCTTGGCGACTCGGAACAAGCAGTCGTTCCCGTTCTGAGGATTAGAAGAACTAAACCTGTGAATGAGCTAGGGGTGAATACCCAGTTTGGACAGCAGTTCGACTCTGCTCGGCTCCATTTCTTTTGATCAGTTACAACAAAAAGCCCCCTAAATTAAACGAGGGGGTTTTGTTTTGCCTTAAAGCCTAGCGAATTTTAAGCTTGGTCAAGTTCCTTGGCATCCAGCAGCGAAACCAAAACTTTGTCCACCCTTGCGCCGTCCATGTCCACTACCTCAAAGCGGATCCCACTCCACTCAAAATGCTCACCCGATTGGGGAATATGGTTTAGGAGGTGCGTCATAAATCCGCCTAAAGTATGGAATGCTCCTGTGTCTTCATCGGGGAGCGTTTTCTTTTCCAACAAGGCTTTCAATTCATCAATGTCTAAAAGTCCATCTAATAGCCAGGAATTGTCATCCCGCTGAATAATCATCGGTTCCTCATCGTGTTCCATAGAGGGCAAGTCCCCAACGATCGCCTCCATCAGGTCATTCAACGTCACCAAACCTTCGATCCCGCCATATTCATCTGTGACCAAAGCAATGTGAATCCCTGTGGCTTTGAATTGTTCAATCACACTCAGGGTACGTGTTCCTTCGGAAATGTAAAGGGGAGGTTGGAGCATCGCTTGTATATCGATGGGCTGACCCGATAGTTGCGCACTTAATAGGGTTGTCCCTCGCACTGTCCCCAGGCAATGGTCAAGGGTGTCGCGACCTACAGGAAACCGGGAATGGTTACTCTCCATCACTTCTTTGAGGTTTTCTTCTAGGGGAGCGGTGATATCTAGCCACACAATGTCTGTGCGGGGGGTCATCATGGCTTTAATGGGGCGATCGCCTAGTCGAAAAACCCGTTGAACAATGTCATGCTCTGCCGCCTCAAAGAGACCGGATTCTGCCCCTTGACGAATCAAAACCTTAATTTCTTCTTCTGTGATGTCCGGTTCATTGGAATCCTGAATCCCCAAAAGATGTAACAGAGCCTCCGTTGAACTGCCCAAGATCCGTACTAATGGCGTTGTTAAACGAGACAGCCAGCGCATGGGCTTAGCGACAGTACAGGCAATTTTTTCCGGAGCATTAAGGGCAATCCGTTTTGGCACTAATTCCCCAATGACGAGGGATAGATAGGTGATAATTGTCACCACGATCACCACGCTAATGGCTTCACTGTAGGGTTGTAAGCGCGGGATATTATCAAAAGCAGGCTTGAGGCGTTGGGCAATGGTTGCACCACCCACTGCGCCGCTCAGGATACCGATTAAGGTGATGCCAATTTGTACAGTCGAGAGAAATTCATTCGGATTATTCGCTAATTTCAGCGCCGCTCTCGCTTTTACGTTTCCTTGCTCTAACAGTTGCTCTAATCGGATTTTTCGGGCAGAAACGACGGCAATCTCTGAACCGGAAAAGATGCCATTCAGGATAGTTAGCAGAAGAATGACCAAAATTTCAAGGACACTCGAAGACATGGTGGCAAATCAAAAACAAATGAGTCTCTTTAGCATAAGGGGTGATTGTGGGAAAAGGTGTAAATTCCTGGTTTAACCCTCGCCGTCGTTGAGATGGGTCATGACCCCTTGATTGATCCCAACCTTGCTTTTGGTGACAAACTATGTACGATCTAGTTCTGCAAGGATGGCGATCGCCTGCTGACAAAGTTCTGCATGACACGGCCCATTAGACGCCATAATGCCGCCCCACTTCACCACATCGCCTTGGTTATAGAGCACTTCATTGCCTGCAAAATAACTAAATTTTCCACCTGCTTCCGTGAGGATTAGTTCCGGGGCCGCAAAATCCCAATCTTTTGCTGCAGATTTCCCCGATAGAGAAATATAAACATCGGATTTTTGTTCGAGAATATGGGCAATTTTACAGCCGACACTCCCCACATAATTTCTATCTTTAAAGGGTAGGCGATCTAACAAATCCTGGAAGCGTTGATCCCGGTGGGTACGGCTGGCGACTAAATATAAATCTTCTGGTTGATTGCGCTCAGAAACTTTAATTGGGGTGACGGTGCCATCACGAGTTTCCACAAAAGTGCCATTCCCTTTCGACGCGAAATAAAGCTTTTCTGCTTCGGGGACGACCACTACCGCAATGACCGGGCGACCTTCATGAACAAGGCAAATGTGAACGGCATATTCTCCCGTTTGGTCAATAAAATCACGGGTGCCATCGAGGGGATCAATAATCCACACCCAAGGATGTTCAACTTTATTGCCGTCGTAGGTTTCTTCGCTGAGATAGGCAAAATCTTCAGTGCCTAACTTTTCCTGAAACGCTTCCAGAATATAGTGATTTGCTGCTAAATCTGCCTTGGTGACAGGGCCATCTTTTTTATCAGAAATATTTTTAATATCTCCTTTGTAATAACTTTGGAGAACATCCCCTGCACCCCAACCGATTTGTCGGGCGATCGCCAAAACTTCCGTTAACTTTTGCTGATCCATAATTCCGCAGGAATAAGTTTAAATATTGCCTAGAATGAAGAAGGTTTTTGTTCAAAAAATAAAGAGTATCCGCTTACATTTCACCAAGGTCAGAAACCTGAGGAAGTTTCTTATCTTCAGCGATGTCAGAGAGTTTGAGGCCCCTATCACCAGAAAGCGTCTCATCTCGTATTCCACGAAAACGATCCTTAAGCAGTGGGAAAGCAATCACATCGCGGATACTTTCGGCATTAGTCAACAACATCACTAGGCGATCAATCCCAATTCCTAGACCAACCGTGGGAGGCATGCCGTATTCCAGTGCTGTGACAAAATCCTCATCCACATCACAGGCTTCCTCGTCCCCCGCTGCTTTCTTGGCCGCTTGTTCTTCCAACCGTTGCCGTTGATCGACGGGATCCGTTAACTCAGAGAAACCATTGGCAAGTTCTCGGCCCACAATAAACAATTCAAAACGCTCCGTTAAACCCGGTTTATCGCGGTGGGGCTTGGCGAGGGGAGACACTTCCACAGGATATTCCGTCACAAAAGTGGGCTGAATTAAAGTTGCTTCTACCTTTTGCTCGAAGGCTTCATTCAGTAATTGCCCGATGGTTTTACATTTTTCGGGAATGTGCATTCCTACAGATTCAGCGGCTTGCTTTGCGGCGTTAAGGTCATCAAAGCTGAGGAAATTGATCCCTGTGGCTTCCTGAACGAGGTTTTGCATGGTTTCCCGGCGCCAGGGAGTACCCACATCAACGATCACCTCACCATAGGGCAGTTGAGCTTGACCGACGATGTCCTTCGCAAGGGTACGAATTAGATCTTCTGTGAGATCCATCATGTCGAAATAGTCACCATAGGCTTGGTAGACTTCGATGGAGGTAAATTCGGGGTTGTGCTTAGTGGAAACGCCCTCATTACGGAAGATGCGCCCCAGTTCAAAGACCCGCTCAAAGCCACCGACGACCAAGCGCTTCAGGTGTAATTCCGTGGCGATCCGCAGATAGAGCGGCATATCAAGGGTGTTGTGGTGGGTAATGAAAGGACGGGCTTCTGCGCCGCCAGCTTCAGCTTGGAGGACGGGAGTTTCAATTTCAAGGAAATCGCGGTCTTCAAGATAACGGCGGATGGCGGCAGTAATTTTGGCGCGACGGCGGAATGTCTCTTTTACTTGGGGGTTAATAATCAGATCAACGTAACGCTGACGGTAGCGTTTTTCGATGTCGGTGAGGCCATGCCATTTGTCCGGGAGAGGCAGCAGGGATTTGGTGAGCATGGCAAATTGGCTCACTTTAATGGAGAGTTCCCCTTTTTCGGTGCGCTTGATAATACCTTTGACACCAATAATATCGCCGACGTCGGTGAGTTTTTTGAGGTGGTTGAATGCGCCTTCGAGGTCGGGCATTCCGCCATTAATTAATTTCTTATCGAGGTAAAGCTGGATCGTGCCAGTTTCGTCCTGGAGGCTAAAAAACGCAAGTTTACCGAAGACACGACGGGCGAGAATTCTCCCAGCAATGGATACGGTGTCTTCGACTTCTTCTCCAGCTTCGATGTCTTTATATTTTTCCTGTAGTTCGGCGGTGTGGTGGCTGATCTCCCATTTGTAGGCGTAGGGATTCATGGCGATCGCCTTGAGTTGATCAACCTTTTCTAATCGGGTAGCGCGAATGTCATCGAGGGAGGAATGGCTAGACTCAGACATGGGAAAATTAAAGACTGTGAAGGCTCGTCGCAGAACTCGGTTATTATAACGGCTTCGTTCTCAAAACAGAACCGCCACGGCCTTTAACTCACGGGGAGCGAGAATAGCCCAGGGGAATTTGGGGTGTTAAGGTGCCGGAGGAAGCCGAGGAAAAATTGGGCCGCCGCTTCGGTGGCATAGGCACGGAAGGGCAGGGGGGGTTGAGGATTACCGTAGCTCTGCACCGCTTTGATCACAATGGCAGGACAGTCTATTGCAGTAGCCAGGGTTGTGGCGGCGGCACTGCCGATATCTAGGCCAAATAGGTGAGTCTGGGTCGCAAAAGGATCCTCCTCGGTCTGGAAATTGGTATGGGTCACATCGGCGATCGCCCCTAAATGCACGCTGGGAACCGCTGGATCGTGGGGGAAACCCGTCGCTAAATGGAGCGCGTGATTATCACGGATTAAATCGATGGCCAAGGCCGTGAGGCGAACCGGGTCGGCAGTGAGTAATTTTTCGGTGACTAATTGCTCGAAAATCAAAGGCCAGTCAGGGCAGTGGTGGCGGCGCTCAGGGTGGGCCTGGGGTGGGGGGCAATGGTCAGGCTTGAGTTCGTGGTCGTAGAGAGTGTGGAGTAACCAGCCCCGCTGGTGCAAGCTTGATTTAGGACGCGGCGTTTGGATTTGCTGTTGCCAAGCGCTAGATTGCCCCAAGAGTCGTCCTTGCCAAGGTTGGGCGAGGATGTAAGCGGAGTCACTGGTGCGGTTTGCCGTTGGTAGCGTGAAAATTTTCTGGGCAACGATAATATCCCCTAAAACAACTTTGGCCGGATTGCCGCGACAGATGCCAACCATCACAATCAACTGCGGCTTTAGATGGTCGCCTAGGGAAATAAGACGCTGGGGATTAGCAAGGGATTTGGCAGAAAGATGCACAAGGGCGAGTTGTAACCCGTTGTAGTTGGTGGCGAGGTAGGGAGTACCACAAGGGGTTAAGGTTTCCTGCCAGGGGTGATGGATCGCCCTTTGGAGCGCAAGAAACTCATCGGGAAAAACCGTAAGACAAAGAATTTTCATGGCATGGGCCGCAAGACAATACTGGCGCAAATGACCGCAGGAAATTTCAAAAATTGCGCCTTTAAAATTAACGGGAAAAAAGGGGCAAATTTTAGGATCCTGTATCTCTATTGTAATCTGACCTCTTGGTGATAGATCTCGCTAAAAGGAAGGCGATCGCCCCTGGGCTTTGTCAGGCAACTTTACAGTCTGAAACATTTGGCCGATAATCATTGGGGCATTCCACACCGTAGCGATCCATGGCGAAACAGCGCATTCTCTCTGGGGTACAACCCACTGGTAATCTTCACCTCGGCAACTATCTTGGGGCGATCCAAAACTGGGTGGAAATTCAACAGGACTATGACAGTTTTTTCTGTGTGGTAGATCTCCACGCGATTACGGTGCCCCATGACCCCAAGGTTCTAGCAAATAATACAAAGGCGATCGCCGCGTTGTATCTTGCCTGTGGCATTGACTTGACCCACTCGACCATTTTTGTTCAATCCCACGTTAAAGCCCATAGCGAATTGGCCTGGTTGTTAAATTGTGTGACGCCCCTGAACTGGTTAGAGCGGATGATTCAGTTCAAAGAAAAAGCCCAAAAACAAGGGGAAAACGTCAGCGTTGGCCTGCTCGATTATCCGGTGCTGATGGCCGCTGATATTCTCCTGTATGATGCCGATAAAGTGCCCGTGGGCGAAGACCAAAAACAACATTTAGAGCTGACCCGCGACATTGTGATCCGCATTAACGACAAATTTGGCACGAAGAAAAACCCCGTGCTGAAAATGCCGGATCCGCTGATTCGGACAACGGGGGCTAGGGTGATGAGCCTCACCGATGGCACGAAGAAAATGTCCAAGTCCGATCCCTCGGAACTAAGCCGGATTAATCTTTTGGATCCCCCCGATGTCCTGACGAAGAAAATCAAAAAGTGCAAAACCGATCCCGAACGGGGCCTAGAGTTTGACAATCCTAACCGCCCGGAATGCAATAACTTGCTGGGGTTGTATGCTCTGCTCAGTGGTAAACCCAAAGAAACCGTAGCCGCTGAATGTGCCGATATGGGCTGGGGTCAATTTAAACCCCTCCTCACAGAGACCGTCATTGCCGCCCTGGAGCCAATCCAAACGAAATACCATGACATTATGGCGAACCCCGATTACCTCGATCAGGTGTTGCGGGAAGGCCGTGAAAAAGCTGACACTGTTGCAAATGCAACCCTCAAGCAGGTGAAAGACGCCCTTGGTTTTCTGCCGTCCCTGTAGAATGGTTCATTACCTGTGATTTTTTAACCCTAAAACTGCTTCCATGACCACCCGTCTGCGTCGTGCCATCGAAAATCGAGACTTTGTCGTTACGGCTGAGGTTGCGCCTCCAAAGGGGGGTGACCCGACAAAAATGCTGCGGATGGCAAAATTGCTTGGCGATCGCGTCCATGGGGTGAATGTGACCGATGGGAGCCGGGCCGTGATGCGCATGTCGTCCATTGCCGCCTCAACTTTACTCTTGCAAAACGGTATCGACCCAATTTTTCAGGTGGCCTGCCGCGATCGCAATGTCATTGGTCTCCAAGCAGATTTAATGGGCGCCCATGCCCTGGGTTTACGGAATGTGTTGGCCCTCACGGGGGATCCCGTCAAAGCGGGCGATCACCCCAAAGCCAAGGCAGTTTTCGATCTCGAATCGGTGCGTCTATTAAAACTGATCACCAAATTAAATAACGGCCAAGACTTTAACGACAAAAAAATGCCCGATGGCCCCCTGGATTTGTTCCCTGGGGGCGCGGTGGATCCCCAGCTTAAGAGTTGGTACACCATTGAATCTCGCTTTGCCCGCAAAGTAGAAGCCGGGGCGCAGTTTTTCCAGTCGCAAATGATTACGGATTTCCAGCGACTCGAAGAATTTATGAACCGGGTGGCTAGTCAATATGATGTGCCCGTATTTGCGGGAATTTTTCTGTTGAAATCGGCAAAAAATGCTCAATTTATCAACCGCTGTGTACCAGGGGCGCAAATTCCCGATGCGATTATTGAGCGCCTAGCCCAAGCTGAAAATCCCCTCGAAGAGGGTCTCAAAATTGCGGCGGAGCAGGTAAAAATTGCCAAAAATCTCTGCCACGGTGTCCATATGATGGCCGTCAAAAAAGAAGATCTGATTCCGCAAATTCTTGATTTAGCAGACGTTTCCATTCAAATCTCCACGGCACCGGCCTTAGTTTAAGTTTATTTTTAACCTATATGTCACAAACCTATACTTTTCATACCCTCGATGTGTTTACAGAGCAAATTTTCGGGGGTAATCCCCTGGCGGTGTTCCCCCAGGCCCAAGGGTTAAGTTCGCATCAAATGCAGGCAATCGCCAAGGAGCTTAACCTTTCAGAAACTGTCTTTGTTTTTCCCACAAAAGATCCTGATACGGACTTTCAACTGCGGATTTTTACGCCCGCCGCCGAGATTCCCTTTGCGGGCCATCCCACCGTGGGAACCGCCTACCTTCTGGCCCATCTCGGTTATCTACCTGCAAATTGTCAGCTTGTGCGCTTCCAAGAAGAAGTGGGGATTGTCCCCGTCTCTATCTATTGGGAACAGGATCAAGTTCGTACCACTGCCCTAAGTGCGGCCCAGTTGCCCCAGTTTATTGAGCGATCGCAATCCATCGATTACGCTTCCCTGGTAAATCTCCAGGCCCACGACTTACACCCGGTGCTAAAACCGGCGGTGATTTCCTGTGGACTGCCCTTTTTATATTTGCCCCTCAAGGATCTCGATGCCCTGAGCCGTTGCTCCCTCAACCGCACCTTTTGGGAAAAAGAATGCCAGCATCAACTGGCAGCCCACATCTATCCCTTTGTCGTAACCGAAGACAATCAAATTTATGCGCGGATGTTTGCCCCCGGCCTGGGCATTGCTGAAGATCCGGCAACGGGTTCAGCGGCCACGAGTTTGGCGGGTTATCTACATCGCTACCTACCCAGCCAGGCGACATTACAAACTTGGCAGATTTACCAAGGCATTCAAATGGGGCGGCCCAGTCAGCTCATGCTGACCATGCAACAGCAAAAAGGGGAATTGACGGAAATCGCCGTGGGCGGCTCTTCTGTGCTCGTCAGTGTCGGCCACATTAATGTGCCAACGTTTTAGACAAAAAAAGATCCCTAAAACAATTAGGGATCTCGTTTCTCACCGTAGTAAGGATCTCGATGCCCTGAGCCGTTGCTCCCTCAACCGCACCTTTTGGGAAAAAGAATGCCAGCATCAACTGGCAGCCCACATCTATCCCTTTGTCGTAACCGAAGACAATCAAATTTATGCGCGGATGTTTGCCCCCGGCCTGGGCATTGCTGAAGATCCGGCAACGGGTTCAGCGGCCACGAGTTTGGCGGGTTATCTACATCGCTACCTACCCAGCCAGGCGACATTACAAACTTGGCAGATTTACCAAGGCATTCAAATGGGGCGGCCCAGTCAGCTCATGCTGACCATGCAACAGCAAAAAGGGGAATTGACGGAAATCGCCGTGGGCGGCTCTTCTGTGCTCGTCAGTGTCGGCCACATTAATGTGCCAACGTTTTAGACAAAAAAAGATCCCTAAAACAATTAGGGATCTCGTTTCTCACCGTAGTGATTAGCAATAATTCAATTTTCCGAGTCGCTTAAGCTGCGGTACTAGAGAAAGCGGCCATTTGCACGTCACTTTCCATGAGTAGGGTTTGTAACTCCTCAGCATCAACGGTCTCTTTTTCGACAAGCATCGCTGCTAATTTATCGAGGACACTGCGGTTACCGACAAGCACATCTTTCGCGCGCTTGTAGGCTTCTTCCACGAGGCCCCGGACTTCTTCGTCAATTACGGCGGCTGTTTCATCGGAGAAGTCCCGATCAGAGGCAATGTCACGACCCATGAAAACGTTACCATTTTGGCGACCCAAGGCTACAGGCCCCAGGCGATCGCTCATCCCGAAGCGGGTAATCATTTGTCGGGCAACATTAGCGACCTGCTGTAAGTCATTAGAAGCACCTGTGGTGACTTCTTCTTCACCGAAGATAATTTCTTCAGCAATGCGGCCACCGAGGGCAACGGCCATCTGGTTTTGTAAATAGGCACGGGAGTATAGACCAGAATCCATGCGATCTTCACTGGGGGTGAACCAAGTTAAACCGCCAGCACGACCCCGGGGGATAATGCTAATTTTTTGGACTGGGTCATAGTCGGGCATCAAAGCACCAACGAGGGCATGGCCTGCTTCGTGGTAAGCAACAAGGGTTTTGCGCTTTTCACTCATGACGCGGTTTTTCTTCTCAGGGCCAGCGAGGACGCGATCAATTGCATCGTTCACTTCGTCCATAGAAATTTCCGTCAAATTGCGACGGGCTGCCAGAATTGCTGCCTCGTTTAGGAGGTTCGACAAATCTGCACCGGTGAAGCCGGGAGTCCGACGGGCAATTTTTTCGAGATCCACATCCTTCGAGAGGGTTTTACCCCGGGCATGGACATTGAGAATTTCTAAACGACCGGAATAGTCGGGGCGATCGACGACCACTTGACGATCAAAGCGACCGGGGCGCATTAACGCCGCATCCAAGACATCGGGACGGTTAGTCGCAGCGATGATAATGATGCCAGTGTTACCTTCAAAACCATCCATTTCTGTCAGGAGCTGGTTTAGGGTTTGTTCCCGCTCATCGTTACCGCCACCGAGACCAGCACCACGGGAGCGACCCACGGCGTCAATTTCATCAATAAAGACGATACAGGGGGCATTTTGTTTGGCCTGTTCAAAAAGATCGCGGACACGGGAAGCACCGACCCCGACGAACATTTCGACGAATTCAGAACCAGAGATGGAGAAGAAAGGGACACCAGCCTCCCCAGCAACGGCTTTTGCCAAGAGCGTTTTACCGGTTCCGGGAGGGCCAACGAGGAGCACCCCTTTGGGAATTTTTGCACCGATTGCAGTGAACCGATCAGCGTTTTTCAAGAAGTCAACAACTTCGGTTAACTCAAGTTTGGCCTGCTCAATCCCTGCCACATCACCAAAGGTGACTTGGGTCTGGGGTTCCATTTGAACCCGTGCCTTTGATTTGCCAAAGTTCATGGCCTGGGAACCGGGGCCACTCTGGGCGCGCCGGAGCAGGAAGAATAACCCCACGAGTAGTAGGATTGGGAAAATGAGTGTACTGAGGGCGCGGAAAATCCAATTGTCGTCACTCTGGGGTAACACGGCAATATCGACATTGTTTTCGCTGAGGATGTCGATTAACTCCGTATCACCGGGGGGAAGGTTGACGAGGATAGGCGTGCCATCCTGGGCCGGGACAAAAGCTTTAGTGCGATCGCCACTGATTTTGACACTTTCGATATTGCCCTGCTGGACTTCTTGGAGGAACTGACTATAACGCCAGGTCTCTCGACTTTGGGGTTGCTGATCCAAGAAAGACACAGCCAAGGAGATCACGACGATCGCCAATAGGGCATAAAGCCCGGTACTGCGCCATTTTTTGTTGTTTTTGTTCACTACTGAGAGCCTCCTAGGATTTGAGGATAAGCAAAATAATTATGCGATTCTTAAAAGAGCGTCTTATCCTGTGTTTCAGGTTGGTTATTAAATAATGTTAACGTTTCTCAGGAAAGATTGTTAAATTTTCTGCTTTTGTGTCTAAAATCGCAGATCGTATTCGACAGAAAAGCGATTATCGTTGTTGAGATCCGTGGAGCCCCGCACAAAAATCTCATCGTTGACCCGATACCGGAGACCAAACTGAGCGGGCTGGCTACTATTCAGAATTTGCAGCACCGACAAGGACAAATCTGGGCTGATGTTGGCACTGAGTTCTGCCCCCAGTCCCAAGGTTGAACTGCTCTCATTTTCATCTTCTGTAATCACCGTGGGGAAGAGGCGTAGCTCGCTCAAACCAAGGGCATTGCCAATGACATCTTGGATATTACTCAAAAGGGCGGAACCAGCTAGGTTAGCCAAAGCTAGGGTTTCGTTGGTGCTGCCCCCGGTGAAGTTTTCTAAGAAAGATCCCCCCAAGAGAGAAATCAACTCCGTTTCACTACGGGGCGGACTACTGGTCAATTCAATATTTTCATCTAAATTGCTCGCCCGTCCCCGCACATTGGCTTGGATACGGATGGTTTCGACGGTGCCGATCTGGCTGGGGCCAAAGACGCTATTGTCACGAATTTCAGCAGAAAGGGGATCGGTAGTGGCAAGAAATGACCGGGAATTTTCCAACAGAGAAGTCTCTAGGGTGATATCAAGCTCTGGATCGAGGCCAAAGTTGGGGGTAAAGGTCGCGGTATTACGATTACCCGCAAGCCGCAGTTGGGCAGCAAAGAGATTGACTTGACCTCGATCTAACTGAATCACCCCGGCAGGACGCAGATCATTGAGGGTGCCATTGAGGGTTAAATCGCCCGTTGCGAGGAAGTTCAGAATCGGTTGCCTGGTAATTTGTACGCGATCGCCAAGGGTGATTTTCAGGTCTTTAAACTCTGTGATCGCCCGCAGATCGACATTGGAAACGCGTTTCGGTGTTGGGGATGTCCCTGGGTCAAGCTGTTTATTCCCGGCCGTGGTTTGTTGGTCTATGGCTGCGGCTGAGTTGCCATTACCATTGCCATTTTCTTGGTTCCCTGCCAGTGAAATACGCCCTTCTCGGAGGGTTAAATCGCCCCCAATGGTCGGCTCTAGGCTGGTACCAGCAATGATCAGATTGCCCGCAACGCCCCCTTGGTAGAGATCAGGCAGCACAAAGTTGAGATCTTCTAGGCGCACATCGAGGGTTTGGCTCTCGGTCGTCGCCCTGGCGAGGGGCAGTTGCCCAGAGATCGCCACCTGGCCACCACTAAAATCGCCGGTGAGTTCTTGGACGGTCAGGGTATCTAGATTAAAGTCAATTTGCCCATGGACATTGGTCAAGGGGGCATCGGGCAGTACCTGGGCTTGGATCTCTGCCTGGGCGATCGCCACCTGACCGTCCGCCACCAGATCCACTGGCCGCCCCGTGTCGGGATCAATTTCTCCGTCAATGGACAGATCCACTTCCCCTTCACCGCCCAGCCAAGCCACTTGACCCCGCGTCAAAATATTTAAGAGGGCAAAGCCTTCATTCTCAAGGTTAAACGTGAGATTGAGCGCGTTACTCTCCGGGACGACTGTCGCATTGGGGAGTTGGTAAGGAATACTGCCCGTAATTTGGAGGGGGTCAGCCTCAGGCACCAGTTCACTATCAACGATGAAATCGAGGCGGGCATCATCATAGGTGAAGTTCCCCTTGACGCTATTGATTGGCGTGTCATTGATGCTAGCGTTGGCCATGGTCATTTCACCCCGGGCCGAGGGATCATCAGGAGTTCCCGCAAGGGCGGCATTGGCGTTAATAAAACCGTTGATCGCCACCGCCTCAGGTAAATCAACGAACTTTTCTAAAAAGGCCACGGGGACTTCGGTGAGACGCAATTGTCCCGTTTGGGTATCGCCCCCAAAGCTACCAATAAAGCTTAGGCGTCCCCCGCCATCTTGTTCCGAGAGACGAATGCCCACGGGCCGCAACGTTAAGACCCGGTCTCGCAGTACGCCACGGGCGATAATCTGGGGCATCGTGATCTCGCCCCACTGCCAAGGGGAACCGACAATCTGTGATTCGCCAAACACGGCCACTTCGCGGTATCCGCCAGTGAGATCAAAATCCGCCTGGAGGCCAGTCTCTGCACTGTAGGCAAGGCTCAAATCGCCGCTAAATTCCCCCCGGAGGTCTGCTAATTCTGCGGGCAGGAGTGGTTTACTCTCGGCGACATCTAAATTGAGTTGGCTTTGGACACAACTGAGGAGAGCGATTCTTTCGGCAAAGGATTGTTGGCGATCGCCACGGCTGTAGAGGGCCGGATTTTCGCCATTATTTTCCGGCGGAGTCGCTTCAGCCATGCCGTTGAGGAGGGTATCACAACGATATTTTTCCCGTTCAGGGGGCGTGGCATCGGCTAATTCCAGGGTGGGTTGGGCTGGCACGGCCACAGACTCAATTTCAGTGGTGATGGGGGGCGGATCCTGGGGACGGTTGGCATAGAGATCGGCGCTCCGATCGAAGCGACTGGAACGGCCAAAATAATCCGGTAGGGACAAACTGCCGAGATTTTGGAAATCGTCGTAATCAAAAATTTGCAGGGCCGCTAAAACATCTTCAATTCGGCCTTGTTCGATGGTGCCCGTGGTTTGAATGGTTGGGCTAGGACGGTTTTCGTTGGCCAGGGCAATGGTGCTATCGACGCTGTAGAGGCCGCCATTTTGCGCCCATTGGAAATCCTGGAGCCTGAGGGTATCGTTGGCAAAGTAAAAGTTTCCACTGAGGCGATCGCCTTCAAGATAACCCAGCATCGGTTGGGCGATCGCCATCTGACCGGACACCGAATTCGCCTGGAGATCCGCCCGCAGTTCACTGGAGAGTCGTCCCCCCAAGACCATCGTTTCTAGGGGAAAATCAAGTCGTTGCAAAGCGGGTTGTCCCTGGGCCACCTGTTGAACCAAAGTAACGGGGAGGTTGCCACTACTCAGTTGGAGTCGGGTAGGTTCGAGGCCCGCTTGGTTGTACTCCAGGGCGAGGTCTAGGGTCGAGCCATCGAGCTTGAGTTCGGCCTGTTCTGGGCGGAGACGGGAGTTCAGACGGGCAAAAATCTGGTCTTCTTCCCCTTCGATGGCAATGATGGTGCGGCGATCGCTGCGGGTTTGAATGGTGCCCTGGAGGGTGGGGTCGAGGGTTAATTCGGCTAACTGCACATTATTAAGAGCGACTTGACCATTGATCTGGGGTTGCTGGAGTGTCCCTTGGATCGTGCCTCGAAAATCCCCTTGACCTGCAACATCGAGAGACTGGGCCACCTCCGGTAAAGGCAGTTGCTGGAGATCGAGATTTTGGGCTTCTAGGTTGAGGGCCAATTGTGTAATTGCTTGGCTTGCATCGCGACCAAGGCGATCACTATCAATGGTTAAGACCCCATCGGCCCGGAAATTTTCGGCGATCGCCCTTTGGATTTGCAGTTGCTGCCCATTCCAAGCCCATTGACTGGTTAACGGAGAATTAATCAGGGCGACCCCTTCACTGAGGCGCAGATCCCCTTCGGCCCGCACGTTCTTCAGGTCTGGCTGGGTCACATCCGCTGTTAATTGCACAGCGCCACTGCCAATTCCCTCCAGGCTGCTATTGAGGCGATTCAGAGCCAAATTTTGAGCGGTAAAATCCCCCTGGAGTTGGCCATTCTGAAGCGTTAACAATCCGCCGTCAATGACACCGCCTGCTAGTCTGGCGCTCAGGGAACCTTGGGCCAAAATCCCCTCTACTGAGAGATCCTCTAAATTACCCCGCACCTCAAACTGACCTTGGCTGGGGACTGTATTTGCCACATTGGCCAATTGGGGGGCAAAGCTCACTAAATCTACATTATTTAGGGCGGTGCGACTGTACCATTCCCCCCCAGCGACGGTGACGCCCTCGGTGCGAATCTCGCCATTGCCCACCGTGAGGCGTCCAGAACCCGTTGCTTCGATGGTATTTAAGTTCACTTCGGCTAAGGTTCCCCCAGTCTGGAATTGGCCGGAGTAGTCCGCCACTAGGGTACGGGGAACAGCGGGTAAAATTTCTTTAAGATCGAGGTTATTTAAAGCCAGGTCAGCGCGCCACCGACCATCCCCAACGCGAATATTGCGGGCGATCGCCTGACCATTGGCAAAACTGGTGCGGGCCTGACCAGTAATGTCGAGGGAACCCGCTTGTGCCTGGGGTTCTGACTGGCCAAAGGTGCCCGCAACTTGGAAATCACCATTGACGATACTGCGCTGGAGAAAGGAGGGCAGTTCCTGTTCCGTAAGCTGGGCGAGACGCAGTCCCTGGGCGCGGGCAGGGGTTTGGAATTGGGTTTGGGTAATGCGCAGGTTGGGCATTGTCACCAGGCCCCCAGCCACGGGCACCACAGCGGTACCTGAGACGACAAATTCTGAGACTTGGTTCAGGGGCGCTTCAAACACCACATCTGTGCGTCCCGGCCCGGCAGTGACGGGTAAATTGAGTTCGTAGAGTTGGGCCAGGGCATTTGTCGGTAATTGATCCCCCTGGGCCGCAATTGCGATCGCCCCAGGCGAAGACGTACTTTCATCAGCCAATTGAATCACCCCTTGGCCGGTGATATTGCCCCCCAAGGTAGGTTGGGCGGTGAACTGCTCAACCAGAAAACGATTACCCGTAATGGTCAGATCGCCCTGAAAACGCTCCAGGGTCAGGCGATCAACTTTTAATTGGCTGGCATTCGTTGCCGCAACGGCCAACTGAATTTGTTCCAGTGGCCCCCCAAAGGTCACCGTCGTTGCCAATTGACCCTCCACCGGAAAGGCTGGGGATTCTAATTCAAAGGTGTCCAGAATTTGGGCGATTTCGGCGGGGGCCGTCTCAATTTGCCCCGTAAAACCCGTTTCAAAATTGATATTTAGATCGCCACTAAATGGAAGCGTCCCCAGGCGGCCTGTCGTCTGTTGGAATTGAAGTTCTTGGTTTTGAAAGCCAATTTTGCCGGAAAAATCTTCTACGGGTTTGGTAAGGGCCGGAACGATTAGGGTCGAACCCTCGGCCATTAACTCCCCATTCCAATCGCTGAGGTCGCCTTCTTCTAGGAATAACTCGATGGCACCATCTACTACACCACCGGAAAAGGTGACAGGGGGAACCACCAGGTTAGAAATGGCGACAGGGTCTAATTTCTGGGCGCGAATCCTGAGATTGCTGGTTTCTTGCTCAAAATCGAGGATTCCTTCGATGTTTAAGTCTCCCCCCGACGCCAACTTCCCCTGGACATCAAAATTGATTACTTTGTTTTGGTTCGTGAGGCGGCCTTTACCAGAAGCGATCGCCAACTGCACAGGGGGACTCAGGGTGCCGGAACGTTGGCGGGCAATTAACGTCAGTTGACCCCGGCGGAGGCGGATGTTGTTGATATTAACTTCGAGACCTTCGGTGTCTGGGTCATCGGGAGCAATGTTCAAATCTAGCCATCTGCGGGCTTGGTTTTGCTCAACGGTCACCTGGGGATTAATCAGGGTGAGGTTTAGGTCTAAGCGCCGCTGGGTGAGCAATGTCCACAGGTTAAAATCAACGGCGATCGCCTCAACCAGAAGCTGATCATTGGAATCCGCCGTTGGTGGCAGTTCAGACGGGCCAAACCGTAATCCCCCCAAGGAAAATCCTTGCACTGACCCCAGGTTAATGGGGCGATCAATTTGCTTATTAAGCTGCTGCTCAATTTGTGGTGATAAGCGCTGGTAGATGTAGTAACGCCCATAGCCTAGGCCCGCTCCCACGGCTAACACAAGGCCCACAGCCGCCCCCGTAATGAGACGTTGACGCCGACGGGATGGTGGAACTTGCACTGAGTTTTCGGAAGAAGGGGGAAGGTTTTGGCTCATGGTGGCAACAGTTTGCAAGTGTTGCGATCATTATAGAGAGGATGACCCTATCGCAATGGCTTTTGTCGCTTTTTAATTACCACAGATTTTGGATCTGCCCCAAACGGTCAGCGAAAAAAATTTTGGTCCCAATTCCATGCAGCACAAATTCCCCGTGGCCCCAGTGTCAAAGATTTATTTTTTGACCATCGCTACATTAATAAATTTGTCACAAAAAAAGAGAAGTAATCACTTCCCTTTCTCAACCCTAAATCATGAATGGATGTCGTTATCCCTGACAGAAACTCTGTTGACTCAAGCCTCTTTCTAGAATTTGATGTTTTGGGCCATCGCTTTAAAAGCAGCCATGTTTGCCCCTGGGCGGCGACGATTGGAACGGTTGCCGGGTTTGAGGAGATAGTTTTCTGCGAAGGCTCCAACTTCTACTGTCTGGGCGAGGACGGCTTCTCGGCTTGCAGCCTGAATGGCGGCCACAATCACATCGGTGGGGTCATTTACATTGGGGGCCGGGGCACTGGCTACGGGAGCGGGGGCCTTTTGGGAAGCTTCAGCAGCAGGGGCTTCTACCTGAGGTGTTTCCTGTACCCGCACTTCGGGCGCAACGGACGCTTCGGCGATTGTGTCGTTACCTTGGGAAGGTAATTCCATGAAAAAGTTATCTTTCTTTTTTCCTAAAATTTTTCCTAGCACGGGCAAGCTCCTGAATATTAAAAATGAATTAAAACAGCACTCAACGCACCAAATGATTAAGCCTGAATATTTTGGCGGTGTTAAGTTACGCTGATTCTATTGATTAAGTTTTATGAAGTCAAGGCAATCCCGGAAATTCAAGATTTTTTAAGTATTTATAACCATCACTCCCAGGGAAAATGATAAAAAAGAGCCACAGTGTGCAGAAAAATGAGAGGCGATCGCCATGGGTCAGGTAAAAACAATTTTGGGCGCAATGCCAGGGGATCCCCTCAAGGGGCTACGGGCCGCTGATCAACGGTGGCAAAATTGGCGACAGGGTAAGATTGGCGCTCCGGCGATGGTGCAAATTGGTACGGAAGACTGCCCTGACTATGATTGTGATGTGCTCGTCTGCGGGGGCACTTTAGGCTTGCTCCTCGCGGCGGCCCTGCAACGGCGAGGCTGGCGAGTGATTATCTTGGAGCGGGGGCCATTGCAAGGGCGCGTTCAGGAATGGAATATTTCCCGGAGTGAGTTGCAGACGCTTCTGGATTTAGAACTGCTCAGTGAGACCGAACTGCGCGAAGTCATCGCCACGGAATTCAATCCCCTGCGTATCCAATTCCATGGGGGAGATCCCCTCTGGGTGAAAGATATTTTAAATATTGGTGTGAGTCCCCGGCGATTACTGGCGGTTTTGAAGGAAAAATTCCTCACCTGGGGCGGCAAGATTTTTGAGAATCACCCTTGCACAGGGATTACGGTTTCGCCGCAGGGGGCGATCGCCAGGACTGAAAAATTCACGTTCCACACCCGCTTAATTTTGGATGGTATGGGGCATTTTTCTCCCATTGCCCAACAGGTGCGCCAAGGCCAAAAGCCAGACGGTGTCTGTCTAGTGGTGGGAAGCTGCGCCCAGGGGTTTGCGGCGAATAGTAAGGGAGATTTAATCTATTCCTTCACGCCGATTCGCAACCAATGTCAATACTTTTGGGAAGCCTTTCCCGCCCACGATGGCCGCACTACCTATCTATTTACCTATCTCGATGCCCATCCCCAACGGTTTGACCTGGCTTTTCTCCTGGAGGAATATCTAAAATTACTGCCTGACTATCAACAGGTGGATTTAGCGGCCTTAGATTTTCAACGGTTTTTGTTTGGCTTTTTTCCGAGCTATCGTCGCAGTCCTCTGCATTATCCTTGGGACCGCATTTTGCCAATTGGCGACAGTAGTGGTGGCCAATCTCCCGTTAGTTTTGGTGGCTTTGGGGCAATGTTGAGGCATCTGGAGCGACTCACCAACGGTTTAGATGATGCCCTGACCCAGGACTGTTGCGATCGCCAATCCCTCGCCCAGCTACAACCCTACCAACCGAATCTTTCGGTCACCTGGCTTTTTCAAAAAGCGATGAGCGTTGGAGTAAACCAAAGCTGCCCACCCAATCAGATTAATGACCTGTTAAATGCGGTCTTTGGGGTGATGGCCCAGTTAGGGGAAGACACCCTCAATCCTTTCTTACAGGATGTGGTGCAGTTCCAAGGCCTAACGAAGACATTACCCAGGGTGAACTTTAAAACGGTGTTGCCCCTGTTGCCCCATTTGGGGGTGGGCGCGTTGGCCGATTGGTTGCGCCATTACCTTGCCCTGGGTCTCTATACCTCTAGCTATGCGCTCAGTCAGCGTCTGCCCATGGGAGATAGTTACCAGGCCAAACGACGGCGTGAAGCGTGGCAATATGGGTCGGGCCAAGATTTTCATCAGGCAGGACTCACGGAACAGGACTAAGCACAGCCCGCAAAAGCGAGGTCTCAAAAGGCGATCGCCCCCAGACGATTTTGCAACATCTGAGGAAACTGGGCATAGTAGCGTTGATTTAGGGGAGATGGGTGGGGCAAAGGCGACAAAGTAACGATCTTTTGGTGTTCCATTCCCAGATCATCCACCGCCCGGAGGGTCACTTGCAAGGATGTCTCAAAGCGATCGCCCCGCCGGAAGAACCCGTTTACCTCTCCCCGTCGTCCGTAGGGGTCAAACCACTTAAAGGCTTCCGTACCCAGGGTGATGATTTGGTTGCCCTGCCAGTGCAACACCAACAGCCGCTCCACAAAAGGGCGAAATCGTTCCTTAACCGACACCGGATAGGCCTTGTTGCCCGGTGGTTTGTAGGGCACCGTATTGGTCAGCAAAATGCGATCGCACACCGTCGCCAATTGCGCCTTGTCATGGATTTTTTTGTGGTGAACTGCATAATAAAATCCCTGGCGTACCAGGGTGCCCGCAGCACCATAGAGGGGTTGGCGGGCGTGCACCTCATCCCGTCCCAAATCCCGCCCGAAAAAACACAGGGATGCCTTGAGATTCCCCGCATAGAGCACTGGCTCCGTGGGGTTAAGGCGTGCTGCTTGGTACACAGGCACATCAATGGGAAATGGTTCCCGCTCTGCCTCTGTCTTTACCTGGGCAATTAACGTCGCAATATCCGTCATGGTCTCAACTGGAGAGGGCTAGAAATCTATGTCATTGTTGGCGATCGCCACTGCCCTTTGTCAACCCAAACCATCGCTAACGGCGTCTTTTTCTCGCCTAGAACAGCAAAAGCTACATCAAATCTTCACAAAATTGTCTAGGAGAAATCTCTATAATTTTTTCTTAAGAATTACTTTCAAACGTCCCACAGTCAACATGTTCTTGAACTTCACAAAAGTTAAAACAAGCTTCAGTGTTTATACGTAGAAAACAACAACGGAATTAAGAACCGCCTCAATACTTGTGCGGCAATAAAAATCAAAATAAAGCGAATAAATTCCCATGCAAAGAAAATATTGTTTGGGTTTATTGTGCTGTTAATCGCTTGATTTCTAGGGTTTTAAATTAATAAATTGATTTGTGTATTGTTGCAAAGTTTTTGTTAGGTGATCGTGATGTTATGGGTATATTAAAACCGAGAATGCTCTAGACACAGAATATGACTGCTGCAGGCAATACACTCAGTTTCATCGCCGATCAACTAAACCAGTTGTGCCAAACCCGGGCTACGGGGGAGTTGATTGTGGGGAATAGTCAATACCAGGGGCATATTCATCTCCTGTCCGGGCGTCTTCTCCATGCCACCGCCGGTATCCACTCTACCCGTCGTTGGTACCGCATTACCCAACGGCTCGCCCCCCAGTGGACGCCAAATCCTCAAGAACTGACAAGTCCCCAAATGTGGGAATATCAGCTCCTTTACCAAGGGATCACAACCAAACAACTGACGGTCATGCAAGCGAAGGCAATTATTCGGGCGATCGCCCAGGAAGTCTTCTTCGATCTTGGTTGCTATGCCGATGCCACCATCGAATCCCATGAAACCCAAAAAAATGCCACAGAAATCGCCCTCAGTTTGTCCTTGTCTTACCTAGAAGTCGAACCCGACCTCAAGCGAGTGATGCAACTCCAACAACAATGGCAAGCCGCTGGTCTTGGTAACTTGAGTCCCACCCTCGCCCCAGTGCTAAAGGCAGGTATTGATGCCAGTGCCCTTGGCAGTTTGGGTCAGTATCTCAATGGACAATTCACCATGTGGGACATTTCTGTGTGCCTTGGTAAATCGGTTAATAGCGTTGCCAATGCCCTAATTCCCCTATTAAAAAAGCGCATTGTTCAACTGAAAAAAATTGCCGATTTACCCCCTCCCCTAGGCCATCTTGCAGAATCTACCGATGCTGATAGCCCCACTTCCGGCAGTCTGAGATCGCCCGAAAAGCGTGATGCCCTCATTGCTTGCATTGATGATAGCCCCGTGATTCTCCAAACCCTACGGAAAATCCTCGAAGGGGCTGGTTATCGCACCATCGGCATTAGTGAACCCATGCGGGGCGTTGCCAAGCTTATCGAGAGTCAACCAGACGTGATCATTCTTGACCTCGTGATGCCCAATGCTAGTGGTTATACCGTGTGTAAGTTTCTCAGGCAAACCTCTGTGTTTGAAAAAACGCCAATTATTGTCTTGACCAGCCGCGATACCTTGATTGATCGCAATCGAGCCAAGCTCGTGGGGGCTTCAGATTTTTTGGGGAAACCACCGGATCCAGAAAAAACCATTGCCTTAATTGAAAAATATTTAGATGAAGTTGCCGCACAGGATAATGAAACAGAAGATGTCACCTTAAAAGTTTCTAGCTCTACCCGATAAAATTTGACTTTTCAAAGTTTACTTAAGGGTTGCTCTCAAACAAGAATTGTTATTTAATTTGAATTTTCCCCAGAGGTTTGTAATGGCAACTTTATTATTAGTTGAAGATAGTCCGACAGAAGCACAAATTATCACAAGTTGCCTAGAAAATGCCGGGTTTAGCTTGCTAAAGGTGACGACGGCAGAGGCAGCGCGGGCCATCCTAGATCACAAAATGATCGATGGCATTGTCTTGGATGTGGTGCTGCCGGGCCAAAGCGGTTTTGGCTTTTGTCGTGAGGTGAAAAATAATCCAAAAACCCAAAATATTCCCATCATCATGTGCTCTAGCAAAGCTGAAAAAATGGATAAAAAATGGGCCAGTAAACAGGGGGCCAATGATTATGTCACTAAACCCATTGACCAAAATGAATTGTTAAACGCGGTACGGCGTTGGATCCCTTAAGCTTGGCGCTGCCTGATTTGCCGTCCCGTCTAGCGCAACTTTTGTTGACTGAAGTTTGATTTGGAGCGTTGTTTATGGCCCCTGTGACCTCTGCCCCGGAAAGTAGCACAACACAATACATTAGTATCCTTTTGGCCGATGGTTTTCGGGCCATGGTACCCACGGCTCAATTGGTCGAAACGATCAATGTCGAGTTGGGACACATTGTGCAAATGCCAGATTTGCCGCCTGCGGTGGTGGGGGTCTGTGGCTGGCGCGGCGATGTGCTGTGGCTGGTGGATTTAGCCTATGCCCTGCGTTTGCCTCCTTTATTGGCTGGTGATTATGGGCGATCGCAATGCCATGTTTTACGGGTTACGGTCAACCACCAGACATTCGGGATTCTCGTCGCCGAGGTGCAGCATCTCATACGCGGCGATCGCCTGGAGTTATTACCTGGTCCTCCAGGGCAAATCCCCCCTGAGGTTTCAGCTTTGGTGGCTGGCCAGTTTCGGACGGCTTCGGGGGAAACCATCTTGAGCATCAACCTCGAAGCCTTGCTAGATCACCTCAAATCCCCAGGCTAATTTTTCCAGACTGAATAATGAATCGGCCCAATGTTTTGGCCCCTCATTTTTTCATTTCCCTGCGTTTATCTAAATTGAAATTCCCTGAAACTGCCATGACTCAAGCTCCCTTCCGCCCCAACAGCTCCCAAGACAACCGTCTTCAGCCCCAACCCCTCGACCACGACCATAAAGAACACCCCATCGAAGAAACGGTGACCATTGTGCCGGTACAAGCCACCAGCACCAACAAGAAGCATTCTACCCTCACCTCGAAGGCTGGCACCCTTGTTAGTGAGCTTAGTAATCTCCGTTCCAACATCGACATGATGACGGAAGAACTCCAATCTCTGTTAGCCACGGAACGGGCAGCGGTGGAGCGGGCGGAACTGCTCAATGCGATGACTTCCCACATTCGTGAGTCCTTAAGTTTTGAATATATTCTCAATGCGACGGTCTCGGATGCACGCAATGCCCTGGATGTAGACCGGGTGGTAGTGTATGTCTTTGATGATCCAGATTGGCTCGGCAAAGTGATGTACGAGTCCGTGGAACGGCGGTGGCCCAGTGCTTTGGGAATGTCCTATTCCCTGGTGGGGTTGTCAGACCATGCCATTCGGCTCTTTCAGCAGGGGCGGGTTGAAGCGTTCAACAATCTCGGCCACGGAACAACAACGGATGATACCCAACTGGATCAATGGCAACAATTGGAAGTCCAGGCAAGTTTAACGGCACCGCTGCTTTTGGGGGGAGAGTTGTATGGGTTATTGGTGGCCCACCAATGTGCGATCGCCAGGGAATGGTCAGAGTCGGAGATCGAATTTTTCCGGCAGTTAGCGGTACAGGTGGGTTACGCCCTCGACCAAGCCCAATTGTTAGATCAACAGCGGGCGGCGGCGGAACAGGCCCAATGGTTAAACCAAATCAGTGCGCGGATCCGGGAATCTCTCACGCCAGCGGATATTTTTGCGGCGGTGGTTCAGGAAGTGCAAACTGCGCTCCGGGGCGATCGCACGGTGGTCTATCAGCTCGGTGAAAATGCCCTTGGGGGTCAAGTGGTCGCCGAAGCTGTAGAACGGCAGTTTCCGACAATCCTGGGCCTAGAACTCGATCTTCCCTGGCTGGAAGCCGCCCACCAAGACGCCTATCTCCGGGGTCAGGTGACTGTCATCGAGGATATCTACGAGGCCAACCTCGATGAAGCGGTGCTCAATCACCTCAAGGCGAAAGGGATTCGCGCCAGTGCGATCGCCCCCATTATCGCCCGCCAAAAACTCATGGGCTTTTTGATGGTGCACCAATGCTCACTACCCCGCCGTTGGGCCGATAGTGAACTAGAGATTTTGCGCCAGGCCGCCACCCAGGTCAGCACTGCCCTCGATCAAGCCTTTGCCCTCCAACAGCAAGAAAATGCCGCCCTCCAGGCCCAAATTCTCAATGAATTGTCGTCCCGTCTCGGTAGTTTTAATGACACCGCAGAGATCCTCGAAACAGCAGTAGACGATGCCCGCGAAGCCCTCCAAGCCGACCGAGTGCTCATTTTTCGGGTCGATGGCCCCCAAAAAGCCCTGGCGATCGCCGAAGCTGCTGATCCCCGCTGGAAAAGCCTCATGGGCAAAACACTCCAGGACTGTGGCCTCGATGAACGCTACCTCAAGCAGGCCCAGCGCGGCAAACTCACCGTCCTAAATCGCCTCAGCGACATCGGTTTGAGTGCCTCCCAACTAGAAACCCTCGACCAGGCCCAGGTGCGGGCAATGATGATTGCTCCTATTACCATCGAACGCAATCTTTTCGGCCTGATCGTCGTCCACCGTTGCCAAGGTGCCCACCCCTGGCAAGAAGTCGATAGCAACCTACTCCAGCAAATTAGCAACCAAGTTAACTTTGCCCTCGAACGCATTAGCCTCATTGAACAACGGCAGATGACCGCCGAGCGCGCCCAACGCCTAAGTGAGATGAGTGCCCGTCTCCAGGAATCCCTCGAAGTCCAAGAAATTCTCAGCGCCGCCGTCGAAGAAGCGCGAGACATCCTCACTGCTGATCGAGCGATTGTCTATCGCTTGGATCAAAACTGGCGCGGCCTGATCAATGCAGAATCCGTTGTGTCTGGTTTTGAGTCGATCCTGGGATTAAAAACCAACGAACCCCGTGTCACCGAAAAATTTGCCAAGGCCTACATCCGGGGGAAAGTGACGGCCTACGCCAACATCTACGAAGCCGACTTTATCGACTGTCACATCACCGAATTTGCGACCCATGCCGTTAAAGGCTACATGGCCGTTGGCATCGTCGCTAACCAAAAGCTCTATGGCATGTTGATCGTGCATCAATGTTCTGGGCCGCGCCAATGGACTGACCTAGAGATCAATACCCTAAAGCAAATTGCCCAGCAGATTGGCTATGTTCTAGAGCAGGCTTTCCTCAAGGAAGAACAAGACCGTGCCAAGCGCCTGAATGAAACCCGGATGCGACTCCAGGCCGCCTCGACGGTAGAGGCCATTCTCAATGTCGCCGTCGAAGAAGCCCAGGATCTTTTGGGCACAGACCGGGCAATTGTCTATGAATTTGATTCCTCTTGGAAAGGGCTGATCACCGCGGAATCGGTGGAGCAGGGCTACCCCACAACCCTCGGCTTACGCACCAATGAACCCCGAGTCACAGAAAAGCTCTCAAAAAATTACCAGAAGGGTCACATCGTCGCGATTCCCGATATTTTTAATGCTGATTTTGTTGACTGCCATGTGAATGAGTTTGCCCCCTATGGCGTCAAGGGTTATATGGCCACCGGGATTAGTGCGAACCAACGTCTCTATGGCATGTTGATTGTGCACCAATGTGCCAGCACCCGTCTTTGGAGTGAGACGGAAATTGATATCCTCCGTCAACTCTCAGAACAGGTGGGGTATGCCCTCGACCAGGCCCTCCTCCGCCGGGAACAGGAGCAGGCACTCGTCCGGACACGCCAAGTAAACCTCATCAGTTTCCGGATCCGTGAATCCCTCGATCTAGAACGAATCTTCCGGACTGGCGTCGAAGAAGCCCTCAAGCTCATGAAGTGCGATCGGGTCGTAGTTTATCGCTTTGATGACAACTGGGATGGCCGGATTAAATACGAAGCCGTCAAATCCGGTTGGCGCAAACTCAGCGAAGATATGATGACCTCCGGCGATGCCCCCTGTTTCCCCGAAGATTACGTTGAACCCTATCGCCAAGGGCGGGTGCAAGTGACCCCCGATGTCTCCCAAGCTGGCCTCACCGCTTGTCACGAAGAACAACTCGGTAAATGGCAGGTAAAAGCCAACGTGGTGGTTCCCATTCTCGTTAACCAAAAGCTTTATGGTCTTTTGGGGGCGCACCAATGTTCGAGTACCAGAGAATGGGAAGCTCCCCTGGTAGAGTCCTTCCGTCAGGTGGCGATCCAGTTGGGCTATGCCCTCGACCAAGCCCTCCTCCTCGAGGAAGTCGAAACATCCCGTCGCCAAGCAGAAATTGTTTCCGAAGAACAGCGTCAACAGCGGGAGCAACTCCAAGGGCAAATTGAAAACTTCCTCGAAGAAATCGAAGAATCCTTTGAAGGGGATTTGACCGTGCGGGCTGGGGTCACCGAAGGGGAAATGGGCACTGTCGCTGACTTTTTCAACGCCACCCTCGAAAATCTCCAACTGCTGGTACAGCGGGTACAGGAATCGACAACCATTGTGTCAGACACTGCCCAAGAAAGTGAATCCTTGATTCAAAACCTGTCTGCGGAAGCGTTGCGCCAAGCCGAAAGCGTCAATGTGGCCCTTGATAAGCTCTTTAAAATGACTGGATCCATCCAAGAGGTCGCCAGCAACGCCCAGGAAGCCCAAGCCAAAGTCCAATTGGCCAACAAAACCCTCCAATCAGGGGACATGGCCATGAACCGGACTGTCCAGGGGATTGTGGCGATCCAACAGACTGTTGAAGCAACGGCCCGCAAGGTTAAAAATCTGGCGGATTCTTCCCAGAAGATCTCCCGGGTCTTAAACCTGATCCGCGAACTGGCCAACCAAACCAATTTACTCGCCCTAAATGCTTCTGTGGAGGCAACTCGCGCCGGGGAAGAAGAACAGGGATTTGCCGTCGCCAATGAAGTGCGCACCCTAGCGGAACAATCGGCCAACGCCACCAAGGAGATTGAGGCGATCATCGAAGAAATCCAGGCGGAAACCAACGAGGTGATCAAAGCCATGGATGTGGGCCGGAAGCGGGTCTTGATCGGGACGAAATTGGTGAAAGGGACACGCCAAGCCCTCACGGATCTCGCCAAGGTCAGTATGAGTATCAACCAAGCCGTCGAAAAAATTGCGGATTCGGCGTCTACCCAGGTTGATATTTCCAATGAGCTGAACCAAACGATGCAGGATGTGGCCAATGTTTCTAGTCAAACCTCCGCCCAATCGGTGAAGGTGGCGGAATCGTTCACCAAGCTCCTGGGGGTAGCCGGGGAACTGCAACAGAGTGTGTCTCGCTTTAAGGTGCAGTAGTTGTCGGGGTATCGGGGAGAGGCGATCGCCCTTTCCCCACCCTGTCGAGTAACATCGCATCGCAACATTATTTTTTATCATCACATCGGTTGAGTAGGGGATCATCATCCAATCATGGCCAAGGAAACAGTTGATACAAACGATCAAGCCTATGAATTCTTTGTCCAGGAATCACAGGCGCTTTTGCAGCACCTCGAAACGGGTTTGATGAACCTCTGCCAAGACCACGAAACACCGACAATCCATGGTTTGATGCGGGCCGCCCATTCCATTAAAGGGGGCGCTGCCTGTGTGGGCTTGATGGCTATCCAAGCGATCGCCCATGATCTAGAAAACGGCATCCGGGCTCTTTATAAAGAAGACACTGTATTCGATGTGGAGCTGGAAAACCTGTTGCTCGAAGCCTATGACGCCCTCCAAGACCCCATCAATCAGCAAATTCACCAGGGAGAATATGACCCTGACCACGCTTTAGGACGGGCAAAACCGATCTTTAGCCAGTTAGAAGAAAAGTTAGGTCATGCCCTAGATGAAGCGGCAGAACTGCCGGAAATGCAGATGGAAGGGGATATTACTGAATTTATTTTCAAAGAAGAAGTCCCCCAGGCCCTTGGTCGCCTCGAAAATTACGTCAACAAACCGCCGACGAAAAATCCCCACGGGGAACTCGTTTCCCAAATGGAAGTTTTGGCGACCCTAGGCGATATGTTGAACCTCGAAGGCTTTGCGGCGATCGCCCAGGTGGCCCAAACGGCCCTTGAAACCAATGCTGAGCAGTACCTAGAGATTGCCCGCTGCGCCCTTACTGATTTTCAAGCGGGCCAAGCTGCTGTCCTCGCTGGCGATCGCACCCAGGGAGGAGAACCCAGTGCCGCCCTCCACCAACTCAGCCAAACCCAGACTCCCTCCCCGTCAACGGCACCAGAAACTCTTCCCCTAGAGACGGTCAATGACCTCGTGAATAACGGCAATGGCGAAGATTTAGGAAACGGTCTTTCCCTCGATGCCGATGAACTGGCCGCCCTCCAATTTTTAACCCAAAATGCCCGACCAGAAGCCGAGATGCGACCCGTTCTGAGTGACATTGATCTGGCTGAACTGATCCTAGAAGCCGATGACGCCCTAGGGGAGGTCGATGTAGATCTCACGAGCCTGGTGCTCATGGATGAACCGGAACCCAGCGAACCGATTATCCAGAATGATATTGTTTCCACCGAGGACGAGACTCCCCCCAGCCCTCCTCAGACTGAGGCGTTAGAACCCAAGTTAATTCCAAATTCTGCAGCAGCAGCTCCGGTTCCAGAAAAGGCTCCGGTTCCAGAAAAGGCGATCGCCCCCCCTGCCAATCCCGTTCTACCAAGCATCGACACCAATAGCCTCAGCGTGCGCCTCGACATGGGCCGCCTCAATCACCTCAACAGCCTGGTTGGCGAATTAGTCACCCAGGACAACAGCGCCCTACTCCGGAATAAACAAAGCAGCGATGCCCTCGATTCCCTCAAACGCTGGTATGGTCGCTTCGATAAAATTACCGCGCAATTCCAAGAATATGCCAAAGAACTGGTGGTCAAAAATCCCCAGGCCCGGGCTCAGTTGGCGCAATTTGTCATTTTTGCTTCGACCATGACCGAGGAAATGGCCCAGCTCAGTGAAACCATTGAAGACACCACCCTCATCGCCCAGCAGGATCAGCAGGCCCTCAAACAACGACAACAAACCCTCAAACAACTAGAAAATAATCTAATCCAAGCGCGGATGTTGTCCATTGGGGAGCTTCTGAACCGTTTTCCGCGCACTGTGCGTGATCTTTCCGTTAAGGGTAATAAACCCGTCAGCCTGAACCTAGAAGGAACCGATACCCTTGTGGATCGAGCGATTTTATCGAAGCTCTATGATCCTCTGGTTCACTTAGTTCGTAATGCCTTTGACCATGGCATCGACTCCCCCGAAGAACGCCTTGCCCACAATAAATCAGAAGCGGGCACGATTACAATCAAAGCCTACAACCGGGGCAACTCTACTTACCTTGAAATCCAGGATGATGGTCGCGGCATTGACATTGAGAAAGTCCGTGCCAAAGCCGTGCGCAAAGGCTTAGTCAGTGCCACTGAAGCGGCAGAATTATCTCGGTCACAACTGTATGAATTACTCTTTGTTCCGGGTTTTTCGACAGCAGAAAAAGTCAGTCATTTATCGGGTCGGGGGGTGGGCCTCGATGCGGTACGTCTGCAAATTCGCGCCCTCAAGGGAAATATTTCCTTGACCTCTGAGCTAGGCCAAGGGACAACTTTTACCCTCCGGCTCCCCTGGAGTATGACCATTACAAAATTGTTGATTTTCCGTTGTCAGGAGAGTGTCTTTGCGGTGCCTATCAATAGTTTGTCGGCGATCGCCGCTGCCGAAAAAGCAGATCTCACAAAAGACGGTCACCAAGAACAGTTCCGCTGGCAAGGGAAAACAGTGCCCCTCGTCCAGGCCCTCCTGAGTGGCTTTAATTATCCCGCTTCGGCCATTGCCAGTCGGCAACAAATTGGCTCTTTAGCCCAGGGCAATATTAGTAATATTTGGAATCAAGTGGGCCAACAGATGGTTTTGGTCATGGCCCAGGCCAATGAAGTGATTGGTTTGCGGGTCGATCAAATTCTCCTCGAACAAGATCTGGTGATCAAACCCTTTGGGACGGCGATCGCCTCACCTCGGTATATTTCTGGTTGCACTATTTTAGGGGATGGTCGCCTGGTTCCCGTTCTAGATAGTGCCGCCCTCATTGAACGGGTCTGCCAAAAAGATAGCCACAACACAACCATTATTAATCCCCAATTCCAGACCCGCCAGCCAAAATTAACTTTGCCGACTGTCCTCGCCATTGATGATTCTCTAACGACCCGACAAACCCTCTCCACCACCCTGCAAAAAGCCGGTTATCGTGTCATCCAGGCCCAAGACGGTGCCGACGGCCTCAACCAACTGGAGCTTCACCCTGAAGTGGTCGGGATTATTTGTGACGTGGAAATGCCCAATATGAACGGCTTTGAGTTTCTCGGCCGCTGTCGCAAAAAACATCCGAAAGCGGAACTTCCGGTGCTAATGCTGACTTCCCGGGGCAGTAAACGCTACCGGCAGTTGGCCCAGCAGTTGGGAGCAAATGGCTACTTAACGAAGCCCTATTTAGATCAAGAGTTAATCGAAACCCTCCAAGGGGCGATCGCCGAAACGAAGGCGAAACCAGCGGCGATCGCCACCCCTTAATTACTACAGGAATTAGCTCATTTTCGGACGGCGTACCTGTTGGTCTTCCATCTGGGCCTTGGCTTTGGCGGCACTCTTCCGTAAGAACTGGAGCCGTGTTTCGTAATCCTTGCGTTTGCGGCGGTTGGGGGTTTGCTCAATCAGGGCTTTAAGGGCACTCCCCAAACTCTTGTAGGCATTGGGTAGGGTATAACCAAACCGAGTAGCGAGGCGAATCGCCTGTTCGTCGGCATCAATGGCGATGGTCATCCGTTTTTCACCGCTATTTTTTTGCCATAGTCGGTAACCCGAAAAACCACAAAGGGCGATCGCCAAAACCAAGAGCAAACCATCCTGAACCCAAAGCTCGCCCACAGCACCCCCCAGACCAATGGCGAGGGCTGCCATTTCCCAGCCTTCCCGGGGAATTGTATCGTTCTGGATCTTTGCGACTTCATGCCAAAACAAGAGGTTGCGTTGGTCAATGGCGAGATTTTCCCACTTCGCCAAATCAATTTGAATTTCGACTTCATCTTTCCCTAATTCTTCGCAGCGGATGAGGGGGGGATTGACTTCTGTGGTGCCCTCAACCATCACCCAACTTTGCAACTCAGGGGGCAACAGCGTCTTGAGGCGACGCAGCTCACTCATTTCGGCTCTGGCAGAAAAAGTGGAATAGGAAGTCATAGGATCGGCAATCTGTAGGTGGGCTAGGGAATAAATTCTTGCTTCGTTATAACAATTGTAAACTTTCGTGACCTAATCCTTTTGTTAACCTTGGACAGCATCAACAAAGGCGATCGCCTAGGAAGTCAAAGAGGCATTGCGAAACTTCTTTGCCTGTTCTTCAATGCGCTCAGCCAAGCGATTACAAACTAAATTACACAGGTCATAAATCAGCTCATCACTGACCCGATAATAGGCAGAAGTTCCTTCACTCCGTCGCTGTAAAATTCCTGCCTGGAGCATCACCTTGAGGTGTTTAGACACGTTTGCTTGGCTTGTATCCGTTGCTTGAACCAAATCCTGGACGCAGCGTTCCCCGTCCTGTAAAAGACCTAAAATCCTCAACCGCATCGGTTCTCCCAGAACACTAAAGTACGAAGCTACCTGTTGGAGAACTTCTGGGGGCATCTGATGGTCGTCAGGCATTGGTTTTCTCAGAAAAAGGAATAGATAGTTTAAGACTATTGTATCAATTGATTATTGGAACGCTTAGGTTGGGTTGACCCACATTAGGGTCTGACCAAATTCAATGGGTTCACCGTCTTCAACGGCAATTTTAACAACTTCACCGCTGACTTCTGCCTCAATCTCATTCATTAATTTCATCGCTTCGATGATGCAAACGGTTTGACCATTGCCAACGCGATCGCCAACGGCAACGAAGGGATCTTCACCAGGGGCCGGCGCGCGGTAAAACGTTCCCACCATGGGGGAGGTAATGGCGACCCACTTATCATCAATGCTCACACTGGGAGCCGGGGTTTCCGCTTGGGAGGCTTCTGGGGTTGCAGTTGCTTGAGAAACAACGGGAGTGGACATTGCTGGTTGGGCGATCGCCTCGGACATCACCATCGTCTGGGGAGCAGCCACAACAGTACCTTTGCTCACACGGAGTTCAAAATCATCGGTTTTGAGTTCAAACTCGGTGACATTGGTTTGGCCGATGGTGGATAGAAGTTCTTGGATCTCTTGTAAATTAATAGCCACAGAACAGGTTATTCCTCACAACTGCATGGGTAGGGGGGAGATCCAAGCCAGGATTAGTGCGGATCTCCAAAAAAGCTTTGGGGCTTTATTCGCGACCGAGATAGGTATCGGTGCGGGTATCGATCTTAATGCGCTCACCAATCGAGATAAAAAGAGGCACATTGACCTGGGCCCCTGTGGAAACGATGGCGGGTTTGGTGCCCCCTGTGGCCGTGTCGCCTTTCACACCAGGATCTGTTTCCGTGACTTCGAGGACAACGGTATTCGGGAGTTCAACGTCAATGACTTGGCTGTTCCAGAAGAGGACATTAACTTCCATTTCTTCCATCAAGTATTTAACGCGATCGCCAATTTGCGCTTCCGTTAGGCGGACTTCTTCATAGGTTTCCATATCCATAAAGACAAACTGCTCGCCCTCTTTATAGGTATGTTGCATGGTGCGTTTGTCGAGGATCGCTTGGGGAACGGTTTCACCAGCGCGGAACGTTTTTTCAACGACGCTGCCTGTTTGGGCGTTTTTTAGTTTTGTCCGGACAAAGGCAGAACCTTTACCGGGTTTAACGTGGAGAAATTCGACGACGCGCCACACTGAACCGTCTAATTCGATGGATGTACCAGTACGAAAGTCATTACTTGAAATCATGGAGCTTTAGCAACATTACGGGCTTGCATAATCAAACCATATTCTACCGTTGATAGGGAAATTTCCGGCTAAATTCCTCGACTGCTTTCGGGGGGAGGATTTTTTCAGGTTTTAGGGGTGGCGATCGCCGCAATGCCGCAAACTTCTAAGCCCCCACGCACAAGGGTTTGTTGGGCTTCAGTGGCCGTTGTCCCCGTTGTGTAAATGTCGTCGATCAGCAAAATAGGCTGGCGCAATCCTTGGGATATGACTTTAGGGTTAAGGGAAAAAGCCCGTTGCAGTTCCCGTTGTCGTTGTGCCACCGTCAGTTCAAAGAGGGCTTGGGTTGCTTTTGGGCGTTGGAGAAGCTGGGCTTCGTAGCGCAATCCGGTGACTTGGGCAAATTGACGGGCGATAATCTCGGCTTGGTTAAAACCCCGTTGCTGTTGTTTTGCGGGGTGCATTGGGATGGGGATAACGGTTAATTTTTGCTGGTTTGGAAAGGATTTTCGCCATTGCGAACCCAATTGGGTACCGAGCCAGCGTCCCAGTTGAGGGCAATTGTCGTATTTCATTGTGGCGATCGCCCGTTTGAGGCTGCCGTCATACTGGCCCCAGACGAATAGCGGCAGATCGTTTTGCCAGTGACGTTTAGGATTGATGAGCTTTGTTTTTTGTAATTGGCGATCGCAGTCCCGACAGACGATATTTTCTCCAGGGCGATCGCAGAGGGGACATTTATCCTGAAGAAATAGGGAAAAGAAATCTTGAAAAAGTTTCATGATTGCCAAGGATTAACAACATCGATGCCACAATGATGAAAATCGTCAATATTGCGAGTCGCGATAATACCTTGGTTGATCAAACAAATCGCCGCAATCTGAGCATCAAACTGAGATATTGGCCTTCCTTGTCTTCGCCGCGCAGATGAAATGTCTGCAAAAGCAATGGCGGCCTCATCATCAAAAGCGAGAATCTTATGGCGAAACTCCATTTGGAACATATTCCGAGCCGCTTGAGTGAGCTGCTCCCGTCGCTGTCCCTCTGGCAAAGTGGCAATACCATAAAGAATTTCTGCTTGAGTGATCGCTGTAATAAAAAGTTCTGTACGGTTTTTTTGGGCAATCCAAGCTTTCACCAGATGGGAGCCTTGGGGCTTCATGAGCTCAGAAAGAACATTTGTATCTAAAATAATCACCGTGCTTCAAGCGAGAAAGACATCGCGAATTTTTTCCCGGGGGGGTAAGGGAATTTCAAATTCATCGAATTCTTGAAAATGTTGGGCGATCGCCTCCACCAAATTTTGTGATGACTCCTCTGCAACTAAAGCTTTTTGCAATATATCAATAATTTCTGCTTCGAGGGTACGTCCATGTTTCTGGGCACGTTCTTGTAAACGCTCGCTGAGATGCCGATCTAAATCGTGAATTGAGATGCTGGCCATATTTTTTTAGGCGTAATTGTCTAACTTCGATTGTAATGTGTCATAAAAAAACTCCCTCAGACAGAAGGAGTAATCTGCACTAACGAGTGTTTTTCATTACTTGGCGAATTGAATGTCTAAGGTACGCATATAAATTTGCATCCCTGCATCCTGTACCGGAAAAACAAAGGCATCTTCGTCAGACTCATTGTGGTGGGAATGCCAAAGGCTCGGCGGCGTCACAAAGACACTATTGGGCTGCCACATTACTTTCACTGGGTTGATGATATTGCCATCGTTATCAAGGGATTTGCCGATCAATGTGTAGGTATTTTCTTTCGCTGAAACCGCTAAATCTAAGGCAATGGAATTGTGACGGTGGGGCTTTTGGGAAGAATGGGGCGGCACCAGATTATACAAAGACCACATGGTGTGGGTGGCGGTGCGGGTTGCTTCGCTTTCGGGGTTGCCTAAAATCACACCGTTACGGTTGAGGTTGCGACGAATGCCTTCTTCCCGGATACGTTCAATTTCGCTGTTGAGATATTCGCTGGCATAGAAAGCGGGTTCAAAGCGCGGAGCAGTGGGCCGAACGCCAAGATAAGCCAACATTGGTGCGTCGTGAACCCAATAGAGCGCACTATCTTCATCGGCATAGTGGGTAACGCCTGCATTCATTGGCAGGGTAAAGGAATCACCTTTTTTCCATTCGAGCACGCCATATTCAGTTTCGGTACGCCCGGCACCACGCATCACATAAAAAACTTCAGAACTGGAAGCGGCGATCGCCGGAATCTGTTCCCCAGCATTAATCCGAATGTAGTTAGCGAGAAGATTCGGAGTCGTGGCGGGGTATTTTGTCCCCAGTTCCACCGCAAGGTCGAGGGGGATGACCCGTGTTTCACCGGATTCATGGAGGCTGGCCGGAAATGCACGAATGGGTACATCTGCTAAACGCGGATTGGCTGCCTTGTGATATTCCCAGCTGAGAGCTGTCTTTTGCCAAGTCTGATTCATGACATTTTCCATATCCCGACTCCCGCTCAACCTAAATTGATGCCTAAAGAAAAATGTCTCTCCGCGACGCCCTATCAAGCCATTGTTTGGGTCGATGCAAAGAGATGTTTAATCAAAGTTAACATGAATGCCAGTAATAACAGTACATTTAGCAACAAAATCCCTAAAGGATGCCATTGTTTATGCTAATCACGGCAATGTTTTTTACTTACTTTGTCTACTTGTAAAAGTCGTTGGTTGAAGTAGAGGCAATGGGTTCGTAAACTTTTTCTTTTTCCACATGGGGAGCCAATTGTAGCTCTGGCAGAATCGGGTGAAAGGGCTGATGGAGACTAATCATTTGGGCGAGGGTTTTTTTCAATTCAGTGCGGGGCACAATCGCATCCACAAACCCATGTTGGAGTAAATATTCAGATGTCTGAAAATCGTCAGGAAGTTTTTCGCGCAATGTTTGTTCAATGACGCGGCGTCCAGCAAAACCGATGGTTGCTTTGGGTTCGGCAAGAATCAAATCGCCCAACATCGCAAAGCTAGCGGTGACGCCCCCGGTGGTGGGATTAGTCAAAACAGGGATGTAGAGTAATTTTTTGGTGCGATGGCGTTCGAGGGCACCAGAGATTTTCGCCATCTGCATCAGACTGAGCATGCCCTCTTGCATTCTTGCTCCACCAGAAGCACAAACAACCACCACGGGTAAACCTTCGGCGGTGCCATGTTCTACGAGGCGACAAATTTTTTCGCCGACAACGGATCCCATGCTGCCGCCCATAAAGCCAAAGTCCATCACTGCCAAAGCAAGGGGTAAACCGTCAATCAGTCCTGTGCCAGTGATTACAGCATCGGTGAGGTTCGTTTTCTCTTGGTAATCTTTGAGGCGATCGCTATAGGCTTTTTTGTCGCGGAATTTCAGGGGGTCGGTCGGCGCGACATTCTGACTAATTTCTGTCCAGGTGCCTTCGTCAATCAATTGGCGTACCCGTTCCCGACTGCCGACCCGGTTATGGAAGCCACACTCTTTACAGACCATTTGATTGTTGCGGAGGTCTTTAGTGTAGGTGAGAGCATCGCAGGATTTGCATTTCGTCCAGAGGCCATCGGCAATCTCGCGCTCCTGTTGGGGCTGGAGCTGGGTTTCAGAATTTTGGCGATTTGCGGCAAACCAATCAAAAAGAGACATAGGCGATTAGGGCGAAACACAAGGGTTTAGGGGTCATCTTCTGGGGGACTGAGCAGCAGTAAGGCGGTCCATTGATCAGGCGATCGCACCTGGAGGGCAGCTTGGCTTCCTTGCCCAAAATAAATGCCCAGTCCAATATCTAAAACGCGGTTGGGGATACTGTGGGCGGTGAGAATTTCTCCCATCATCTCAGCTTCCCAACGGGCTTTTGTGGTTTTAATTGTAATCCAAGTCACAGTTTAGAAAAAGACAAAAGGTAGAGGTGCCTAAAGTACAAGGACAATTCTAAATGGTTTATTTCAACAAAAACCTCAATTGATCTGGGCAAATGCGGCGGGAGCCATCTCCTATAATGATCGGGTTTATCTTGTGTGCGGAGTTAAAAAAATGTCGTCTTTGCCCCATAAGCAGATCGGTGTCGCCGTTATTCGCGATCGCCAAGGAAAAATTTTAATTGATCGCCGTTTAGACCAAGGGGAAATGGCGGGCCTGTGGGAGTTTCCTGGGGGGAAGATCGAACCAGGGGAAACAGTAGAAGCCTGTATTGCGCGAGAAATCCAAGAAGAAATTAATCTCCAGGTAGAGGTGGGCGATCGCCTTATGCTAATTGAACATGATTACCCGAAATTCAAAGTTTCACTCCATGTGCATTGGTGCAGTGTCCTGGCCGGAGAGGCCAAACCCCTTGAATGTGCAGAGATTTTGTGGGTCAATCCCGGCGAATTGGGGCAATACCAGTTTCCAGAAGCCAATCAAGCGATCATCGAGGCAATTCAAGAAAGCTAAATGGAACCCTAAATCTGGGCCAATCGTCTAAGAATTTTAGTTTGGGTGTGAGGACAATAGAAGGGCGTCGGGGGATCGTAACTCAGGCCAGATCTCCGGGCGCTTTTCTATGGCTGAGGCGTGAAATTTTCGAGGGGGGCGATCGCCTCAAAGGCCATGCGGGCGGCAGCTTGTTCAGCGGCTTTTTTAGAACGACCAACCCCTTTACCGAGCAAAGTATCCCCCAGCTTCACTTCCGCCAAAAATCGTTCTTCTTCGTGGCGAAATTCTGGATTTTCAGTCACTTGGTAGGTGGGGAGTTTTTGGTATTCCCCTTGGCTCCAGGTTTGCAGGGCATCTTTATAGTTTTCCCGGGCTGGATCTTGTTTAATCTCAGCGGCTTTGTGGCGGAGATGCTCATCGAGCCAAGGGTGCACAAGGCTTAAATCGTTGGTGGTGAGGAATAAGGCCCCCAACATTGCTTCAAAGGCATCGGCCAACAGGGAAATTTCCCCAGCACCGTGGTAATGGCCGTGGTAGGACAAATATTTTTTGAGATTGTAGCGGTGGGCAAATTCTGCCAGGGTGCGATCGCTCACGAGGATCGACCGAATGGCGGCAAATTCTCCCACGGGTTCAGCGGGATATTCGGCGTAGAGCACTTCAGACGCGGCCAGACGCACCACCGCATCGCCGATAAATTCTAACTGTTCATAATTTTTGTCGGGGGAAATGCTGGGGTGGGTGAGGGCCAGATCCAGTAAATCCCAGCGCATACCATGGTAATCGGGGAGGCCGAGGCGATCGATGAGGCGACGGAGGCTTTTTTGACGTTGGGGAGGAACCATGGAAATACTAAGATAGCAAAAGTAGGGAACTTTGCCTGGTGATTTTCGTCTACTCTCTACACCATAGCAATTTGAGGCAACATCAGCGGAGAATTATGGGCTTTTTTGGGCAACGGATCACACGGCTCACTCAGTTAACCCTAGGCTCTGCCTTGGTCGCGGCGGGCTTATTTCCCAGCCCTGGGGCGATCGCCAAACCGGATCGTAAACCCGAACCGACAATCGTGCAGCAATCTTCGGGGTCTAGTCAGGGGCTTCCTGGCCGCCAAACGTGGCAAGGCATCCTGGCCGATATTCGTAGTCAATATCAAACCATTCCAGACAGCCGCTTTACCCAGTTACAGGGGGATGATTTTTTTCGGAATCAGCTTTTTTCTTTGTTTTGGGGGCAAACGGGCGATCGCCGCACCATCCAAGAAATTCTTGTCGATCTGCTGCTGAATGGCTCCCGTTCCCAAACTTCCCAAGGCTATTACTTTTACGACGTGGATCGCCGCTGCCTCCCTCCGGGCCAACAACAACGCCTCGCCAGCGGTAAACCGATTCCCCCAGGCATCCTACAAAAGTGCGGGCGGCCAATTTTCCGGAATTATTGATCGAGCGTGATTTTTAGGCCAGCAAGTCGATACAATCGGCACCATGGATAAAAAATGGTCACTAATTATCTATCTATGCTGTGCGATCGCCGCCGGCTGGGGTCTATTTGAATTAGTCTCCCGTTTCCTCGTTGAACAATTTTGGTTCGCTGAGCTAGGGTATCGTTCTGTCTTTTTGAAGCAGGTTTCCCTACGCATTGGCCTGTGGAGTCTTGGTTTTTGTGGCTCCTTTGTGTTCCTCTGGATAAATTACCGGGTGGTTGACCGCCAGGAATGGCAAATAATCCCGGATCAGTCGGGGGGCGATCGCCAAACCAATGTGCCCCGCCCTCCGTTGCAATGGTGGCAAAAATTTTTCCTCGAACCCATCCCCTATCACAAGAAAATTCCCGAATCACCGGCGATTAATTTTCGGGGATTACTGCTGTTAATGGCCGGGTTTAGCCTGTTGATTGTCTTGATTTTGTTCCACTACGGCTCGGTGGTCTGGGAAATGGGACAACGGGACATGAGCCTGCCGCTAATTACCCCTGCTTTACCGGATCCCCTGGCATTCAAATCATTGCGCAGTTTGTGGCAATTTACCCAACAGCAAATCTGGCGTTTGGGGTTAGCTGTGGTGGTGTTGGGGGGCATCCTTTGGCGACGGTGGTTTTCCTTGCGGGCGATCGCCGTGGTTTTAAGTCTCTGTTTCGGGACGATCCTGGCGAATAATTGGGTGCGGATATTCCAGGGTTGGTTTGGGGTGCCCTTCAGCCAAATTGATCCGATCTATAACCATGATGCTGGTTTCTATGTTTTTACCCTGCCCCTGTGGCAAATCCTCGACTTTTGGTTTGAGGGTTTATTTCTCTATGGTTTGGTGAGTGTCACCCTGTACTATCTGCTATCTGGCGATAGTTTTTCCCAGGGGCAGTTTCCGGGCTTTAGTCCAGCCCAGTTACGGCATCTCAATCTCTTGGCGGGCCTCCTCTTCCTCGCCGTGGCCGGACGCCATTGGTTAGTACGTTATGAGCTGCTCTACTCCAAGCTGGGGGTGGTTTATGGGGTGAGCTATACCAATATCAACGTCGATCAACACGTGGAAATTCTCCTCACAGTTTTGGCCTTGGCGATCGCCGCTTGGTGTTTAGGGCAATTCTGGCGTTATCCCCACCGCCGTACCGTTTCTATCCGTCGCCAACAGCCCCAGGTGTTAAAGGGCATTCTTTTGTATATCGGCGTTATGGCCATCGGTGCTATTCTCTCTGCCGGGACCCAACGTCTCATCGTGCAACCGAATGAATTAGCCCGGGAGCGTCCCTATCTGGAATACAGCATCGCCTCCACCCGTAGAGCTTTTGGGCTAGATGCCATCGAGTCACGGGTGTTTAATCCAGAGGGGGAACTCACCGCCTCCGACATTGACAGCAATCCCCTAACCATCAACAACATCCGCCTATGGGACAGTCGCCCCATCCTGCAAACTAACCGCCAATTGCAGCAAATCCGGCTGTATTATCGCTTTTCGGATGCTGATATTGATCGCTATACCCTACGCCTAAACCCAGACCAAAATCCCAGCCAACAACAGGTGATCATTGCCCCCAGGGAGCTAGATTATGAAGCGGTGCCAGAACAAGCAAAGACTTGGGTGAACAAGCATCTCATTTATACCCATGGCTATGGTTTTACGGTGAGTCCAGTCAACCGGGCTGAGGAGACTGGCTTACCCCAATATTATGTACAGGATATTGGGGCCGGGGCGACGGCAGATAATGGCAATTTGACTACCTTAACCCCAGCGGTACGGGAGGCAATTCCCATTGGTCAACCGCGCATTTACTACGGTGAGCTGACCAATAACTACGTGATGACCGATACCAAGGTGCAGGAGTTGGACTATCCCAGTGGGGAAGATAACCGCTACAACACCTACGACGGGACGGGGGGCATTGCCTTTGGGAATCCTTTGAAACGTTTGTTTTTCGCGCAATATCTCCGGGATTGGCGGATTTTGTTATCCAATGATCTCACCGGTGATACTCGCTTGTTGATGCGACGCAATATTAATCAACGGGTGCGGGCGATCGCCCCATTTTTGCGGTTTGATCGTGATCCCTACCTTGTGTCAGCTGACATTGGTGAGACCAACCGCCTCGGCGAAAAAAATTACCTCTATTGGATTTTGGATGCCTACACCACCAGTGACCATTATCCCTATGCCGATCCGGGGCGACATCCTTTCAACTACATCCGCAACTCCGTCAAGGTGGTGATCAATGCCTACAATGGCACGGTGCGTTTTTATATCGCCGATGCCGCCGATCCGATGATCCAAACTTGGGCAAGGGCCTTTCCAGAATTGTTTCGTTCCTTTGCCGAATTGCCCGATGGTTTAAAAGAACACCTGCGCTATCCAACTGACTTGTTTAATGTGCAGTCCGAACGCCTCCTGAGCTATCACATGCAGGATCCCCAGGTTTTCTATAACCGCGAAGACCAGTGGGAAATTCCCCAGGAAGTTTATGGAAATGAACCCCAGGAGATCGCCCCCTACTATCTGATCATGCGGCTACCCACGGCCACTTCAGAGGAATTTATTTTGCTCCATCCCTATACCCCCACCAGTCGCCCTAATTTAATTGCCTGGTTAGCGGGCCGCGCCGATGGAGAACATTACGGCAAGCTGTTACTTTACCAATTCCCGAAACAGAAGTTGATTTATGGGCCGGATCAAATTGAAGCCCTCATTAAACAAGACCCGGTTATTTCCCAGCAAATTTCCCTCTGGAATCGAGAAGGTTCCCGGGCAGTGCAGGGCAAGTTATTGGTAATTCCCATCGAACAGTCGCTCCTCTATGTGGAACCCCTTTACCTAGAGGCCGAAGAAAATAGCGTCCCGACCTTGGCACGGGTGATCGTGGTTTATAACAACCAAATTGTGATGTCCCGCACCTTGGAAACAGCCCTCAACACGATTTTTCGTCCGGAGCAAGTAGCGCCCCAGGAGGAGACGATTTTTCGGGATCTAGAAACAGATGTGGTCGTTCCACCACCTGTCTAGGGAAATTGCCCTTCAGCGCAAATATCACAATTTATGAGCGATCGCCTTTTGCGGCGGTGACCTGAACCATCATGAAGGGATTAGTGATGGATTTGGTAATAACCCATGTTTTTTGATTGCTTTGGGAAGGTCGTTCGTTCTACGGTGCTGGTGTCTGGGGCCATGGTCAGTTTGGCAATCGCCCCCCTATCTCTCTGGGCTGAAACGGTAGAATTGCAACTGCTTCACCTCAATGATGTCTATGAAATTACGCCCCTGGGTGGTGGGGCAACGGGGGGCCTGGCGCGGTTGGCGACCCTACGCAAGGAACTGCTCGCCGAAAATCCCCACACTTTCACCGTTTTAGCTGGGGATTTATTTAGTCCGTCGGCCTTGGGGACTGCGGTGGTTGATGGCGATCGCCTCGCAGGAAAACAAATTGTGGCGGTGATGAACCAAGTGGGCTTGGATCTTGCCACCTTCGGTAACCACGAATTTGACATCAGCGAATCCCAGTTCAAGCAACGCTTAGCAGAATCAGATTTCCAGTGGTTTTCGGGGAATGTCCTGACGGCGGCGGGGGAACCCTGGGATAATGTACCTCCCTACGTGATTGAAACCATTTATGGTGAGGCGGGCACCCCGGTGCGTGTTGGTTTTGTGGGGGTGGTAATTCCGAGCAATCCCGTAGATTACGTCACCTATCTCGACCCGCTAGAACAGATGGAAATCCTCGTCGCAGAATTAGAGGCACAAACGGATATTATTGTGGCGGTCACTCACCTGGCGATGCAGGATGACCATCATCTTGCTGAAAATATCCCGGAAATTGACCTAATCCTGGGGGGCCACGACCATGAAAATATTCAACAGTGGCGTGGTGCGGATTTTACGCCGATTTTCAAGGCCGATGCCAATGCTCGCACGGTTTATCTCCATAATCTCAGCTACGACACAGAAACGGAGCAGCTTACAGTTCAATCACATTTGCAACCGATTACCGGGGCGATCGCCGCAGATCCAGAAACAGAACAGGAGGTTAATTATTGGCAGCAACTGGCCTTTGATGGTTTTCGGGCTGATGGTTTTGAACCAGAGCAAATCATTACCGAAAGTCCAATCGCCCTAGATGGTTTGGAAAGTTCCGTGCGCAACCAAGCCACAGCGTTAACGGACATCATTGCCCAGTCGATGTTAACGGCGACACCCGCTGCCGAATTAGCCATTTTTAATGGCGGCTCGATCCGTGTTGATGATGTGCTGCCTCCCGGCCCGTTGTCCCAGTATGATGTGATTCGGATTTTGCCCTTCGGCGGAAATTTGGCCACCGTCGAGATCAAGGGCACAACCTTGGAACGCATTCTCAATCAAGGTTTAGCCAATCGCGGCACCGGGGGATATTTGCAAACGGCGAGGGTGACCTTTGTCCCGGAAAGTCAAACCTGGCAAATTGGCGATCGCCCTTTAGATCCCGAACGCATTTATCGGGTCGCAGCGACGGAATTTCTCATCTCCGGGCGAGAAACGGGCCTCGATTTCTTCACGCCTGACCATCCCGATGTGACCTTGCTCGAAACGGGAGAAGATGTACGTTTTGCCTTTATTCAACAGCTCCAACAGGAATGGATCGATTAGAACCCTCCCCTAGCCCTTCCGCTGGAAGGGAACAAGAAGTCTCCCTTATGAAGGGAGATTTAGAGGGATGTGGGGGATGTCCTATTTTTCAAACCGTACCGCATACCACTGCAAAAAACCGTCCTCAATTTCCAATTCACAATAATCTGCGAGGAGTTGATCAATTTGCGCTTCCTGGGAGGAAAGGTTCGCTAACTCTGGGGGCAGTAGATCCGGCTGGGTAGCAAATAGATCCTGGAAAAAAGTACGAATTTCTTCCGGCTCCATCAATTGTTCCGGGTGGTCGTGGCGCAACACCACATAACCATCCACTTGGTACATAATCGGATCTGCCATAATATGCCTTAATGCTTTTTGGTTTAATTGTACGCCTATGGCCCCCATCAGTGAGCTCACTCAAAATCCCCTCGTTTGTCTGCCCTACGAACAGGTCTTTGCAAGCCTAGGCGATCGCTTTTCTGATGAAGTGACAGCGGCAGATTTTCCTCACCATGAGCTACGCTTCCGCAATGACGCCGTTTTAGAAAAATTGGGCCTTGAACCGAAACAAGTAGACGATCAAGATTTTCTCGAAGCGTTTGGTCAGTTCCAAGCGCCCCATCCCTTGCGGGCCATGTGTTACCACGGCTATCAATTCGGTCAGTACAATCCTCAGTTAGGGGACGGACGGGGTTTTCTCTACGGGCAGGTGCGCGCCCAGGATGGCTTACTCTACGATCTCGGTACGAAAGGTTCTGGGCAAACTCCCTATTCCCGCAATGGTGATGGGCGTTTAACCCTTAAGGGCGGCGTTCGGGAAGTTTTGGCGGCAGAAGCATTGCATCAACTGGGGGTAAATACCTCCCGCTGTCTAAGCTTGATCGAAACGGGGGAATCCCTCTGGCGGGGGGACGAGCCTTCTCCCACTCGGTCTTCAGTGATGGTCAGGTTCCAGCGATCGCATATTCGGTTTGGCACCTTTGAACGGCTCTACTATCTGCAACGGCGGGATTTGTTACAGCAACTCCTCGACCATGTGGTGGAACATTACTACGACGAATATGTTGGGGATGAGGATGCCTACGCCCTGTTTTACGCTGATTTGGTGAAGCGGGTGGCACGATTAGCGGCCCAGTGGATGGCGGCGGGCTTTTGCCACGGGGTATTAAATACGGACAATATGGCAATTACGGGGGAAAGCTTTGATTATGGACCCTACGCGTTTATTTCCAGCTATGACCGCAAGTTTACGGCGGCTTACTTCGACTACAGTGGTCGCTATAGCTACGGCAACCAACCAATGATCTGTCGTCTGAATTTGGAAATGTTGCAAATGCCCCTGGCGCTGGTGATGGATAAGCGGGATTTGGCGACGGGCCTCGTGAATTATGAAATCGAATATGAGCAAACCTATCGCCAGTTAATGCTCGAAAAATTGGGGCTGCGAGATTTGCCGGAAGATCTAGGGGCCGATCTGTTTGCCGCCACCCTAGCACTGTTGGAGGAAACCCAAACGGGCTACCACGACTTTTTCTATCAGTTGGCAGCTCAGTTTAATTACGCTTGGCGATCGCATTCCAGCACCATTTTGGAAAATAGTGATTTGTCAGGGCCGCTCTTTGAACAATGGCAAGGACTTTACCAGCGGGCTTTACAAGAAATCCCTGAACCTGAGTTGGCACAAATTGGCGATCGCCTCCAGCAGACCAATCCAAAAACGGCTCTACTGCGTCCGGTGATCGAATCTGTTTGGGAACCGATCACCACAGAAAATAACTGGCAACCCTTTAACGAGTTACTCGACAGAATTCGCACGAAACAATAATCTTTTGAACGAAACAGTTTTTATTTTGATTGAGATTAACCCCGATGGAATGGATAGACGAAGCTAAAGAACTCTTTAAAAAAATACCCTTTTTTGTGCGACCCTTTGCCAAAAAGAAAATTGAAAAACTTGCCGAAGAAATGGGAGCAAAAATTATCGATAAGGAGATTTATATCCAGGCTAAAGCTCAATTTAATGACCCCAAAAAATCGGGGGAAGCCTAATTTTATCGCCCGTGATTGGGAAAAGTGAGAATATCGACAGCCGCCACATCACAGGCTTTGCCATCGCCCATCACTGCCCGCATTTCTTGATAATCTTGCTGGAGTTGGGCTTGGCGATCGCCATCCTGGAGTAATGCCAAAGATTCCTGGGCAATGCGGAGGGCGGTCGCTTCTGTTTGTAGTAATTCGGGAACGATGCGCCGCATCAGGGTCAAATTCACTGGACACATGAACGGAATCGAAAATTTCAGCAGATGTTTCGCAATCCAAGCGGTGACGGGATGCACTTTGTACAGCACCACCTGGGGGACGTCTAACAGGGCAATTTCGAGGTTTACGGTGCCCGATTTTGTGATCGCTAGATCCGCAGCGGCGATCGCCAAGGGAGTCTGGGCTGGGTCATCGATGAGAATTGCATTTAAACCTGCCTCATTGATGTCTGTTTCTAGGGTTTTGCGATAGTGAGGTAGAGCGACGGGAATTAAAAACTTCACCTCCGGCACCTGACGCTGGAGAATTTTGGCCGCTTCCACCATCACAGGTAAGAGATATTTCAGCTCCTGGCGGCGGGAGGCTGGCAACAAGGTGATCAGGGGGCGGTCTTGGTTGAGGCCCAGTTTTTCCCTAGCGGTGGCACGGCGGGGACAGGTGGCCATTTTCGCCACGAGGGGATGGCCCACAAATTTTACGTCTATGCCGTATTCTGCAAAGTAACGGGCTTCTTCCGGGAAAATGGCAAGAATCCGGTCGGTGATGCGGGCGATCGCCTTTGTATTGTTGTCATTAAACGACCAAACCCAGGCCTGGGGCGCAATGTAGTAAATAATTGGCACCTGGGGCAACTGACGGCGAACAAAGTTACCGATGCCAATATTCGGGCCGATGTAATCGATCAGCACCACCAGATCCGGCGGATTTTCTTTGAGATAGCGTTTCGCCTGCCGTTGAATGCGGAGGGTCGGAATGATGTAGGGCAGGGATTCAATCAGACCGATGGAGCCAATTTTTGTGGTGTTACCCAGGAGGGTTGCTCCCGCTGCAGCCATGCGATCGCCACCGAGGGCAGTAATTTTTAGGTCAATATTGAGCGCCTCGGCCTGACGAAAGAGCGCTTCCACCAAGAGACTCCCCTGGAGATCGCCGGATACTTCCCCCGTACTGATGAAAATATGCATTATCGCCTAGCTCCGTTTCCCCGGAATTAAACCCCGACGGCTGGGGTCAAGGGCTTTTTCGAGAAACTGTTGGAGATGTTGGAGATGTTCATGGTCGCCGATAGTCGCAAGTTGGGCGATCGCCTCGGAGGTTTTGAGATCCGAGCGGTACAGTAAACGAAATGCTTGTTTGAGCAGACCCATTTCCGCCGGGGTTAAACCACTGCGCTTGAGGCCCACCAAATTCAAAGAACGCACCTTCGACGGGTTGCCTTCGACCAGCATAAAAGGTGGCACATCCCGATCAATGCGACTCATGCCGCCCAACATCGCCATCTTGCCGATATGTACAAACTGGTGAATGCCCAACATCCCACCAATCACCGCTCGCGATTCGATTTCCACATGGCCGGCGATCGCCACATTGTTCGCAATGATGATGTTGTTTTCCAGAATGCAATTGTGGGCCACATGGACATAGGCCATCAGGAGATTGTCATTCCCAATGATCGTTTTTTCTCCCGCCGCCGTCGCCCGATTCACCGTCACATATTCGCGAATCGTATTGCGATCGCCAATTTCAACTAAACTGGCTGCCCCCTGATACTTGAGATCCTGTGGTTCTAAGCCAATGGCCGCCCCTGGGTAAATCCGATTCCCCTGACCAATGCGCGTATAACCATCCAAAATTGCATGGGCACCAATAACCGTACCTTCCCCAACCGTGACATATTCACCAATCACTGCATAGGGGCCAACCTGAACCGTTGGATGAATTTGAGCGTTGGGGTGAACCACCGCCGTCGGATGAATCAGAGTACTCAAAAGAATTCTCCAGTGTGCTCCATAGTAGTGTAGTGGGCCTCAGGGCCAATTATTCAAAATTCAGACGGGAAAAGAGCATCTCCCCTTCCACCGCCACTTGACCATCCACGGTGCCACAGCCCTTCATTTTCGCAATGCGCTTGGCCTTTACCGTGATCACTTCCACCGTCATAATTAGCTGATCACCAGGGACTACCGGTCGCCGAAACCGAACTTTATCAATCCCAGCAAACGCAAAAAAGCTATCTTCCATCCCCGGCATTTGGGTCAAAATAAACCCGCCCACCTGGGCCATCGCTTCCACCATCAGTACCCCCGGCATGATCGGGTGATTTGGGATATGACCTTGGAAATGGGGTTCATTAAAAGTGATATTTTTCAGACCCACAGCCTTTTCACCAGGAATATATTCGAGGATGCGGTCTACCAGCGAAAAAGGATAGCGGTGGGGTAATAATTTTTGAATCTCTTCGACGGGGATCGGCTGGGCCAAAGTTCCGGGATGTTCTGTGGTCATAGACGGTGATCAATTAATAACAGTCTGTGCGGCTAGTTTAGATTACTACAAAATGTTAATTCTGCAGCGCTTCTCCACGGCAGATCTGTATTAGTGCCCCATGCGGATGAAAATCAGGTCAGTCCATGGCTTCGATTAAGAACCTGTTTGATTTGCGGAACGAAATCGCCCTTCTATGAAATCTCGCTTTTGGAGATGTTTTGTGTTCCGCCCGGTCACCCGCTTGCGCCACATCTTAAAACTAGAGCGTTTCATATAGCGCCGCATGATTTGAATCACTTCCTTTTCCTGAAGCCCAAATTGCATCTCAATGGCCTCAAAGGTAGTGCGGTCTTCCCAGGCCATTTCGATCACCCGGTCAATGGTGGCCTCATCTAGCGCCTCAAAATTCATTGTTGTCTTTTAATAAGTTCTATCTAAATCAGTTCCACGCTGTACTGTAGCGCAAATCTTTAATTCGGCAATTCGAGGGGGATTTGTCCCAAAATGCCCTTACGAAATTCATTGAGCAACGTAACTGCACTACGTTCCCTGTCGCCTTGGAAGCGATGGTCTCCGAGGGCAATGACATAATCTTCGCCAGACATATCGAGGGGGTCGAGGTCATAGCGCTCAGTCAGATGCTGTTCTAAATTCAGTTCCACGAGCAAATCCACCATGGCCGCTGCGACCAGTTGGTTGTCATAGGAGGCCGCGCCAATGTCCTCACAAATGGCTAGTTTCACCGCATTATGTTGATCATCGAGCTTCCAGGGAATTACCCCTGGGGCATCAAGCATTTCAATTTGGTCAGAGATTCTCACCCAACGTAATTGTTTCGTTACCCCAGCTTTGCGGGCGCTTTCGACGACTTTTTTACCGACTAAACGGTTAATCAGGGCCGATTTCCCCACGTTAGGCAAACCCATAACCACTGCCCGCACGGGACGGGGCCGCATTCCCCGGGAAATGCGGCGGTCATTCATCGCTTTTCCGGCTAATTGGGCGGCTTTGATCACACCTTTAACCCCGGTTCCTTTTTTGGCATCGGTAAAGACGGGCTGAATTTTTTGGGCTTGGTACCAGTCGCGCCATTGACTGAGGGTTTCGCTGGGGATCATATCCCGCCGATTGACCACGACGACCCGAGGTTTTTCACCAATCCATTCATCGACTTGGGGGTGGTGGGATGCGAAGGGGATGCGGGCATCGAGGACTTCTAGCACCACATCAACGCGGTTGAGCTGTTCTTTGAGTTGGCGTTCGGCCTTGGCAATGTGGCCGGGATACCATTGGATCGGTTGGGGCATGGGAACGAAGTCAAAACGGTGTTTTTTATCATACTGCCTTGGGTTGGGTCGAAAATTGCTTAGGGGTAAATTGGCAGTGCTTTTGGCGACCCACCACAAAAAAGACCACAGCGATAGAACACTGTGATCCGTATGGGAGTATGAAAAAGTTAAGGCTGAATGTCTGTTCGGCGAGAAAGCTTAGAATTGGGGGCCAAGACCAACTTTAGGGGCATAAACTGCGCGATCGCCAAGTTCATCCTCGATGCGGAGTAAGCGATTGTATTTCGCTACCCGCTCACTACGGCAGAGGGAACCGGTTTTAATTTGGCCAGCACGGGTTGCCACCGCCAGATCAGCGATGGTGGTATCTTCCGTTTCCCCAGAGCGGTGACTAATCACGGACTGATAGCCATTGCGGGTCGCCAGATCGATGGTTTCGAGGGTTTCGGTAAGGGTGCCGATTTGGTTGAGCTTAATCAACACCGCATTGCCTGCTTTTTTCTCAATGCCCTGTTGGAGTCGCACCTTGTTGGTAACAAACAAGTCATCTCCAACCAGTTGTACCCTGTGGCCGATGCGCGCGGTCAAAATTGTCCAGCTATCCCAATCATCTTCATGGAGGCCATCCTCAATGGAAACAATTGGGTACTTTTCGACCATCGCCGTCAGGTAGTCGATAAATTCTGCCGGACTGTGGGCTGTACCGTCGTAGGTGTACTGACCATCGGCGTAAAATTCACTGGCGGCAATGTCGAGGGCGAGGGCCACCTGTGTACCGGGTTCATAGCCCGCCGCTTTGATCGAATCCACGAGAATTTCGAGGGCTTCTTCGTTAGAGCCTAGGTTAGGGGCAAATCCGCCCTCATCACCGACACCTGTTAGTAAACCTTTGCTGTCAAGTACCTTGCTCAGGGCAGTAAAAACTTCCGCTCCCCAACGGAGTGCTTCTTTAAAGGAACTGGCCCCCACCGGCACGATCATAAATTCTTGGAAATCAACGTTATTAGCGGCGTGGGCACCGCCATTGATCACGTTCATCAAGGGCACGGGGAGGACATTAGCCAAAGGGCCACCGAGATAACGATAGAGGGGTAGGGCGAGTTCCGCTGCTGCCGCTTTTGCCGCCGCGAGGGATACCGCCAAAATGGCATTGGCCCCTAGATTAGATTTGTTGTCAGAGCCATCCCGGGCAATCATGGCGTAATCAACTGTCGTTTGGTCAAGGGCATCTTTACCGATCAGTTCCGGGGCAATTTTTTCTTTCGCATTGCGCACGGCCTTTAGTACCCCATTGCCGCCATAACGGGCTTTGTCTCCGTCCCGCAGTTCATGGGCTTCGAAACTACCGGTAGAGGCTCCACTGGGCACTTGGGCGAGACCTACTGCACCGCTTTCTAAACGAACTTCTGCCTCGACGGTGGGGCGACCTCTGGAATCTAAAATTTCTCTAGCATCTATTGCTTCGATGATTGCTTCGGATTTGTCCAGCATTTGGGATTACTCACTGACCATTGATATTCAGGTATAAACATACCCTGTTCTGGTGGATTTGTTGCTTTTTTTAGGGGGGATTTTGGGAACAATCGTCCGTTGTCAAGGTTCAGGGATATATCTTGATATTTTCTTTAGGTTTGCGGCGATCGCCAACGGGAAGATAGCCAGGGAGTTGAAGGGTAGGGTTTTTTCAAGATACACTGAGGGCGTTGTCACACCGCCAAACCGACTTCGAGTCACATCAAGCCGCCACCGCGATCGCCACATTTTTTTTGCAGCTTTTTGAATCAATGGAAGACTCAAGGAAATGGCTAAGGAGCGGCTGGGGTTGTAAGTGCCTGGAACGCGGTACAGGATTTTAGGAGGCGAATAAAGTCATGGCAAATAGTCGACGGGTATCGAAGGTTTCTTCGCTAATCAAGCGGGAAGTGAGTTTGATGCTCATGCAAGATATTAAAGATGACCGAGTTGGGGCGGGCATGGTGAGCATTACTGAAGTGGAAGTGTCTGGGGACTTGCAGCACGCCAAGATTTTTGTGAGCATCTACGGTTCCGAGGAAGCCCGGGCCGAAACGATGGAAGGACTGCGGGCCAGCCAAGGATTTGTGCGTCGTACCCTAGGTCAACGGATTCGCCTGCGGCGATCGCCAGAGGTTTTATTCATTGAAGACCGTTCCCTTGAAGAGGGAGACCGGATGATCCATCTCATTAACCAACTAGAAATTAAGGATCCAGAGGAACTAGAAGCCCAAGAATCCGAGGAAATGGTGTAGCGCCCTTGGTGATGGCTCCCCTCCCCCCGGTTGAATCCTTGTCTCTCCGCCAGGCGATCGCCCAGATGATCGTTGTGCGGGGGGCAGGCTATCTATTTGACTACGAACGCCCCTACCCCCAGTGGGAAGCTGATCAAACGACCCTACAACGCTGGATCGAGGCGGGGATCGGTGGCGTAATTCTTCTGGGTGGGAGTGCCGCCGAGGTAGCCCAGAAAACCAAGCAATTGCAGAGTTGGGCCGAAATTCCCCTCCTGATTGCCGCAGATATCGAAGAAGGGGTCGGCCAACGGTTTCGCGGTGCGACGGAATTCCCGCCTCCCATGGCTTTCGGTGAGATTTGGCGCACAGATCCCCACCAGGCGATCGCCCTTGCAGAAACCATGGGTGCAACTACGGCCCAGGAAGCCCTCAGCCTTGGCATCAATTGGGTTTTGGCCCCGGTGCTGGATGTGAATAACAATCCCCACAACCCGGTGATCAACATCCGTGCCTTCGGGGAAACGCCGGATCAGGTGAGTGCCTTGGGTACTGCGTTTATCCGGGGGGCGCAACAATATGCTGTTTTAACGACAGCGAAACATTTTCCGGGCCATGGGGACACGGCAACTGATTCCCACCTCGCGCTCCCCACCATTTCCCACGATGACACGCGCTTAAATACCGTCGAACTGCCTCCCTTCAAGGCCGCTATCCAAGGGGGCGTAGATGCGGTGATGAATGCCCACCTCATGATCCCCGCTTGGGATCAACAATATCCAGCAACCCTTTCGCCAGCAATTCTTACGGGCCAACTGCGGCACAAGCTGGGGTTTAAAGGGTTAATTGTCACCGATGCGTTGGTCATGGGAGGAATTACCCAGTTTGCGGCTCCTGATACCGTTGTTGTCCAGGCGATCGCCGCTGGGGCGGATATTCTCCTGATGCCTCCCGATGTGGACGGAGCGATTATTGCCATCGAAACGGCGATCAAAACAGGTCAACTTTCAGAAAGTCGCATCTATGAATCCGTAGAACGAATTTGGCAGGCCAAGCAAAAAATCCTTACGGCAACACCATCAACTTTTCCCCAGGGGATCAGCGGGGATCGCCCGGAAACGAGAAAAACCGTTGCCATGGTGCTGGAAAGAGCGACTAAACATCAAAAATCCCTCGTAAAAATATCAAGTTTTCCTGACAATTTTGCGCGCAACTTAATTGTGGTGGATTCAGTTTTAAAAAGCCCTTTTTTGCGTCCCAATTGTCCGGCGATCGCCATTCCCCAACGCCACGGTTATGCCGCTGAAATTGTCGAATTAAAAACGCTCCCTCGCCTGCAGTTAGAAGCGATCCCTACCCTTATCCAGTGTTTTCTTCGGGGTAATCCCTTTACAGAAAAACTGGCAGATCCCATCGATGTTCTCCAAAAAATTGCCGCCCAAATACCGTTACAGGGCGTTATCTTTTACGGTAGTCCCTACTTCCTCGAAGCTTTACAAACGACTTTGCCAGAAATTCCCTGGTGGTTTAGCTATGGTCAAATGGCGATCGCCCAAGCCGAAATCTGTACATCCCTCTGGGAAGAAGCGCCCCAAGCGGCTCCCAGCGCCGCCGAATTCATTTAAAAAGTTCGTCGGACGTTGGACAACGGATAATCAAACCTTAATGATCTTTGATTACATTACTTAAAGTTTCGCTAAAAACGTTATTGATAAGTATTGAAATATACAGCGTTTTCTGTATAGCAATGCCTTGCATAATCCAATAGAATAGGCATGGAACAAACATCAGCCACCCAAGAGGTAAATCCTATGACCACCACGACAATGCCTCCGGCGTCTCCTACCCCAAAACATTTTTCTATTGAAATGCTCAAGGACGAAGCCCGTCAGTTGGTCGAATCAGGAACAGTAGACTGCTGCCAGCCCATTTATGTCCTCTGTCAGTTCATTCCAGCCCGGGAATGGGTTTGCGTAGAATGTGAACTTGAACGAAATGGTTTTCTTCTCCGGGATCAAATTGCGGATCTAAATCCAGCCCAATGCTGGTCTGATGACTAAATAAATTCACTGTTGTCGGTATCTGGGTGCGCTGCCCAACGCCGACCATTTCCTTGGATGACTTTCCATGACTCAATCTGTCTTTGCATTGCGATCGCCTTTCTTTTTTTCATTGGGACAAATTCGCGATGAAGTAAAACAATTAGTCGAGCAAAATCGCATCAGTCGTCAACAGCCTCTCTATAGCCTTTGTGAATATATTCCTCCCCGCGAGTGGCACTGCATCGAAGTCGAGCTAGAACGCTGCGGCTTTCTTCTCCGGGACTGCATCGGGGATTTGTTAGGGGCAGAGCGATGGGAGAACGATTAAACGATTAATTGCTCTCGTCATTCTTGCTCTAGGGAATAGACAAAAAAATAGGGCAGCAATTTTAACTGCCCCAAGCGGTTGGACTCACGTAAGATTTACCGACAGCTCCGCACTCGATGCCTAGTTTGGTTCGTTTTCTTGTTTGTCCTGACGGAGCGCCGCAAGCTCGCTTTTGAGGGTGACAATTTGATCTGTTAGATTCTTTAGTTCGTTTTGCAGATCGCTATCTTTTACTTCCGTTGCCGTGGTCACGATTTCTTGGGTACCGGGTTCCCTGGCGGCTTTGTCTTGCTGGAAGATTTTTTCGAGGAATTTACGGGCTTCTTGCTCGGTCATTTCACCTTTTTCTGACCATTCTTCGGCGCGATTTTGAAGCTCTGTGCGAAATTCAGAAATTGTCACTTCCCGTTTGGTGGGATCTTGGATCGTTTCGACTAAGGTAGCAGCGGCCCCAACGGTGACATGGAAGCCCTTTTGAAACAGTTCAAAGAAGTTTGTGGATGTACTCATGGCAACAGTTTTCTCGCTTGAGGGATTGAGATGGGACTAGAAAATTGCATTATTTATGTTTAGCCTAGCGCACCGCCACAAAAATCGCTGTTATCTTTCACACTAATCGGCCTGGGCCAGATAATTCTCTAAATCTTCGATTAAACGGGGTAATTCTGCTTCGCTGGTGAGCCGAATCCGGTCATCCCGGAGGGTGATCAATACCTTGGCGGCGAAGGGACTGGGGTAAATATTCGGATTGCAAAAAATCTCTAAAAAAATGTCCCCGGTGTACTGATAATTCATGGATTCTTGGGGCTGAGGACGGCCTTTGGGGTTACTATTGCCGGCGATCGCCTTCATGCTGTGCATCAGTTGAGCGATTTCTGCCTTGAGAGTTTGGGCGGCAGTGCTGGTGAACCGAAAGGTGACAGAACCTTGTAATAAATTGAGGGTGAGGGGCGTTGACATTCTGTTAGTTTAAACTCGAAAAAATAACGATGGTTTCATCATAGGAATTCCTGGGGCGATCGCCAATTTTTTGTGATCTTTTATTGAGCAATGTCGCTGAATGCTAATTTAATTGATTTTGCCGGAGGGCTGTGCCACATCGCTTACAAAATTGAGCATCTTGATCATGAAAAGCTAGACCACATTTTGTGCAGTCGATTTCCTGTTGATTCGCACTTTTGAGAAACTGGCGCACTAAATCCCCTAACTGCCAAGGAATCACCGCAATCCCCGTGAGAATCATCGTTAAAGTCACGACTTTGCCAATGTCTGAAATGGGCGTTTTATCGCCGAAACCCACTGTAGTCATCGTCACCACAGCAAAATATAAAGCATCTAAAAAATTGCCAAAAACAGCGGGATTAATGTCATGTTCAACTTGATAAATTAGGCCAGAGTAAACAAAGATAATTGTAAACAAGGTCAGGAGAATTCGGCTGAGAATAATGCTGTCTTCGGCCTTGATCTTGAAAATCGAGATTTCTAGGCGAAAAAATCGGATCAAGCGTAGTAATCGAAACCAGCGGAACAGCCGCACAAAACGAATGTCGAGGAAGCCGAAAAATAACGGGGCGATCGCCAACAGATCAAGGTAGGAAAAAAGCTAAAAATAAACTTCCGAGGTTCAGCGGCGCCCACACAGCGGCAGCAATATTCCACGGCAAATAAAATCAAAATGCCTGTATCTAAATAATCCAAATATTGTGCCCAAACCGTTGGCAAAGGATAGGTTTGCGCCACAAAAATCCCCGACGAAATGAAAATCAGTCCACACAAAGCCAAATTGAGGAGGCGGCCTGTGCCACTGTCAAAATCATCGAGATAACGGCCTAGTCTTAATCGCCAAGGCAATTGGCTTTCCATCGGAATTTCTTGCCTAGGCGGGAGTATGGCCTGCTTCGGTAATAATGTTTTTTAAGGCCGTTTCAGAAAGCGTTGTCTGAATCGAAACTACTTTACTGGGAATATCGACGGCAACTTGGGCCTTTTGATCATGATTTTGGATGGCTTTTGTAATGGTTTGACCGCAGACTTCACAAGCGATTGTCGGCACAGTAATTGTAAATTCCATAAATATTAAAAAATAACGGTTTACGGTAAGTATTTAGTCAGTTTTAAAGCCTTTCGTTTGAAATTGATTTCAATGTTAGTTTAGTAACTTACGCCAGGTTTGAGCACCAACAATGCCATCTCCATCTAATTTCAAGGCAGTTTGAGCCGCAATGACAGCGATGCGAGTATTCGGGCCAAAAATACCATCGATACGGCCTGTGTAATAGCCCAATGCTTGCAGGCGAGTTTGCAAAAGTTTCACCGAATCCCCTTCCATGCCTTCCTTTAACAGGGGCAGCGTATCTGGATCTGTGCTGGTGGCCGTTTGATTTGTGCTGGAGCTGGGAGCTGCCTCGGCATCAGTTGCTTCCTGGGCTGGGGTTGCAGGGGTTTCGTTCTGGGCTGTTGTTGGGCTACTGGCTGTTGGAGTTGGGGCTTGTTCCTCAGCAACGGGTAAATTCGCCGCCGAAATCGGAAATAATGTCTCCCAAGTGGTGCGATCCATGACTCCGGTCTGGGGGATTTGGGCCGCCTTTTGAAATTGGTAGACTGCGATCACCGTCGCTTCGTCATAGGTACCCGTGGTTTCGCCGCTGTAGTAGCCCAGCAGTCGCAGGGTGGTTTGCAGCTCCTGAACCACAGTCCCCGTACTGCCAATGCGCAATTCTGGTCGGGGAGATTGGGCGCTGACCAGGGGGCTAAGACCGAGGCTGCTTGCTAAAATCAGAGCCGTCGATAGACCTAAATTTAAAACGGTTTGACGCGCAGACATGACGATTTTCTTCATGATGTTTAGGAGGCGATCGCCTTTTACGATAGCTGAAGATCTTCGATCAGGGAAAGGGCCGTTTGGGAGCCCACCACCGACACATAGGGATGGTGAAAATGACGTTGGGCTGCCTGGTGGGTTTCCGTCGTTGTAATCTTTTCGACGTGGTGCTGGAAAGCTTGATCAAAGTCGATGCCGAGGCCAATGCTCTCATACCAGCCAAAAATTTGTGCCAATTCAGCATTGGTCTGTTTCCCCAGGGCATACTGGCCGAGGAGTTTATTCTTCGCAATTTGCAAATCCGCTTCCGACAGGGGAGCCGTCACCAGCCGTTGGATTTCTTGGTGTAATCCATTCAAGGCGATCGCCGTATTTTGGGGGGCCGTACCAATGTAGGTAATAAATTGGGATTGACTCAAGCGCGTGGGAAAAAACGCCGACACGTCATAGGCAAGCCCTTGTTTTTCTCGCAATTCCACAAACAGCCGACTAGATAGTCCATTACCCAAATAAGTGCTGAGGAGTTTCAAGGCAAAAAAATCATCATCGGCCACCGTTCCCGTCAGATAACCCAAGATAATGATCGCCTGTTGACTCTCTTTTTCCTTTGTCCACACCCCTCCCTGGGGCTGTAGGGGCGCAATTTCTAAGCTTGGTAGCGGCGTTGTCGGGTTTTGCCAATCCCCCAAGGTTTGTTCCACGATTGCCTCTGCCTGTTCGAGGGTCAGCCGACCGGAGAGGCTAATCACCAAATTGTCTGGCCGGAAATGGGTTTGGTGGGCCTGTTGTAAATCTGCAGCCGTGAATCGCGCCACCGTTTCTGCCGTCCCTAAAATAGATTGGCCGTAGGGATGCTGGGGATACATCTGGCTCCGGAGGAGGTCATAGGCCACATTAAAGGGCTGCTCCATTTGGGAACGGATATTTTGTAGGGTAATTTTGCGCTCTAACTCTACTTCTTCGGGGGGGAAAGTCGGTTCCCGGAGGATTTCTGCTGCTAGCTTGAAAATTGTATAAAAATCCTTTGTGACGGTTTTGAGACTCAGGGCCACATAATCGTTGGACGCACTCGCGCCGAGGCTCGCCCCGATGGATTCAATCTGCTCGGCAATTTCAACGGCACTGTAACGGCTTGTTCCCTTCGTGATCACTGCTGCCAAGAGATGAAATAGCCCCGCTTGGTCGAGGGATTCCCAGCGTCCGCCCGCCTGGGGAAAAAATAAGCGCGCTGCCACCAAGTCTGCCACAGGATTTTCCGTCACAATTAGGGTAATGCCATTTTTGAGGACGGTGCGGTGGGTCATTTGGGGAGATGCGGGGCTAGCAACCATGAGCAGAGGAGACTTTCCGAAAAAGAACGCTGGCGTTTCACTTTAGCAAATTCCTGGGGTGAGGAACGCTGCAAGGTACGCTATTTGAGAAAAGCGATAAAAATATTTACTGACTGTGTTCCATTCTGACGCGATTCAAGGGGCCTTGAGTGATCTTCTTGCCTGTGAAACGACACTTCCCATCGAAGTTTTCCCGGAGCTTGACTCGACCAACGCGCTCCTGTGGCAACGGTATCAAGCACAATGCACAATGCCTAGGGTGGCGATCGCCTCAACCCAGACAGCGGGGCGGGGCCAGTGGGGACGCACCTGGATTTCTGCTCCGGGGGGACTCTACTTATCAGTTTTGTTGCCCATTGAATTAGAGCCTCAATTAGCCTATGGCTTAACCCTAGCCAGCGTTTGGGGCATTGTTGAAATGTTCCAACAGCAAGGGCTTCCCGTACAAATTAAATGGCCCAATGATCTTCTCTTGCAAAACAAAAAACTGGGGGGCATTAAAACCGAAACGAAAGTCTCCCAGGGGAAAATTAGTGCGGCTGTGGTCGGGGTCGGCATTAACTACCGAAACCCAGTTCCTCCAACGGGCATTAATCTCGAACAATTCTGGCAAGGGGAGTTGAAAATTAAAGGCGATCGCCTTGCGGCGTTGGTTATTGCCGGAATTCTGCAGGGGACGCAAAAACTAGCTCGAAATTCAATTGAAAATATATTGCCGGGCTATTTAAAGCACCTCAAAAACCTAGGCGAAATAATCACCTATGAAGGCCATCAAGGGATCATTACCGGGGTCAATCAAAAGGGCGAACTACTGGTTAAACTTAGCGCTCCCGGTGCCAGTAGCATTGTAAAAATTCCCCCTGGTCAAATTTCCCTCGGCTATCTGTAGAGAATCTCGTTTTAAATTTGACTTTCCCAATAGAGCTTGCCACACTGCAAATCGTTGTCTCAGAACAAATATTCAAGAATATGTCAACCTATCTCGTTACTGGCGCAAACCGGGGCATCGGCCTGGAATATTGCCGTCAACTCAAAGCCCAAGGCGATCGCGTGATTGCTGTTTGTCGGACGCCCTCTGAGGAACTGCTGCAACTGGGTGTAACGGTAAAAGCGGATGTGGATCTGACGAATCCCGATGCCGTCAAACAGCTTGCCCAAGATCTCCAGGGGGAAACTATTGATGTCTTGATTAACAACGCCGGGATTTTAGAACGGGTCGATTTAGATCAGCTAGATGTGGACAGTATTCGCCGTCAATTTGAAGTCAATGCGATCGCCCCGCTGCGTTTCACCCAAGCCCTTTTAGCGAATCTTAAATCTGGTTCAAAAATTATCCTGATGACCAGTCGCATGGGTTCCATTGAAGACAATACTTCCGGTGGTTCCTATGGCTATCGAATGTCAAAAGTCGCCCTTTCCATGGCCGGAAAATCCCTGGCGATCGATCTCAAACCCAGGGGAATTGCGGTGGGTATTTTACACCCTGGCCTCGTGAAAACGCGGATGATTAATTTCCGGGAAGATGGCATTAGCCCCACGGTGGCAGTCGAAGGGTTACTGGCCCGCATTGAAGCACTAAATCTCGATAATACAGGCACGTTTTGGCACGCCAATGGGGAGATTTTGCCCTGGTAAGTGGTGCGTCATTTTTTCTAACTGTAGAGGCTGGCGACGTATTCTCCGTAGCCGTTGTAGGGTAGGGTTTCCTTCATTTCCCAGCTAAATTCTGGGGTATTGCCAATAAATTTTTCGGTGGCCTGAGACCAACGGGGATGGGGCACATTTGGCTCGACGTTGGCTTCAAATTTGTACTCGTGGCCGTCGATGGTGTTCCAGTAGGTGGCAGGTTGTTCCGCGAGAAATTCAATTTTGACGATAGATTTTGCCCCCTTAAAGCCGTATTTCCAGGGAATGACCATCCGCAGAGGCGCACCATGCTGTTTCGGCAAATCGTGGCCATAGATTCCTAGGGCAAAGAAAGCGAGTTCGTTATTCATCTCTTCAATGCGCAATCCCTCGGTGTAGGGCCAGGGCAAATTACCCAGATGAAAACTGGGGCCATAGGTGACATTCTCGTCGTAGTAACTGGTGAAGCGGACAAATTTTGCTTGGGTCTTGGGTTCGACAGCTTTGATTAATTCGCGCATGGGAAAGCCAATCCAGGGCAGCACCATCGACCAGGCTTCGACACAACGGAAGCGGTAGATGCGTTCTTCGAGGGGGAATTTTGTTTTCAGATCGTCGATGTCATAGGTTTGGGGGTTGTTCACGAGGCCGCCCACTTCTACTTGCCAGGGCTTAGTGGGGAGATTTTGGGCGTTTTGCCAGATGCCTTTGGTGCCGCCAAATTCGTAGAAATTATTGTACTGACCGGCGAAGAGTTCTTTGGTGATTGGGCGATCGCCAATTTTCCGGAAGTCGGGATTTTTAATCGCGTCTAGTTTGGGCAAATCTAAAGTTTCACGGAGGGCGCTGTACTGCTGATCCTGGGACTGACAACTCGCTAAACCAATGCCCACCCCAGCCCCCAGGAGAGTTTTGATAAATTTGCGGCGGTTCCAATAGACGCTTTCGGTGGTGACGAGATTTTCGGAAAGGGTATAGCTGGGGAGGACTTTAAACAGCACCATGGCGGGTTTTGCAGAGGACGAGTAGGGTTATACGTTTTAAAAATCTAACGCATTTTGCCAAGGGTCTCCGGCCCCAACTTCGTTAACATCCCTTTACAATTTGAAAAGATATGTCATGTGTTTAAGCAATTGTTAGGGAAATTTAGGTGAAGGTTTTTTTGCAGCTCCAGCCGGAAATGCGCTGGAATTTGGGCTTGTTATTTTTAGCGGCCCTGGGATTTTGGTTGAGTATGACCAGTTTATTACCGGTGCTCCCGGCCTATATCCAAGATTTGGGGGCAACGGATCAGCAGGTGGGCTTTGTGATGGGTTGCTTTGCCATCGGTCTGCTTTTGGCCCGCACCCGCCTCGGTAAAATGGTCGATGAGCAGGGTCGCAAACGGGTAATCCTCATTGGCGCTGTGGTGGTGGCGATCGCCCCTTGGGGATATATATTTTTAAATTCAATTCCCCAGATGATGGTGTGGCGAGCCTTCCATGGAATTAGTATCGCCGCTTTTACGACGGGTTACAGTGCCCTAGTGGTAGATTTGGCCCCAGAACGAAACCGGGGTGAGGTGATCAGTTACATGAGTTTGGCGATTCCGGTGGGGATGTCCATTGGGCCAGTGTTGGGGGGTTATCTCTTGGGGGTCGTCGATTACCCGTGGATCTTTGCGGCGTCGGGTCTGTGTGGGGTGGGGGCTTTGCTCCTGGCCAGTCAAACTAAAGAATCTAATCCCCAGGTGATCGCCATTGATAAAAATTCCCTGACGCCCAACCAAGGGGAAACCAACCGTGATTACCCGGAACTGTTTCGTCATAAGGGACTCTACATTCCTTCCTTGATTATGCTCTGCATTGGCTTGGTATTCGGCGTTTTAGTGACGTTTCTCCCCCTGTACATTCGGGAACTGGGCTTAAATTTCAATACCGGACTGTTCTATGGGGCGGCGGCCATTTCTAGTTTTAGTAGTCGTATCCTCGTGGGTCGGGCGTCGGATACCTTGGGGCGGGGTTTATTTATTAGCGGCAGTCTGCTCTGTTACGCCGCAACGATGCTGATCCTCAACCACGCTATCAGTACTCCCTGGTTTGTTGTGGCGGGGGCAGTGGAAGGTTTGGGGGCAGGGACTCTCGTGCCGATGATGATTGCGCTGATGTCGGATCGTTCTTCTAGTGCGGAACGGGGGAAGGTTTATTCTATTTGTATTGGCGGCTTTGATGTGGGGATTGCCCTGGCGGGTCTATTGCTCGGCACCGTCACCCAGACCGTCGGTTATCAAGGGATTTTTGCGATCGCCGCTGGGTTGGCCCTGTTTTCTTTCTTTATCTTCCTCACCCAAGGCAATGCCAAAATTGGTACTTCCTTTAAATTTGCCCTTGGGCGCACCGGCGATCGCTATGCCCAAAAATTTTTAAATCAGCCATAGTTAGCAATTTTCAAAATGAAACATCCCGAATCTTTTTCCCTGCCTCCCCTTGCCCCCTACGAAGACCGTTTGCTCCATGCCCTTGCCTTTTTTCGGACGGGCCGCGCCGTGGAAACCCAAGCCCACCATTGCCTATCCATGTACCTACGCCAAGGGGAAGCGCGCGTGATGGGAGAGGTGGGTTTCTATGCCAAGTTGCTTAAGATGAGCCCCGATGAATTATTGGAATTGATCTATTGCAATCCGAGCCAAGCCCAAACGTTGTTAGCCGAATTTGGGGCGATCGCCCCCGTCGCAGAGGAAAATCATTCGGCATAATGGAAGAAAACCATTCCGTTGCGATGCATCGATGAGCGCACCCCAAGGGCCCGACACCTATCAAGTTGAAGATATCCAAGCCATTCTCCAATTGGCGATCGCCCGCCGGGATACCGATGGCGAACTGACCCGCAGCCAACTCGAAGAAATTGCCGCTGACTTGGGCATTCCCCAAACCGACCTCGTCGCTGCCGAACAGACTTGGCTCGACCTCAAGGTTGAAACCAGCAAAAAGCAAGAATTCAATTTATATCGCCGTCAACGCCTCAAAAACCGCGCGATCCGTTTTGGTATCGTCAACAGCTTCCTCGTTGGCCTGGATACCCTCGATACCGGCCATCCCTCCTGGTCTCTGTATGTGCTGCTGTTGTGGGGACTCTTTTTTACTTTGCGGAGTTGGCGACTCTGGCAAACCAGCGGTACCGATTACGAAACCGAGTTTCAAAAATGGGACCGCAAAATGCAGCTCAAGGAATCTGTCCAAACTCTTTGGCAAAAAACCCAGGAATTTCTCAAGGGCATTTCCTAACGCCACATTTGATCCAGTCATTTTTGCCGACTCGAACCCATGACCCAGATCCCTAAACCCATAGCGACTGAATTAGACGATTTTTTACGCCAAAAAAATATCGAAGCTTCGCCTGCTTGGGAATTTCTGTTTGGGGCTGCAAAACAAAAACCGATGCCATCTCTGTTCCACTCCCGTCTCCAGCGCAATTTGGTCAACGCCATTAACCAGCAAACCACCCAGTATGAAGCGATTCAGGAATTACGTTGTATTGTGCCGCCCCTGTCGCCGGTGCCGGATATTGTGGTTGTTAGAGCAGAGAGATTAACAGAAGATGGCCCATTACAGGGAGCACCGGACTGGCTGATTGAAATTCGCTCCCTCGACCAGAGCACCCTCGATCTCCAAAATAAAATCCTGCATTGCCTGGGGCAAGGAACAGCATTAGCTTGGTTAATTGATATTCAGCGAGAACGGGTTTGGGTTTGGGAGCAGGATGAGCTACCGATTATTTACGCTGGCGAGAACGTTTTACCAACTCTAGGGGACATCAAAAATCTGACCGTAGCAACTGTGATCGCCATGACCCAGCAGCATTAAGCTAAAAATTCTCCGTCAATAGCCGAGCATCGCGATCCATTCCCTAGAGGATGACAGTGCCCTGCTGGTCAATTTCTAAAACGTGGGCGATCGCCTTGACGCCAATCCCTTCCCAAGCGGTTTGCATCGCCGTTGCGACTTTGGGGGCATTTTCTGGCGCCGCAAGCGCTAATAAGGTCGGGCCCGCGCCACTGATTACCATGCCATAGGCCCCAGCGGCGATCGCTGCCTGTTGCACTGGGTCATAGCCTTTAATCAGGTTTTTTCGGTAGGGCTGATGAATTTGATCATCCAGGGCTGCCGTTAAATATTCAGGATTATTTTGGGCTAACCCGTGGGGCAGCAAACCCAACCGCGACGCATTGAAAATCGCCTGGGCTCGGGCGTACTGTTGGGGCAAAACGGCGCGGGCTTCTTCCGTGGACAGCTCAAAATCAGGGATCGCCACCACAGGCACCACATTTTCATGCCAAACCCAAGGGCAAATCACCCAATCCTGCTGATGTTTTACCGACAGTTGACAGCCCCCCAGTAGGGCAGGCACCACATTATCGGGGTGGCCCTCCATTTCGATGGCGAGGTTCATAATTTCCCGCTGGCTCAGAGGAGATCCGGCCAGGGCATTGGCCCCCACCAAGCCGCCCACAATTGCCGTCGCTGAACTACCCAACCCACGGGACAAAGGCACTTTGAGATCAATGGCAATATTTACATGGGGAACGGGCTGGCCGAGGGTTGCAAACACTTTCGCAAAGGCACGGTAGAGCAGATTGTCGGCTGTGGCTTCGAGCTTCTGGGTTTCCACATCCGCACCGACGAGTTCGAGGCTGAAAAATGGCTCACTTTCCCCCGCAAGGCGAAATTGGAACTGGTTATGGAGACTAAGGGCAGCGCCTAAGCAGTCAAACCCGGCGCCAATATTGGCAGTGGTAGCAGGGACTTGGACGTGGATAGAGGTCATAAACTTTTTCAAAAAAAACAAATCAAAGGCTAATGTCGGCCTTCAGCAGAATGACTTGATCGGCTGGAACGGCGATCGCCCCGAGGCCATTTTGATTGAGACGATTTAACAATTCGGTGATCCGGGCGGAATCTGCGGTGTGGGCCGCCAGCAGATAACCGCGTCCCCCATAGGCGACCAGGCCAATATTTTGCCCCATTAAACGCTGCAACTGATTGGCGATCGCCAAATTCCCGCCGTATTCTACCAGCACCCCAAATCCCCCCCGGAGTCCTTGGGGTCGGAAATTAGTCGGTCCTTGGGTTGCGGGGGGAGGCGTCGATTTTGTTTCTGCCTGGGGCTGGGCTGGGGGCAGAGCAACGTTACGGGTTGGTGTCTCGGTCGTTTCGACCATCAGATCGGGGGCGCTCGCCGTTGCCATGGGGGGAATAGTCGGCGCTTGGCTGGTTTCTAGGGCCAAATCACTATCTACTGGGGTGATCACCATCAAGGGCAAACCCACCGCTTCCCCAAAATATTCAGCCCACTGGGTTGCGTTTTCGAGGCTCGTAAAGCCCCCGACCCGACTGAGAACGTTGCCATCGTATTCACAAACCACCGCCTGTTGGTTTTCCGGGAGGGTTTGACTCACTTGATTGCGCACTTCCGCCTGGAGGGGTTGAGACGGGGTAAATACCAATACCAAAAACTCTGCGCCCTGGGGCGGCTGACATTGGGATAAACCCCGCTGGGCAACACTGGGGGGGACAAAGGCGATCGCCGCAATACTCCCGATGCAAGCAGCACGCCCAAGCCTAATCAACGGTTGCCAGAAATTGCCCATCATAAGTTCACACGCCAGAAAGAATAGGGGAGTCTAAGCGGCTAGGGACTTGAGGGGCTCTGGAATTTCCTCAGAGGGGGCCTCAAATTCGCCGACGTAGATATACTCCAACCGTAATTTTAACCAAGTAATAAATTGCTTCTTCGTGGAGATGATCGCCACACAGGGTTTGGGAGTCTTTTCGCTTGCTTCTTTGAGGCTAGGAGCGTTGATAAAGGCCGGATTCTCCACTACCCAAAAATCCCGTTCTTTGCCTTGTTCTTCGTAGTGGCGGATGCGTTCTTGGATTACTTCTTCAAAGGGTTCTTCTTCAAAGAGAAATTTTTGGCTGGCCAGGGCAAAATGATAGGTCGTCATCACTTGTTCAGTATAGAAAGATTTATAACTGTTTTTGTTCCAGTAAAGATACCCTACAATTGTCCCCACATGGCAAGCTTCATCTCCCGCACGGCCCGTTCTAGGCCCACCAACACAGCCCGGCTGATGATGGTATGCCCGATGTTTAACTCTTCCATGCCTTCGATACAAGCGACGGGGTAAACATTACGATAGGTTAAGCCATGGCCAGCGTTGACCCGTAACCCCAAGGCGATCGCCTGTTTTGCCCCAGTTTTGAGGGTCGCCAATTCTGCCTGCTGCTGATCTGAGTCTTGGGCCTCGGCATATTTCCCCGTGTGCAACTCGATAAATTGTGCCCCGGTTTTCTGGGCCGCTTCGATTTGCTCTAGCTCAGCATCGATAAACCAACTGACGGGAATCCCAGCCCCCTGGAGTTGATCGACCACTTCTTCAAATCGGGCAAAATTACCCACGATGTCGATCCCTCCTTCCGTGGTGATTTCCTCGCGTTTTTCGGGGACGAGGGTCACGTAGTCGGGTTTGATGTCTAAGGCGATCGCCACCATTTCCGCCGTGGGGGCCATCTCTAAATTCAGGTGGGACTGCACCGTCTGCCGCAGAATTTTCACATCCCGGTCTTGGATATGCCGCCGGTCTTCCCGGAGGTGTACCGTAATCCCGTCGGCTCCCCCCAGTTCTGCTAAGGTTGCCGCCGCCACTGGATCTGGTTCTACCGTGCGTCGCGCTTGACGAATCGTCGCAACATGGTCAATATTCACACCGAGGGTCAGGCGAGGATTTGGGGAAACCATTAGGGAAAATAAGCTTAGAAGATAAAAAACTAAAAGCCCATTTTATCAGGGTTGCCAAAGGAGATGGAAGGGGCATTGCGCAGAATTTGCAGGGGATTACCACGATCCCCCACTGGATCTCTGGGGGCGGCGATCGCCCTTAAATAAACGATTCCCAAATCTTAAAATGACGTCGGTGAAAATCAGACCTATGATGGATTCTGGGGAAAAAATCCCGAAAAAGTTTGAATTGTTACTTTTCGAGATCCCCCCTCCAGTCATACACTTGACACAGAGGTCAAAGGCAGTCGTGAGGTCTTTTTTGTGAAACGAGTCCTAGGAATCATACTTGGCGGCGGCGCAGGTACTCGCCTATATCCGCTAACAAAACTCAGAGCTAAGCCCGCAGTACCTCTAGCAGGCAAATATCGTCTCATTGATATTCCTGTTAGCAATTGCATTAATTCTGAAATTCATAAAATCTACATTTTAACCCAATTTAATTCAGCATCTTTAAATCGTCACATTAGTCGAACCTACAACTTTACCGGCTTCACCGAAGGCTTTACCGAAGTACTCGCAGCCCAACAAACTAAAGAAAATCCCGATTGGTTCCAAGGCACCGCCGACGCTGTCCGACAGTACAGTTGGCTTCTAGAAGACTGGGATGTCGATGAATACATCATTCTCTCCGGTGATCACCTCTACCGTATGGATTACCGTGAATTTATCCAGCGCCACCGTGACACTGGGGCAGACATCACCCTGTCTGTGGTTCCCGTGGGCGAAAAAGTAGCCCCCGCCTTTGGGTTGATGAAAATTGATGCCAATGGTCGTGTCGTGGACTTTAGTGAAAAGCCCACTGGTGAAGCCCTTAAGGCGATGCAGGTGGATACCCAGTCCTTGGGTCTCGATCCAGAGCAGGCGAAAGAAAAGCCCTACATTGCGTCGATGGGGATCTACGTCTTTAAGAAACAAGTACTCCTCGATCTACTCAAAGAAGGCAAAGATAAAACCGATTTCGGGAAAGAAATTATTCCTGATGCGGCCAAGGACTACAACGTTCAGGCCTATCTCTTTGATGATTATTGGGCTGACATTGGGACCATCGAAGCGTTCTATGAAGCAAACCTTGGCTTGACGAAGCAGCCGATCCCACCCTTTAGTTTCTATGACGAAAAGGCTCCCATCTACACCCGGGCGCGCTACTTACCGCCGACGAAGGTGCTCAACGCTGACGTGACAGAATCGATGATCAGCGAAGGTTGCATCATTAAAAACTGCCGCATTCACCACTCAGTTCTTGGCATTCGCACCCGTGTCGAAGCGGACTGCACTATCGAAGATACGATGATCATGGGCGCAGATTATTATCAGCCCTATGAGAAGCGCCAGGATTGTCTCCGTCGTGGCAAGCCTCCCATTGGGATTGGTGAAGGGACAACGATTCGCCGGGCGATCATCGATAAAAATGCACGCATCGGTAAAAACGTGATGATCGTCAATAAGGAAAATGTGGAGGAGTCAAACCGTGAGGAGCTTGGCTACTACATTCGCAGCGGCATTACAGTGGTGCTAAAGAACGCCGTTATTCCCGACGGTACGGTCATTTAAGATCTGTTGCGGTTCTTGTTTTAAAAATTCTTTTTAAATCACATTTTTTGTCTAGGCAATGTGCCCTGTCTCTCGGTGAGATGGGGTTTTTTTGTGGACAGAGATAGCCTTTGGCATTTCTAAGCATCGAGGGACCAAGACCAGTGGTTTTGCTGGAGTCGTTGGGCAATGGTCGCTCCCCAGGCTTCTAATTGGACAGTAAATTCGGGCTGATCTAAACCCTTGCGCCACATGATCAGGGCGTCTTCTCCGGTGTCTTGGTAGTACCCTTTACGGCGTCCGGCCAGGGTAAAACCAAATTTTTCGTAGAGGGCGATCGCCCGCTGATTGGATTCTTTGACTTCGAGGGTCGCCCGTTCTAAACCCCGTAACCAAGCATCCCGGAGCAAACCCAACAAAATGAGTTGTCCCAAGCCCTGCCGTTGCACTTCCGGATGAACTGCCATGAGCGTAATGTGAGCTTCTTCGACAATCGCCCAGAGACAACCCAATCCCAATAATTTATTTGGATCATGGGGAGCCGGCACAATCAGCAAGGTACTATTTGGACTTTCTAGTTCCCGTAGATAGCCATCCTTAGACCAAAGGCCACCAAAACATAATTGATCTAAAACCAATGCCTGGGGCAGTGTTTGTTCTGTCAGGGGCTGCACCGATAAAGCAACTGCACTCACAAATCTCACCACTCACTCATAAAAATACTTGAAAAGTTTATCAAATGCGAACAGCAGAAAAATTGAAAGACATCAGGTTAAGTCATTAAATTTTTATGTTCATCGTGGTGCCGAAAATAATCATCCATCATCCTCTCTCAGTAGCAAAGACAATTAGTTTATAAAAATTGTTAAACAGTTTTTTTATCCATTTGTACAATGACAGCAGATTTCACGCACAAACGATGCAAAAAAAAAGTAGAACTCTCAAAGCAATTACCTTAAAAAGTATGGCAGTTGTCGCTCTGTGTGGTGGCTCCCTCTTGGGGTTTAGTCACAATGCCATGGCTCAGGAATTTAACGGTGGCTCGATGACTGTATCTGAAGGGAGAAATGGTACAGAAATTACCATCAAAACTAAGAATGGTAGTACCATTCGAGTTCGTGTCAGTGAAAGTGGAGCTTCGAATGTAAACAATACTTCGAGCAGCGGTGAAAATACCAATACGACGACGGGCCGGGATGGTGATCAAACGACAACTACCAACGCCAATGAAAATTTAGACAAATAGCCGCCATTTCCATAGCAAGGGTGATTATTTTTTCGGTATCCTTATTTACCTATGATTCTATTGAATCTAGTAAAAGATAACCACAAAGTAATTGCTTATGTTAACCGCAGCCTCCACTGACAATACAGGTCGGCAATATTTGCCCCAAAATCCAGATGGCCTGTCTCCCAACCAAGCGTTAATGCCCCTGACCAGCACCGTAAATGGCCAGGATCACTTAGTGGTGGGAGGCTGCGATGTGACTGAATTGGTCAAGCAATATGGTTCTCCGTTATATATCCTCGATGAATACACCCTGAGAACCACCTGCTGTCAATACCGCGACAGTTTCCAAAAATATTACGGTGGTGAATCCCTCGTGATTTATGCATCTAAGGCCTGGAGCTGCATGGCCATCTGCGCCATTGTTGACAGTGAAGGGTTAGGCTTCGATGTGGTTTCTGGGGGAGAACTCTACACAACCCTCAAAGCTGGAGTCAGCCCGCAAAAAATTTATTTCCATGGCAATAACAAATCCCGCGAGGAGCTGAATTTTGCCCTCGACCAAGGGGTGACGATCATTGTTGATAATTTCTTTGAGCTGGAATTGCTCAAGGCACTCACAGGCGATCGCCAAACAACGGCCAAGATTATTTTGCGCCTCACCCCCGGCATCGAGTGCCACACCCACGAATATATCCGGACGGGGCATTTAGATAGCAAATTTGGCTTTGACCCGAACCAAATTGAAGCGGCCTTTGCCCTGGTGAGCCAGGCTGAATTTTTAAACTGCATTGGCCTCCATGCCCACATTGGGTCGCAAATTTTTGAACAACAACCCCACAAAGATCTCGGTGATGTCCTCGCTGGTTGGTACAAAAAAGCCGCTGACTATGGCCTAAACCCAGAAATTCTCAACCTTGGCGGCGGTTTAGGGATTCGTTATACCGAATCCGATGATCCTCCCAGCATTGAAGCCTGGTCGCAAAATGTTGCCCAGTCCCTCGAAGCAGCCTGCCGGAGCCATGGGATTCCGTTACCGAAATTAATCGTAGAGCCGGGCCGTTCTCTCGTCGGTAGTGCCTGTGTTACCGCTTACACCGTTGGGAGTCGTAAGGTTGTACCAGAAATTCGTACCTATGTTTCTGTGGATGGCGGCATGTCTGATAATCCCCGTCCGATTACCTACCAATCTCTGTACCGGGCGGTCATTGCTAATCGCCTGTCGGCCCCCTGCGAGGAAACAGTCACGGTAGCGGGTAAACATTGTGAGTCGGGGGATGTGGTGATCAAGGATGCCCAACTGCCCACGCCCCAACCGGGGGATATCCTTGTGGTGCTGGCGACGGGAGCCTATAACTACAGTATGGCCTCGAATTACAATCGCATCGGTCGCCCGGCAGCCGTACTGGTGAATGAAGGGGAGGCCCAACTGATTATCCGTCGGGAAACCTTGGAGGATTTAGTGCGTCAAGATTGTTTACCGGAGCGGCTACGTCAAGGCTGATCTATTTTCATTGGTTAAACATTTTTGGGGTAACGGGGTAGATGGGGTAGCCACATTGGGGCGATCGCCAACCCCGTTTTTCTTTGCCCAAGGTTACCCCCGCCATGACATGATAGAGTCTGATGGCAAGTTGTTGGTTGTGCTGGAGTAGCGGTAATAGAGGATGCCAGATTGGCTGTTTGACATTGCGGATATTGCGCTGACATTGTTCTTAGTGTATGTGGCGGTTTTTGCCATTCGAGACCGACGAACCCTCTGGGTGATGCGGGGATTTTTGCTGTTGATGATTGCTGATAAAGCAGCAGAAATATATCAATTTGAATATGCGGCGGCTCTCCTCGATAAATTACTGTTGATCTCTGCGGTGGCGATCGCCCTAGTCTACCAAACCCAACTGAAGCGCCTATTAGAGAAATTAGGCCAAGGTAAAATCATGGAATTGCTCCGGCCCGTCGAGGCGCGGAATACGAACTCCGAAAATACCGTGCTCGACCGGATTGTTGAATCGGTTAAAGAACTCTCCCAATCCCGTACCGGAGCGCTAATTCTCATTGAAACCACTGCCATTCCCATCGATAAAAAAGGCATTGCCCAGCCTGGAGTCCCCATCGATGCAGAGGTCTCTAAGGAACTGCTCCAATCGATTTTCTACGACAAAAATCCCCTCCACGATGGCGCGATCTTGATCCGTGACTCCCGGGTGGTGGCCGCAAAGGTCTTCTTCCATTTGTCCGAAAAATCCGGCTTCCGTCAGTTAGGCACCCGTCACCTGGCCGCCCGCAGCATAACAGAACAAGCTGAAAACTGTGTCTGTGTGGTGGTTTCCGAAGAAACGGGTTCTATTTCTCTCGCAGACCGGGGGAACCTGAATCGTCCCCTCACCAGCAATGAACTCAAAGAACTGCTCTCGGAATATTTCACCACCGGCGATCGCGAATCTGTAACGCCGTCCCTAGGTGACCTGGGTCGTCGGCTAAAATCTCAAGGGGAAGATTTACTCAAGTTTCTTCGGCAACTGAATCTCCCTTTCACCCACAAAGATTAACCTTTGACTGTAACTATGGTTCATCCTTTGCCCGCTGACCTCGATCCCCAAAAGCTTCCCAAACACATCGCTGTCATCATGGATGGGAATGGTCGTTGGGGCCAACAGCGTGGTTTACCTAGAATTATGGGTCATCAAAAAGGGGTAGACACAATCCGCAATATGCTCACCTACTGCCAAGACTGGGGAATCCATGCCCTCACGGTCTATGCGTTCTCCACCGAAAACTGGCGGCGTCCCCCCACCGAGGTGGAATTTTTGATGACCTTGTTTGAAAAGGTGCTGCGGCGAGAAATTAAAATTTGGGCGGCCAAAGGGATTCAAATTCGCTTTGTGGGGGATCTGACCTCCTTACCCTATTCCCTCCAGGCGGAAATTCAACGCTCCGTCATTCAAACCCAGCACAATAATGGCATTCAATTTACCGTTGCCACCAACTACGGCGGCCGCCAAGAATTAGTCCAGGCCTGTCGGGCGATCGCCACCAAAGTTGCTGCCGGGGAACTGCGACCCAGCGATATCAATGAAACCTTGATCAACGATCACCTTTATACCCACGGCATCCCTGATCCCGATCTTTTGATCCGTACCAGCGGTGAAATGCGCCTGAGTAATTTTTTGTTGTGGCAAATGGCCTATAGCGAAATTTATGTCACCCCCACCCTCTGGCCCGATTTTGACAAAACCGAACTCCACCGCGCCCTCTTGGCTTTCCAACAACGGGAACGTCGCTTCGGTAAAGCCACCGTTTAATCCCCTGAACAATGTCATAAAATCGCCATGCAGTTATCTAAGGCTGAGCTTCGGGTATTGTTTAAAAAAAATTGCGCCAAGGAGTTGACATATACAATTTCTAACTTTATATTATTAAAAGTGACCTAAACCACTTGGGACTGTAGTTCAGCTGGTTAGAATGCCTGCCTGTCACGCAGGAGGTCGCGGGTTCGAGTCCCGTCAGTCCCGTACAGTAAAGAAGAATATAATTCGCCCCTGGCTGTGGATGCAGATCTTGCAATACAGTGCGGTAAATAGCTCTAGCCAGGAATAGTGATGTACTGGTAGGCTGATATCAGAATTTCAAAGGCAGTGAACTAGGATGGCATGGCGTCGGCGTGATTTTTTACAAGCTTTGGGGTTGACCTGTGGTGCCCTGGGGTTTTCTTCGTTTTTACGGCCATCTGATCTCAAACAATCTGTCCAGGCTCTCAGTCAATTTCGGGGTCGCAAGATCGCGTTGCTTATTGGTATCGATCAATATGGTCAAGGGCCTAATTTGGGGGGGTGTCAGCAGGATCTAAAAATCCAGAAACACTTGCTGGAATCACGTTTTGGTTTTGCGGCGACGGACATCGTCACTCTCCGTAATGATCAAGCCAGTGGCAGCGGTATTTTTACAACGTTTCAAACAGACCTGAAGACACAAGTAAAGCCGGAGGATCTGGTTTTTGTGCATTTCAGCGGCTATGGTACTCGCTTAGTCACAGACCCAGCGGATCCAGAACCGATACCGGCCCTAGTGCTCCCGGGGAAATCTGGCCCTGAGGCGATCGCCCTGAGCACTTTCCAAGCCTTAATCCAAGATCTCAATCCGGCCCAGGGAATTCTCGTCTTGGATACCAGTTTTGATCCTGGGTCCCGACCCCCGGCCCCCTATTGGCGACCCCGCACCTATCCCGATGAAACGGCGATCGCCCCCGTTGTTGCCCCCGAAACCACCACTGTCAAATCAAATTCTAGTTTTGCGTTGGGGCGATCAGCTTTGATTCACCTGTGGGCTGCCACCGAGGGCATTACCCCAGAAGTGCAAATTAATGGTGTGATGACGGGACTGTTTACGGCGGCCCTTGGGCAATATCTCTCCGCCTATGACCCGATGGTCACCGTCACTACGGCCCAGACGAACCTTGCTGTGCGTTTACCCAAGGATGAGACGCAACCGGCAACAATGACCTTTTTGGGCACCAAAACCGCGCCCCTCTACGGCACCCTCCCCAGCGATACGCTGCCAGCGACGGGTCAGATTTTTAGCCAAAATCCCACGGGATTAGAAGTCTATTTGGGGGGCTTTGAACCGGAAATTTTGCAGGCGATCGCCCCCGGTAGTGAATTAACAATTCGTACCGAAACGGCACCGATTCTCCAACTCAGCGGCAAAGCAGGGGTTTTTGGCCAAGGGAAATCTTCTACGCCGAATGTCACCGTTGGCACAGCAATCCAAGAAACGAAACGCCATCTGCCCCGCAACCTCGCCTTAAAAATTGCCCTGGCTGAGGATCTCAGTCGCATCGAACGGGTGGATGCCACCAGTGCTTTTGCAAGTCTGACCAACATTGCCAGCGTCAGTAACCCCCAAGATTGGGTAGATTATGTTTTTGATGAAGCCTATCAATTGACCACCGTCCCTGGCAAAATTGTCCCCGGTGTAGTGCCAGCCAGCGATACCAACGAAGCGATCAAATCTTCAGTCAATCGACTCCTCCCCCGCCTGGAACAATTATTAGCCTTAAAATGGCTCCGGTTGTTGGTCAATGAAACCAGTACCCAACTGCCTTTGAAAGTAACTGTCCAGCGTTTGGATCGTTTTTCGACCCTGCTGACGGCAAAAACAACACCCTTTAGCCTGGGGCAGTCGAAGAGCAACCCTAATCCTCAACCGACGTTTACGGTGGGAGAAAAGGGGCAATATCAATTGGAAAATACGGGGACGCAACCTCTATTTTGTCTAGGTTTTGCCCAAAGCCCGAAACAAGAATTACTGCTCCTGACCGCCAAAGAAGGTCTCAAGATCCCCCCAGAAACCGCAACCAGTCCCCTAGAATTGACGGCGCTACGTCCCTTGGGAGTGTGGACAATTTATTGGATCATTGGCGATCGCCCCTTTGAGAATTTCCAAGACCAGGCCACCCAACTTTTTGGGGATTTAGAGACAATTCCCCAGAGGCTAGAAAAATCCTTGCCCCTCATCCAAGGTCTCCTCAGCGATTTGCAAGCGGTTCCCCCAGAAGGCACAGAACCCAATAAAGAAAATTATGTTTTCTCCACGACCCAGTGGGCGGGTTTGCGCTTTACCTACACCGTTGTGGAAACGGAGGCGTCATCCTAATCTTGGCGCTTGGCATAATTAAAAAAAATCAAATCAAACAATAAAAAACCCCAAGACAAAACCCTGGGGTCAAAAATTATTGTTTTTTTAAGTTGAAGGATTGGGTTTTGGTGTGGGTATTTTCCGCAGCCCAAACTCACCAGGTGAATGATTTTTATTTTGAATTAAAGGCCGGGGAGGTTGAGGCCACTGGTTAGCTCTTCCATCCGGGTGCGCATGGTTTCGGTGGATTTGGTATAGGCATCGGTCAGGGCTTCGGAAACGGCAGCTGAAAGTTCCTCTGCACCCTTGGCGATCGCCTCTGGGGAAATTTCTACGCCCCGTGGTTCCTGGTTGCCGCTGAGAATCACTTTTACAGAACCATCGGCATTGGTACCTTCAATGTCCATCGCTTCGAGCTCTTCTTGGAGTTTTTTCGCCCCTTCCTGTACCTTTTGGGCTTGCTGGAATGCGGCGGCCAGCTCTTTCATTTTCCCGAGTCCAAATCCTTGTGGCATAGTCTTTACAAAATAATAATGTTCGTGATTGTCTCGTCTAGATTAGACCCCCTAGGGCATCTAATCCGTAACCTATCTTAATATCTCCCGGCACCATTTGACGTTTTCAGGGGAGTTTCTGCCGGGGCCTAGGAAAAATCCCCCAGAATTTTCACTTCGGGTTTCAGTAAAACCTGCCAGCTCTGCTCCACCTGGGCTTGGACGTGTTGAATTAGCTGAAAAATATCCATGGCCTTCGCCCCACCACAATTGACAATAAAATTAGCATGGCGTTCGGCTACCTGGGCTCCGCCAATTTGATACCCTTTCAATCCTGTTTGTTCAATTAAATGGCCCGCCGCCTGGGGATAGGGATTGCGGAAAACACTGCCACAACTGGGCAAATGGTAGGGCTGGGTGGATTTGCGCATCCGAAGATTCCGATTGGTTTCCGCCCGTACCGCTGCTTTATCAAAACCGGGTTCTAGTTGAAAAGCCGCTTCTAGAACCAGGTGATCGCTCCCTTGGAGATTAGACGTGCGGTAACGGTAATCGAGATCCGTTGGTTGGAGTTGATGGATTGTCCCGTCGGGATTGAGTACCTTGAGCCACAACAACTGATCGGCGACACAGCCCTGGTGAGCGCCGGCATTCATCACTACACTCCCGCCAACACTCCCCGGAATGCCCACGGCCCACTCCAAACCTTTCCAACCCCGTTTCGCCGCATTCCAAGCAAGGCGAGCAATGGGTTCTCCTGCACTTGCCACGAGAATGCCGTCGTCTTCTTGGGCATGGTAATAGCGCAATTTTTTGGTGTTGATGGTGAGACCAGGAATGCCTTTGTCACTAATCAAAAGGTTAGAACCGGCCCCCAGAATAGTGAGGGGAAATCCTGATAAATGCTTGAGATACCATTCAAAACAAGCTTCTGTTTCCGCCAGATTGCTGGGTTCTGCATAAAATTCTGCCTGTCCCCCAACCCGAAAGGAGGTGTAGTGAGCCAAGGGAACTTGGGCTTGAATCAGGCTAGTGCCGTCGCCGAGGGTTGTCGCAGGAGCAGCAATCTGGGAACGGGAGGGGGAGCAAACCATGGCGTATTTCCGGGTCTAGGGGGCAAAGGACAAAAGCGCTTAGTCTGGGGCAGAACATTGGGTCAACGGCGCTTGGGGCAGCGCAGGGTCGCCATTGGCAGACAGTTGAGCCAAGAGGCTTGGGATAGTTTGGTTGAGATTCCCGGCTCCCAGAAGCAGTACCAGATCCCCCGTTTGCAGTTGCGGTGCTAACCATGTGGGTAGGCTTTGGAGGTCTGGGTAATAGGCAACGTCACCATCTTGTTGATGGGCGATCGCCTGCTGTAGGGCTTCACCTGTAAGGTTATCTACATTTTTCTCCCCGGCGCTATAAATATCAGTAATTATGGTCACATCTGCGTTTTTGAAAGCTTTTGCAAATTCATCGAAGAAAGCTTGGGTACGGCTATACCGATGGGGTTGAAAAATGGCCACAACGCGTCGCCCTTGACCAGCCCGGAGTCGAGCTGCCTGGAGGGTCACTTCGATTTCACTAGGGTGGTGGGCATAGTCATCAATGAGGGTAATACCCTGGTATTGACCGCGAATTTCAAACCGTCGTTTTGCCCCTTGAAAAGAAGCTAAAGCTTCGGCAATGGGCTCGAAGGGGACACCGCAACACCGGGCGGCGGCGATCGCCCCTAGGGCATTACTCAGGTTGTGGGCACCCAGCAGGGCTAAATTAATTTCCCCAAGGCGATCGCCCCGTTCCCAAATGGTTGCCTGGGTCGAGGTGGCACCGTAGTGAATATCCGTCGCCCAATAATCAGCTTGTTCAAGATTCTGTAACCCATAGCCCACCTGATAGGGCACGACCCCCGTGGCGATGGTGGGACAGTCCACGCAAGCAATCAGGCGATCGCACTGCTGGGCAAAGGTTTGAAAAATTTCTACCACCTGATCCAGCGATTGATAATGATCCGGGTGATCCAATTCAATGTTTGTGACAACCCCTAACTGGGGACGGAGCTTTACCAATGTGCCGTCCGATTCGTCGGCCTCAGCTACCAAATAATTGCCCTGGCCGAGGCGAGCATTGCCATCCCAAGCATCCACTTCGCCCCCGACAATGATAGTCGGGTCAACGCCGGCCACCAGGAAAATATAGCCGATTAAACTACTGGTCGTTGTTTTGCCGTGGGTTCCCCCTACCGCCACACTGTCATATTCGGCGACGAGGGCAGACAAAACATCAGACCGATGAAAAATGTGACAGCCTAGGGACTGGGCCGCTTGAAATTCTGGATTTTCTTGACCAATGGCCGTTGAGCAAATGACCTGGGGTAAACCATTGTGCTGTTCAATGGCATCGGACTCTCCTCCAAAGGCCTGTAAATTTTCTTTGACTTGCTGACTGAAAATATGGGCACCCACTGCCGCCAAGCGTTCTGTAATGTGACTGGTGCGTTGGTCAGAGCCAGAGACGGGTAATTTTTTCTGGGCCAAGACATAGGCAAGGGCAGACATCCCAATCCCGCCAATGCCAATGAAATGGAATGGCTTTCCGTTTAGATCTACTGCTTTCAAAGATCCCTCCCCTCACACGTTCTATCGCTGGTATGGGTAACGATAGATAACAGAACACATTTAAGTATGCAATATTACCGGACATTTACAAGTAAATCATTCCGCAGAAACATCCCTTGGGGCGATCGCCTTTTGGGGTCTAGCCAATCGATCTAGAGGCGTAGCACCGAAGTCTTAATTCCCAAATCAATTCGGCAGTTTCCCGAAATTCGGGGATCGAATTGTGCAGTCTTTGATATGATTGGGGTCATCAAATGAAAACTTTTATTGCAATTTAATCTTTAATAGAGGGCAAGACGCGGTGATTAGAGTAGCGATTAATGGATTTGGACGTATTGGACGCAACTTCTTGAGATGTTGGGCTGGTCGCGAAAACAGCCAACTCCAAGTCGTTGGGATCAATGCGACCACCGATACCAAAAGTAATGCCCACATGCTTCGTTATGACACGATGCTGGGTAAATTTGATGGCGAAATCGATTATGACGCCAACTCTCTGACTGTCAACGGCAACGTAATCAAATGCTGTTCCGACAGAAACCCCCTCAACCTCCCTTGGAAAGAGTGGGGCGTCGATTTGGTGATCGAATCTACCGGTGTATTCAACACCGAAGAAGGATCTTCTAAGCACATTACAGCTGGTGCACAAAAAGTATTGATCACAGCCCCTGGTAAAGGCGGCCATATCGGCACCTATGTAGTTGGTGTAAACGCCGATCAGTATGGCCACGACAAACAAAATGTCATCAGTAATGCCAGCTGTACCACCAACTGCCTCGCCCCCATTGTTAAAGTACTCAATGATCGTTTTGGGATCGTCAAAGGGACGATGACCACCGTCCACAGTTACACTGGCGACCAACGTATCCTCGACAACAGCCACCGGGATCTCCGTCGGGCGCGGGCAGCCGCAGAAAATATTGTGCCGACTTCTACTGGCGCAGCTAAAGCCGTTGCCTTAGTTATTCCCGAAATGAAGGGTAAGCTCAACGGGATCGCCATGCGGGTACCGACTCCCAACGTCTCCGTAGTTGACCTGGTTGCCCAAGTAGCGAAGCCCACCATTGCTGAGGAAGTTAACCAAGTTCTGAAAGAAGCTTCTGAAACCTACATGAAAGGGATTTTGGCTTACACCGAAGAACCCCTCGTCTCCTGTGACTTCCGGGGAACTGATGTCTCTTCCACCATTGACGGTAGCCTCACCCTCGCCATGGACGGTGACCTAATTAAAGTTGTGGCTTGGTACGACAACGAGTGGGGTTATTCTCAACGGGTTGTTGACCTCGCAGAAATCGTTGCCCAAAATTGGCAAGGGTAATTTTCCAAAACGATATGCGCCATGTCTGATCTGACATTGATGTTGAACTAGGATTTGATATTTAGTCAGGTAGGGCAAGTTACAAATCAATAGTAAAAAAAGGTGGTACGCAGCCACCTCTTTTTTTGCTAACTAAACTTCGAATAAGTTTTCAAATTCATGGCGTAGGGCCTGAAGATTGGCAATGCGGGCCACCACCAAATAGGGTTCTTGGGGAGTATCGGGTAATTCCTGTTCACAACGGCGTACCACCGCTTCTTGTTTGAGCCAAAAGCGAACCATGGTTTCGACGACCTCGTCCCAATTCCAATGGGGCTTTTTGGGAATGGTGTCTAGGGCCTGGATAAAGCTATCTAAAGTACAACGATGGGCAGCGAGATAGGCTTTGGGACGCTGGGGGTCTAGTTCGTATTGCTGTTGGTAGTTAAAAAAAGTAAGCAGGGGGGTCACCCCAAGCAGATCGAAAGCGTAAGTCATTTTTTTGCACACTCCAAACGCATAACCAGGGGAAAAGTCAGTCCACAGCATCCTCAGGCTGGGACTGTCCCGTACATTAGAGGCGATCGCCACAGAATAGGACAGTGGGAGGGAGAGCGCTCGTCCCTACGGTCGAGGTATAGGGACTGTTACTGATCTAGTTTAAGGAAAATTCCCCCTAAAAGGGTTATCTGCAAACTTTTTGCAATATTTAGCAGTTTCTAGAGGAGAGTGCTAATTTTGGACTGATTTACAAGTATTTGTTGAGCAATAAGGCAAGTTTCTCCTTGGTGCTAGCTGGGACTTGGTCGAGGGGAGTGAGAATCGCATATTTAAGGGCATCATGGGCAGCGGACTGGGGAGGATTTGCCGCTAGTTTTTCGACGACAGCCCGGATCACTTTTTGGGCATTGGTAGCATTTTTGTGGAGATTGCCAATGACCATTTCAACGGTGACACTGTCATGGTCGGGGTGCCAACAGTCGTAATCGGTCACGAGGGCGAGGGTTGCATAGGCGATTTCTGCTTCCCGGGCCAGTTTTGCTTCCTGAAGGTTGGTCATGCCAATGATGCTGGCGCCCCAACTGCGGTAGAGATTGGATTCGGCTTTAGTAGAAAAGGCCGGGCCTTCCATGCAGACATAGGTGCCGCTCCGGTGGAGATCAACGCCTTCTAAATTTAAGGATGCCACTGCATCACCGAGGATCTTCGCCAACTGAGGGCAAATGGGGTCGCCGAAGGCAATGTGGGCAACGATCCCGTCTCCAAAAAATGTGTCAGTGCGGTGACGGGTGCGGTCAATAAATTGATCGGGAATGACCATGTCCACGGGTTTGATATGACCCTGGAGAGAACCCACAGCCGAGGCAGAAATAATGTATTCAACGCCGAGGGATTTGAGGGCGTAGATATTCGCTTGGAACGGAAGCTCTGTGGGGAGGAGATGGTGGTGGCGGCCATGGCGGGGGAGGAAGACAACAGGGGTGCCGTCGAGGGTGCCGCTGATGAGGCGATCGCTTGGAGCACCGAAGGGAGTTTCAATGGTAATTTCTTCGATGTCTTGGAGGGCGTCCATTTTGTAGAGACCGCTACCGCCGATGATGCCAATTTTGATGTCTGCCATGGTGACTCGCTGTTAGATTTGCCTTGATTTGCTACAACATTATCTTGTATCAAAACCTGCTTTAAATTCCATGTTGCAATTTTTTCGGACGATTCTCATTACTGTGGTGGCGATCGCCTTTATGTGGTTCCCCGGTGAGGCGGCGATCGCCCTGGGTGGCCCCCAGCCCGAACTCAACCAACTCGCCCCAGAATTCACCCTTTTGGGCAATGACGGCGAGGGGAAGATTCAAGAATTTTCTCTCCAAGACTACCGAGGCCAATGGGTCGTACTCTACTTTTATCCCCAGGATTTCACCCCTGGCTGTACCCTCGAAGCCCGCCGTTTCCAACAGGATCTTCCCAAATACCTGGAGCGTAATGTACAAGTCCTGGGGGTCAGCGTTGACGATGTCGATTCCCACGAAGCGTTCTGTGATGCCGAAGGCTTAAAGTTTCCCCTCCTGGCCGATAGCACCGGGGATGTGAGTAAACAATATGGCTCCTACCTGACGGGCTATTCCCTACGCCATACCTACCTCATTGATCCAGAAGGTATTTTGCGCAAAATTTATCTAGGGGTAAATCCCGCGATCCATAGCCAAGAAGTCCTTACAGACCTTGATTCTCTGATGGCAAATTCCTCAGCCCAGCTTCCCCCGATGGGTTAAAATCGACAACGATTGTAAAGTTTGTCCACACCGTTGTTTTAAAAGAAGATTCCTCCATGATTCACGATATTTTCATGCCCGCCCTCAGCTCTACGATGACCGAAGGTAAAATCGTTTCTTGGACTAAGTCCCCGGGAGATAAAGTCGCTAAAGGTGAAACCGTTGTCGTGGTGGAATCTGACAAAGCCGATATGGACGTTGAGTCTTTTAACGAAGGGTTTCTCGCGGCGATTATCGTTGATGCAGGGGAAGAGGCACCAGTGGGTTCGGCGATCGCCCTCATCGCTGAAACCGAAGCAGAAATTCCAGAGGCCAAACAAAAAGCCGCGACTCTGAAAGGGGGTAGTAGTGCTCCTGCTGCTAATCCTGCGCCTGCACCCGCCCCTGCGGCACCTAGTCCAGAACCGGCTCCCGTTGTGGCAGCCCCGGCGCCTACACCTGCGGCACCGACTCCCGCACCAGTGGTCAACGATGGCAGAATTATTGCTTCTCCGAGGGCGAAAAAACTCGCCAAAGAATTTGGTGTTGATCTTAAAACAGTGCCTGGTTCTGGCCCCCACGGTCGAATTGTCGCCGAAGATGTCGAAAAAGCCGCTGGTAAAGCACCTACTATTGCCCCTGCTGCCGTATCAACTCCAGCGCCGACAACCAGTAAGCCTGCCGCCCCAGCGCCAGCTCCCGTCGCTGTCACTCCTGGTGAAGTTGTCCCGCTGAATACGTTGCAACAGGCGGTTGTGCGGAATATGAATGCCAGCCTGAATGTACCCACCTTCCATGTGTCCTATGACATCACGACCGATGCCCTAGATGCCCTCTACAAGCAAATTAAGAGTAAGGGCGTCACCATGACAGGTCTATTGGCGAAGGCCGTGGCTGTGACCCTCCAGAAACATCCAGTAGTTAATGCCAGCTTTGGGGATAATGCGATCCAATACAGCAGTGGTATTAATGTGGCGGTGGCCGTTGCGATGCCCGACGGCGGCCTGATTACCCCTGTGCTGCAAAATGCCGATCAAATGGATATCTATTCCCTTTCCCGCAAGTGGAAAGATTTGGTAGACCGGGCGCGCCTCAAGCAACTGCAGCCCGATGAGTACAGCACTGGCACCTTTACCCTCTCTAACCTAGGGATGTTTGGGGTCAGCAGTTTTGATGCGATTTTGCCCCCTGGTCAAGGTTCTATTTTGGCGATTGGGGGTGCTCAACCTAAAGTCGTTGCGACGCCCGACGGTTTATTTGGTGTGAAAAAACAAATGACCGTCAATATCACCTGCGACCACCGCATTATTTATGGTGCCGATGCGGCAGCATTCCTTAAGGATTTAGCTGACTTGATTGAAAATAACACGCACAGTCTGACCCTTTAGGTTCATCTCGTTGCTCCTTGGGATTTTCCTCAAATATGCAATAAATCATGATCTATGGCTCCCCGGTCTGGGGAGTTTTTTGTGTCGAAACCGGAGGCGATCGCTTTTAGAGACAATAAAAAAGACAACCTCATTATGGTTGTCTTCGGTACTTCATTTTGCGAATTTTAGATAAAAAGACGATTTAAATAAAGTCGATCAATCGTGTTTTAGTTAACGGTTTTACCACCACCCCAAGCAACACCACGCACCTGGGCTTGAACGAGGACATAACCGGAAACATTTTGCAGATCCTCTTCGTTGAGGTTACGCATGCTACTCCAGATGTCGGCACGGACGGTATTGGGGTGTAACTGAGATAGGTCTAATTCACCATCGTAGGAGGTGGGATTTTTGAGATAGTCCACCATGGCCAGGATATTATCGCGGCGGGGTTCTGCCCCTTCTAGATCGACTAGAGAAAGGGTTACGTTGGGGTTGCTCTTTGTCCGGCCGCTGTTGTGGCAGGTGGAACAGGTGTTGATAAAGATCCGCTCTCCTTTGGCAACCTGCTGGTCACTGAGGACGACCGTTTCGGTTTCATTGAGGTTGACGGTGCGGTCTACTTCCCGGAGGGCGGTGGCATTGGCAGCGCCGACATTGAGTTGCCAAAATAGTAAAACGAATGCGCTAATCCCGAAAATAAATTTTTTGAGTGGGTCGATCCCCAGAATTTTATTCATGTTTTTCCTCAATACAGCAATAACGTAAATAAATCTATCTCCACCTATTTAACTGTGAAGGCAGACCTACAGGCAAGAATTTATCAAGGCTGTAAGTAAATGTGCTTATCTTTGTTTATTTAAATTTGTGTTGCCAACGGCACCAGTCAGCCAGGGCAACTAACCATACATATCATGCCATTGGGGTGAATTTTTCTTATAAATCCGTAAAGAACAGCAATATTTCGTGCTGCGTTTTACTTTTTTTTAGGATCCACTCTGGAGAATTTGGGCGATCGCCGCTGCACATTGGGGATCGGTGCCAAAGGGTTGGCCAAGGTAAACGGTAATGTCGGGGTTAGTTTGAGAGAAGGTGCTGACCTGTGCGGCGATCGCCTTTGGGATTTTGCCAGAAAAAAGAAAATAGGGAACCAAGTGAATCGTTGTTGCGGTCGTCTCTTGGAGCTGTGCAAGTTTTTGGTCTAAAGAGGGTTCTGTGGCCCAGTAGGCGGTACTGGCGTTGAGGGCCTGGGCGAGCTTTTCGATTTCGGGATTCGCGCCGGTGCGACGGCTACCATGGGCAATCAAAATACGTTGGGCCGTAGAATTTTCGGCAAACTGTCGCTCTAGGAACGGGGCAAGACGGGCATCTTTACCGAGATAATCGAGTTGTTGAAACTTTACCTGAGGAAATTGGGCCTGCAGTTGGGCGATCGCCTCTGGGAGATCTTCCCGGACATGGACACCGGGCAAGAGAAATAGAGGGAGAATTTGCACTTCAGCGGGTTCTGGGGCGTGATCCCGGAGGAACTGGGCGATCGCCGCCGTTAGGGACACCTCGCTACATTCTAAATAGGCCCCAAGCACCGGATGATCTACCTGGGCTTTCACCTGGGTCATCAGAGTTTGAAATTCCCGTCGATAACTGTCACTAAAACTGCCATGGACGACCACCACCGATAACCGCTGCATGAATTTTTTGTCCCGTCTATTGTTTCTGTTTGGTGATTATAGAAAAGTTAGCGCCAAATTTCTGGGCCGTAGTTGTGGCGGGATTGGCTTCGGCGTAGGATAAAACGAAGAAAAACTGTGGGAGTCATTAAACTGTGCAATGTCCTAAATGTCGCGATGTTGAGCTTGGGGATCAGCTTCTATCTGGGGAGCTGACCAGTTGCCATTGTGAAAAATGTGAAGGAGATTGGCTCCCTGGCGATCGCTACCAAACCTGGCAAAATAGCCAACGAAAACCACAGCGCCTCAATACCCAACTGTCCCTCCCAGAAACCGTGATCCCCGGTGAAACAGACAATAAAGCAGCCCTCTGTCCCGAATGCCGCCGCTATTTATCGCGGGTAAAAATCCCCGTTGACCAACCTTTTTACTTGGAGCGTTGCCCCGAATGTAATGGCTTCTGGTGCGATCGCCAAGAATGGGAAATTTTAGAAAAACTCCAACTCCACACTAGCCTCGAATATATTTTTACCGCCGAATGGCAGCACAAAGTCCGGGAACAGCAGCACAACATCAGCGAACGACAGGCCCTGATCCAGAAACTTGGGCCGACCCTGGCCACCGATGTTTTCGACCTGGGCGAAAAACTAGCAGCCCACAACAATGGCGATTTTGCCGTGGCTTACCTGGCCCGCCAAGTCACCGAAAATCAGACTAATCAAAGTCAATCACGCTAATTGCTAAATGTCACAGCCCCATCGCATCCTTGCAATTCGTTAAGGCTGCCCGGAAGAACGGAAAGGCGATCGCTATGATTTAAAGAGAAAGCCAAGCTTACCCAAGGCTTTTGGAGACTCCACAGCGGCAAAATATTTCCATTTATATGTCTTATCCCCTCTACATCGCGTTTATTTGGCATCAGCATCAACCCCTCTACAAAGCACCGGACGGTCAATATCATCTCCCCTGGGTGCGGCTCCACGGCACTAAAGATTACCTAGATTTGATTTTGCTGCTCGAAAAATATCCACGCCTCCACCAAACTGTGAATTTGGTACCTTCCTTGATGATGCAGTTGGAAGATTATGCCGAAGGCAAGGCTCTTGACCCCTATCTAAAGCTGGCCCTCACCCCCGTCACAGACCTCAACAGTGATCAAAAATGGTATATCCTGGAGCATTTCTTTGATGGCAACCACCGCACCTTAGTCGATCCCCATCCCCGCTACCGGGAGCTGTACACCGAGCGCCAGGACAAAGGCAAAGCCTGGTGCCTAGAAAATTGGGACGAACAAAAATTTAGTGATCTCTTGGCTTGGCATAATTTAGCCTGGATTGATCCCCTCTTTTGGGATGACCCGGAGATCGCTGCCTGGCTCGAAAAAGATCGCGGCTTTACTTTAGGCGATCGCCAGCGCATTTATTCCAAACAACGGGAAATTATTAAGCGGATTATCCCCAAACACAAACAAATGCAGGACAACGGGCAACTGGAGGTGACCACCACCCCCTACACCCACCCGATTTTGCCCCTGCTCGCAGATACCAATTCTGGCCGCGTCGCCGTCCCTAAGATGGAACTTCCCCAGGAGCGCTTCCAGTGGTCAGAGGATATTCCCCGCCACCTCAACCGCGCCAAGGAAATGTACCGGGAACGTTTTGGCCGGGAAGTACGAGGTCTGTGGCCATCGGAGCAATCTGTCAGCCCGGAAGTGCTTAACCCCATCGCCGCCGCTGGCTTTAAGTGGATCTGTTCCGACGAAGCGGTGTTGGGTTGGAGCCTGAAACATTTCTTCCATCGGGACGAAGTGGGCAATGTCTACGAACCGGAAAAAATGTATCGCCCCTATCGCCTCGAAACAGACCATGGGGATCTCGCCATTGTCTTCCGGGATCACCGTCTGTCGGATCTCGTCGGCTTCACCTATAGTGGTATGGACTCAGAACAGGCCGCCTGCGATCTGGTCGGTCACCTAGAGGCGATCGCCCGGAGCTTGCGACACCACCAAAAAGAAGGCCAAACCGCCCTCCAAGAACCACACCTCGTAACCATCGCCCTCGACGGTGAAAACTGCTGGGAATTCTACGAAAAAGACGGCATCCCTTTCCTAACTTCCCTCTACGAAAAACTGAGCGCCAATCGCCAACTCGAACTCGTCACGGTCTCCGAATTTATCGAGCAATTTCCCCCCACCGAAACCATTCCCAGCCACAAACTCCATAGTGGTTCCTGGGTTGATGGGAGCTTTACCACCTGGATTGGGGACCCTGCTAAAAATCGCGCCTGGGATATGCTCACCAAAGCCCGCCACCTGCTCGCCGCCCATCCTGAAGCGACAGAAATTACCAACCCCGAAGCCTGGGAATCCCTCTATGCGGCCGAAGGCTCAGACTGGTTTTGGTGGTTTGGGGAAGGTCACTCCTCTAACCAAGACGCCATGTTTGACCAACTCTTTCGGGAACACGTCGCTGGGATCTACAAAGCCCTAAACGAACCGATTCCGCCGGAAGTGCTCCAACCCATTGAAGACCACACCCGCCACCGGGAGCACCTCCCCGAAAGCTTTATTCACCCGATCATTGATGGTATCGGCGACGAACAGGATTGGGATAAAGCCGGTTGCATCGAAATTGGTGGTGCCCGGGGTACCATGCACCAAAGTAGCGCCCTACAACGACTCTTTTACGGTTGGGATCATCTTAATTTTTATTTGCGCTTTGACCTCAAGCGGGGCATCAAATGGGGCGAAGAACTTCCAGCAGAACTCCATCTCCTTTGGTTCTATCCAGGGGTAAACTGCGCCATTAGCCCGGCTCCCATCGCCAGTATGCCCGACCAGGCTCCCCTAAATTATCTCTTCCGGCACCACATCGGCATTAATCTCTTAACCCAATCTATCTGGTTTGAAGAAGCCAGTGATTATGGCCAGTGGCGGCCCCGGGGTGCCCATGCCAAAATGGCTTACCGAGAATGTTTAGAATTGTCTGTGCCGTGGGATGTACTGCAGATTAAACCGGACTATACGCTCAATTTAGTAGCAATTTTGGCCGATGATGGTGAGTACCATAGTTTTGTGCCAGAAAATCGCTTTGTTACCCTACAGGTGCCTTAAGCCATTTTCTCAGGATAAAACTTAGCTCGTCGATAACCGTTGCACCGCTGCTCCTCCCAATAAATTATCGGCTTCCTGGAGATACTGGAGAATGTGTTTGCGGTGGGGACTGAGGCGTAATACGTTGCGTAGATCTACCTCCGTTAAGCGGTCGGCTTTTTGGCCAGGGAACCAGTGGCCGCCGTTGCCCATCAGGTTGTAGCGGGCTTTGCCGTATTCAATCATGTCGTAGGCGATCACCAAATTTCTGAGCCAAAGAATGACGGGGATATTAATCTGGTGCGGGGTTTGGTCGTAGGTCGGCAGGCCCAATTGCCAGGTCTTGGCCCAATCTTCTCCCAGGGAGGCGATCGCCTGATTTTCCAGTCGCGCGAGAATATCTGGCAAAATTTCATCGGCCCGCCCCAGCAGAGGGAGGGTTTCTAGGTGCTGATCAAAATCTGACGGACGCGCCGCCCCCACACTCAAAGTATGGATCTGGGGATGAGACAAACAAAATAAATCGTTAAACACCATTGGATGCAACGGCTTGCAGAGATCGACTAATTTTTGGGGTGGACTATAAAGATGTCCCCCCTTATCCGACGGGCTAATGATAAATACCCCCATATCCTGCTGCGTTGCCGCTTCGATGGCCCGCCAATTGTCCTGATTAATCCAATACCAGTGCAGATTCACATAATCCATCGCCCCCGTTTCGATAGTTTTCACAATCAGATCCGTCGAACTATGGGTCGAAAAACCGATGTGACGAATCCGTCCCGCCCGCTGCAATTCCTGGGCGACTTCTAGACAACCCCGTTCAAAGGTGAACTTAAATATTTCCTCGTTATTAATGCCATGGATACCAAATAAATCCACATAATCCAGTTGCAAATAATTAAGGGATTTTTCAATTTCGCGCCGAAATGCCTGGGGATCAGCCTTTGGGGAAACCTTGGTTTGGATAATGAGATCTTCTCGTTTAAATTGCGATAAGACCCACCCAAGTTGCATTTCTGAGGTGCCGTACCCCCGTGCCGTTTCGATGTGGTTAATGCCCAGATCAAGCGATCGCCGAATCGTTGCCGCTAGATTTTTTTGGCTATCAGCAGGAATGTTTGCTGGATCTTGATCCTGCCACTTGAACTGATAGCGCATCCCGCCACAGGAAAAAACAGGCATTTGCAGTTCGGTGCGACCAAAGCGACGATATTGCATAGATCTCAAGCGTATTTCTTAACTTCTATTGGGAGGTATTCAGAAAAAACATTATAACGAAGAAAAAATCTCGTCCCTAAGCGGCAAAGGCTGTTCTGCCTCTGACAAAACAAAACGCGCCTATTTAAACTCAACTGATCAAAGCAACAAACCATCGGTTTTCAAAACATCACCCCCAGTATTGTTGGTCTCTGTTATACTATTGCTGCTGTTTAAGCATCATGGGGGAGTAGCGGCAAAAATTACGCAGTGGTCTTATCTCTAAGACTCATTTACACTCTGCTGAAATAATGAATATAATGCTTGCGAGATTGTTTTAAACAGCTTCTACAAATATTTTTTCGAGTTTATGACGACACAAACGCCTACTTCTATTTATGATTTTTCGGCCACGGCCATCGATGGCACATCGGTCGATCTTAGTACCTATAAAGATCAGGTTTTATTGATTGTCAATACAGCCAGCCAATGTGGATTCACTCCCCAATACAAAGGTTTGCAGGCGCTCCATGAACAATATGGCAACAAAGGCTTAGTTGTCCTCGGCTTCCCCTGTAACCAGTTTGGCCAACAAGAACCCGGCAACGAATCGCAAATCCAATCATTTTGTGAAACAACGTTTGGGGTTTCTTTTCCGATGTTTCAAAAAATTGATGTTAATGGCAGCAATGCTCACCCGTTATATCAATATTTAACCAAAGAAGTACCCGGTATTTTGGGGACAAAAAATGTGAAATGGAACTTCACAAAATTCCTCATTAACCGTCAGGGTCAAGTGGTAAAACGCTATGCACCCACGGCAACACCGGAGGCGATCGCCAAAGATATCCAGGAATTACTTTAAAGATTATTTTCCCTAGAAAACGGTTTATTTTTTGAAACTGATTAACCCCCAGGTTTGCATTGGACTTGGGGGCTTTTTCTTTTATTTCAAGGACAATTCATTAATCGATTTCGATGGTTGTGGGGGCGCCATCTTCAGTCTTGGTCTCACGATTGCCCCCTGTTTCTTGGCGAAAATCCTGATAAAGGCGATCGCGCCACTCAAAAAACGGCGCATATTCCGCATTATCCCCCAAGCCCGGAATGCCCTTACCTTTGAGGTAGTCAGGGATATCAAAATAGTTCCCCTCAGGAAATTTGAGCAAAATACTCAGGGCGGCCACGGAAAAATCTGCCAAAGTTGGTTGGTCGCCGATTAAATAGGGTTGTTGCTGGACAAGCAAGGTTAACGCTTCGAGATCCTGCCTGAGACCCCGCTGGGCTTCTTTAACTGCATCACCACCAAGGCCAACACCCGCCCCAAAGAAATCTAAAACATCCCCCGGCACAGCCCCCAGAAGATTTTTAAAGAGATCAGGCACCTGCTTCGGCACAATGGAGGTGCGGAAGTTAGGGTTTTGGCTGAGGGCACCAATGAAGGCCTTGCGACCTTTCAAGCCAATGGACTCATCGGCCCATTCTTCCATGATCAAACATTGGGCCCGTTGCACTGGAGCGGTAGGAATAATCGGTTTTTCGGGATATTTGCGGTCAAGGTAAAAAGCAATTTCTGTGGAGTCACTGATTACCGTATCGCCATCTTTGAGGACAGGCACTTGACGCTGACCCGACATTTTATATACATCCAGTTGACCGATACCGGGGGTCACTTCGATTTTTTTGTACTCTAAACCCTTGTAATCGAGGATTAAGCGGACTTTTTCCGAAAACTGGGATAGTTCAAATTGGTATAACGCCAACATAGGGGTTCGCCTTGATGATTGAGTAGGTAAATCACTCACACCTTACAAAACTTCACAACAAATTGCCATGGGAACTTGTGGCACAATAAAGCAGAACAGTTGTATGGAAAGTCAACGATGACCATTAACCTCGTAAATCTTGTGGGCCGGGCCGGTGGGGATCCGGAAGTGCGCTATTTCGAGTCGGGTAGTGTGCTGTGTAATTTGACTTTAGCGGTAAATCGTCCCACCAGCCGGACAGATCAGCCGGATTGGTTTAATTTAGAGATTTGGGGAAAAACAGCAGAAATCGCCGCTAATTATGTAAAAAAAGGCAGTCTGCTCGGTATCCAAGGCACTTTAAAGATCGAGACTTTCACGAATCGCAATGGCCACGAATCGTCTAAGCCAGTAATTCGGGTTAATCGTCTAGATTTGCTGGGTTCTAAGCGGGATGTGGATCCCAATGCGGTAGATAATTATAACAACTACGGGTAAACACCCTCCGCCTGCGGCACTTTCCTTAAGGGACGCCCCTCTAACTCCTCTCAATGGAGGCACCCCTCTAACTCCCCTCAAGGGGAGAATTGCACCCTGCGCCTGCGGCACCTCCCTCCAGGGAGGATATTTTTTAGAGGCCTTGGGGAATTGCGGCAATGAGTTGTTTGGTGTAGTCCTGTTGGGGATTGCGGTAAATTTGGTCAGCCGTACCCACTTCCTCGATTTTGCCTTTGTTCATCACGATGATGCGATCGCCCATAAATTTCACAACGCTGAGATCGTGGGAAATAAAAATATAAGTCAGTTGAAATTCCGCTTGGAGTTCCTTCAGCAGATTTAACACTTGGGCCTGGACGGATACATCCAGGGCCGATACGGATTCATCGCAGATAATAAATTGGGGTTCAATGGCCAAGGCCCGCGCAATACAAACCCGTTGCCGTTGACCGCCTGACAGTTCGTGGGGATAGCGGTTCACCCAACCGGGATTTAGGCCCACCCGCTCTAACAGATATTGCACCCGTTCGAGGCGTTTTTTCTTGTCCCGCTTAATATTGTGAATGATTAACGGTTCGGCGATCGCCCGGCCAATGGTCATGCGGGGATTGAGGGAATTGTAGGGGTTTTGGAAGACAATTTGCATCTCCCGGCGCAGTTGTCGGAGACGTTTACTCCGGGCTGGGAGTTGGGCAATATTTTCGCCCCGAAACCAAATGTCGCCACTGAGGGGTTGAATCAGTCGCAAAATGGCCCGGGCCAGGGTCGATTTGCCGCACCCGGATTCGCCTACTAGACCGAGGGTTTCCCCCGGATAGAGGTCAAAGGAAACATTATTAACGGCCATGAAATACCGTTGTCCCGTCAAAAGAAAATTGCGACTGGGATAACCCACCTGGAGCTTTTGCACAGATAGGAGCGGTTTTTGTTTAATTAGAGCTTCAAGGCGCTTTTTATCGGCTTCTAGGGAGACTTCTGCCAGTAAATTCAAATCCGGCTGTCGCTCTTGGATCACGACGGTTTGGGTGTCGGGATCGGTTTCAACACTCATGTAGTCGGCAACGGTCGGCAGCAGGACTAATTTTTGATCAAGGCGGGGCCGACAGGCCAGTAATCCTTTGGTATAGGGATGTTGGGGCGCTTTAAAAATCTGTTCGATGGGGCCTTGCTCAACGATTTTTCCCCGGTACATCACCGCCACTTCGTCAACAAGTTCCGCAATCACCCCCAAATCGTGGGTAATGAAAATTAGAGACATTTGCCGGGCCTGACAAAGATCCCGCAACAGTTGCAAAATCGTTGCTTGCACAGTCACATCGAGGGCGGTGGTGGGTTCGTCCGCAATTAATAGCGTTGGATTAGAGGCGATCGCCATGGCAATCATCACCCGTTGTAGTTGGCCCCCGGACAATTCGTGGGGATAGCGTTTCATCACCTCGGCGGGCAGTTGCACTTCCTGGAGTCGGGCGATCGCCTGTTGACGGGCCTGGGCTGGGGTGACATTTTGGTGCAATAAAATTGCTTCGGTAAGCTGAAACTCCACGTTATAAACGGGATTAAGGGAACTCATCGGTTCCTGAAAAATCATCGCAATCTCACCGCCGCGATAGGTACGCCGCTCCCATTCCGGCAAACTTTGGAGATCAAGGGGTTCTGTGTCTGGGGTCGCCTTAAAGAAAATTTCGCCCCCAGTGACGCGGCCTGGTTTTTGGATCAGCCCCATCAGCGCAAGGGATGTGACCGATTTGCCGGAGCCGGATTCGCCCACGATACCGAGGGTCTGGCCCCGTTTAAGCTGAAAGCTAATTTGATCAACCGCGAGATTGGTTTGATTTTCGCTGGTGAAGGCCACCTGCAGTTGACGGACATCGAGAACCAGATCACTCATGGGGGCAGTTTTTTTACTAGACTCAGGCAGAGAAATTTATAGAAAAATTTATGTTGATTGTAGCGTTAGGGGGTTTTGGGGTGGCGATCGCCGAGGGCTTTGCGGGCTTCCTCCCGGTCATCGAAGTGAATTTTTTCAGTCCCCAGAATTTGATAGTCTTCATGGCCTTTGCCAGCGATGAGAACCCCGTCCCCCGGTTGGGCCTCTAAAATTGCCCGTTGAATTGCCGTGGCCCGGTCTGCTTCCACGAGAAACTGAATATTTTCGGGAATCCCTTCCACCACATCGGCCAAAATTTGCTTGGGATCTTCCGTGCGCGGATTATCGGAGGTGACCACGGCCCAATCTGATTGCGTCGCGGCGATTTTTCCCATCAAAGGTCTTTTGGTGCGATCGCGATCGCCACCGCAACCAAACACACAGATCATTTTTTTCGCGATAAAAGGCCGGGAGGCTTTCAGGAGATTTTCTAAACTGTCGGGGGTGTGGGCATAGTCAACGATGACGCTAATGTCTTGATCCTCAGCCACGATCACCCGTTCCATGCGCCCCGGCACCCCTTGGAATTGCGGCAAACAGGTAATCATCTGGTTTAAATCCAAACCCAAGGCCAGACCTGCACCGATGGCGGCCATCACATTTTCGAGATTAAACTGACCGACTAGGGGTGACGTGAATTCTACCGTGCCCATGGGCGTTTTTAGGCGGCCCTCAACCCCCGTCGCGGTGTAGATCAGGCGATCCATGTAAAGATCCGCTGCGGCATCTTGGAGACTGTAGCCCCAGGCTTTTTCACCGAGTTTGTGGGCGAGGCGATCGCCATAGGGATTATCCAAATTCACCACTGCCCTGCCGTGGCAATATTCCTCGTTAAAAAGCAGGGCTTTCGCCTGGAAATAGTCCTCCATCGTCGGGTGGTAATCCAGGTGATCCTGGGTGAGATTGGTGAAAACGGCCACATCAAATTGACAACCCTTAACGCGATTTTGGTGCAGCGCATGGGAACTCACTTCCATAACGGCGTGGGTATTGCCCGCTTCGAGGGCTGCCGCAAAGTTTTTCTGGAGATCGATGGCGAAGGGAGTCGTGTGGGTGGCAATTTTTTCGTAGCCGGGCCAGCGGGTGTAGAGGGTGCCGATGAGGGCCGTGGGCTGCTGGGCGGCTTGGAGGAAATATTCAATGAGGTGGCTGGTGGTCGTTTTGCCGTTTGTCCCCGTCACCCCAACCAGTTTTAGACTTGCAGTGGGTTTTTCGTAGAAAAGGTTGGCAATTTCAGCACAGGCGATCACAGGGTCAGCAACGGGAATGACGCATTCGCCCTTGGTCGCGGGGAATTTTTCGAGGGCCTCTGGACTGACCACAGCGGCGATCGCCCCGGCTTCGATAGCCCCTTGCCAAAACTCGCCTCCATCGACGCGGGTACCGGGCAAACCAATGAACAGATCCCCAGGCATTACGGCTTGGGAGTTGCTCGCCAATCCTTTGACAACTTGCTGTAGCATCGGGTGATCCGCCAGGGATTCAATGGCCGATACCTGTTTTAAAAGTGCGCCTAGCTGCATCATTTGCCTCCAAATCCTGGGATTTTCCCGATTTTAGTCTGTGCTCAGGGAAATTTTGTCATCTCAGTAGCAGTTTAGCTCAATTTTTCGGTGGGATTACCGCAGTATTAGAGGGTCAAAAAAGGTTTAGCGAGATAGTAACTGGCAATGGTTTTGGCATCGAGGCGATCGCCATTATGGATTTTCGCTTCCAACTCCTCTGGACTCAGCAAGAGCACCTCAATATCCTCGTCGGCATCCTGGGCTGGAGGAGTGGCTAATTTTTCTAAATCCGTTGCCAAAAAAGCATAGATCCACTCGTCAGAATAGCCTGGGCAAAGGGGGAATTTCCCCAGCGATCGCCAATTTTTTGCGGCGTAACCCGCTTCCTCTGGTAGTTCCCGTTGCACCGTGCTGAGGGGGTCTTCCTCGGTTTCAATCGTTCCCGCCGGAAATTCAATAATCCGCCCTTGGAGGGCAAAGCGATATTGCCGTACCACCACCAACTGACCTTCATTGGTTACGGGTACCACCAACGCGCCCCCCGGATGACGGATCGCCCCATAATCACCAACGGCCCCATTGGGTAACCGCAGACGATTCACTTCGTAGGCAAATTTCGAGCCACTGTACATCAAGAGAGGTTTAATCACCTCAGGCAGTTCATTGTGGGAAACCATGGAAAAAATTACAGGGTAAGGAGTAAGAAAAGGGGGTCGGAATCGGGGCGATCGCCTAAAAAATTGGTATGATTAAATATTCTGAGTTTTGATGTTGGCGTTTATATCATAATTTTTTGAAGCAAAACAGACCGCTTGTACTAAAGCTTAGCGAGTCCCCCCGTCATTATCCAGTCTTTTCCCCTGATTCAAGCAGAGTCCCTATGAAACTCCCCATTATTGCCGTGATCGGTCGTCCCAACGTGGGCAAATCTACCCTCGTCAACCGCATTGCTGGCGATCAACAGGCGATCGTCCATGACCAGCCCGGCATTACCCGCGATCGCACCTATCGGCCTGGTTTTTGGCAAGACCGCAACTTTCAGATTGTCGATACGGGCGGGATTGTTTTCGACGACCACGAAGAATTTTTACCTTTAATCCGCGAACAAGCGGCGATCGCCCTCGCCGAAGCAGCCGTTGCCCTTTTTGTGGTGGATGGCCAAGCTGGGTTAAATGCCGCCGACCAAGAAATTGCCGACTGGTTGCGCCAACAAAATGTCCCCGTTGTCCTGGCCGTGAACAAATGCGAATCCCTCGAACAGGGCTATACCCAAGCAGCTGAATTTTGGGAGCTGGGCATGGAAGAACCTTTCCCCATCTCGGCGATCCATGGCAGTGGCACCGGCGATCTTTTAGACAAAGTCATTGAATATCTCCCGACGATCACCGATGTCGAAGAAGATACCACCATTAACGTCGCAATCATTGGTCGCCCCAATGTCGGTAAATCGAGTCTGCTCAATGCCCTTACCGGAGAACAACGGGCGATCGTCAGTCCGATTTCTGGGACAACCCGCGATGCCATTGACACAATCATCGAACGCAACGGCCAACAATATCGCCTCATTGACACCGCTGGCATCCGCCGGAAAAAAAATGTGGATTATGGGGCCGAATTTTTTAGCATTAACCGTGCCTTTAAAGCGATTCGTCGGGCGGATGTAGTACTTTTTGTGATTGATGTTTTAGATGGGGTGACCGAACAGGATCTCAAACTAGCGGGTCGAATCATTGACGAAGGCCGAGCGGTGATCATCGTTGCCAACAAGTGGGATGCTGTCGAGAAGGATACCTACACGATCAACCAATACCGCAAAGAGTTGCAAGCGCGTCTATTTTTTATGGAATGGGCCGAAATGCTCTTCATTAGCGCCCAGACTGGTCAGCGGGTGAATAAAATTCTGGATTTAGTTGATCAAGCCGCCGAATCTCACCGTCGCCGCGTTTCTACCGCCGTAATTAATGAGGTGATCCAAGAAGCGGTTTCCTGGCATTCTCCCCCCACCAGTCGCCAAGGGAAACAGGGTCGGATTTACTATGGCACCCAGGTACGGAGTCAGCCGCCGACGATTTCTCTATTTGTCAATGACCCCAAACGATTTAACGATAGCTACCGCCGCTATATCGAGAAGCAATTTCGTCAGGATCTCGGTTTTGCGGGCACGCCGATCCGTTTGGTTTGGCGCGGTAAACGGGTGCGGGATGCAGAACGGGGCACCCCCAACCGAGCCACAAAGGTTTAGCACAGACGATACACTGAAGGGCATCTTTGTCTGGGACACTAGGCTCTATGTCTTCTGAAAAAATGTCGCCATCGTCACCCCCCTATGATCTAATCGTGGTGGGGGCCACTGGTTTTGTGGGCCAAATTATTTGCCGCTATCTTTGTGACCATGCCGAACGTGAATTGTTTACTTGGGCGATCGCCGGCCGTTCAGCCGAAAAATTAGCCCAACTCAAGCACTCTTTGGGCATCCCAGGGGAGACCTTAGCAACCTTTGTCGTTGATGTGTTTGATCAAGGGGCAGTGACGGCCCTCTGCGAGCAAACGAAGGTGATCCTCACAACGGTCGGCCCCTACAGTCTTTATGGAGAAACCTTGCTCCGGGCCTGTGCCACAACGGGAACCGATTATTGCGATCTGACCGGGGAAGTCCAGTGGGTCAAAAAGATGGTGACTAAATATGAGGCGATCGCCCAACAGTCGGGGGCACGGATCGTCCATTGTTGCGGCTTTGATTCGGTGCCGTCTGACCTTGGGGTGTATTTTTTGCAACAGCGGGCTTTAAAACGATTCGGAAAACCCTGTCGCCAAATTAAGATGCGCGTTAAGACAGCCCAGGGAGGCATTTCCGGGGGGACGGCGGCCAGCGGCGTAAATCTGATCAAAGAGGCGATCGCCGACTCAGAGATCAAAACACTATTGGCTAATCCCTATGCCCTCTGTCCCAAAGCTCCCAATCCCCAGCACCCAGCTCCCCTAATCCCGGTACAAATCGACCACATTTTTGGCGAATGGGTGACACCCTTTATCATGGCAGCGGTGAATACGCCTATTGTGCTGCGCTCCAATGCCCTACAAAACTGGGCCTATGGTGAGCAGTTCCAGTACGACGAAGGGCTGCTTACGGGGGTCAGTGTTGGGGGTTGGTTGAAAGCCCAGGGTCTAAGCCTATTACTTAAAATCCTGGGAGGAACTGCGGCGATCGACCCTAGTCTCCTCGAAAAAATTGTCCCGGCCCCCGGCGAAGGGCCTTCCCCCAGCCAACAGCAAGCCGGTTTTTATGATCTACGCTTTTGGGGCATTACTACTTCGGGTGAAGTTCTTATGGCAAAAGTCACTGGCGATCGCGACCCTGGCTATGGTTCCACCGCAAAAATTATCGCCCAAGCAGGACTCTGTTTAGCCAAAGATAATCTATCCCGATCCGGTGGCTTCTGGACGCCAGCCACAGCCATGGGTGAACATCTTATCGATCGCCTCACCGCTTACAGTGGCTTAACCTTCAGCATCCTTTGAGTTGATCTTGGTCCCTCACAATTCAAAACATAGAAAAGGAGCGATCTGAGTCACTCCCTTTATTTCTCTAATTATTTTGGCGATTTGTTGGTCAGCCTAAATTCATTACCGCAACACAGGATTTTTCATGGATTCTTCCATCGCCATTTGAGGAAGTCCTTGGGATTTCGTGTAGTGGGTCGAGTACAGCAGCGCACCGATGAAGATACCACCACCAATAATGTTCCCAATCGTCACAGGTAGGAAATCCCAGAAGACCATATCCATACCAGAGATCGGCGCACCGAGAACCATACCAGTCAAGATAAAGAACATATTGACCACGATGTGCTCCAGGCCGAGGGTGACGAACGCGAAGATCGGGAACCAGCAGCCCATAAATTTACCTGGGACGGACTTACTCACCATGCCCATCATCACAGCCAAACAAACTAGGAAGTTACAGAAAATACCACGGACAATGAAGAGAAAGAAGCCATTGGTGCCCATTTCTTTCACTGCCACGGTCTTGGAGAGGGCGATTTCGATAATTTTTTCACCCACGGGGCTGGGGTCAGCCGTCCCACCATTGGTAAGGGAGAACCCCATCAACAGGGCCACAAACAAACAACCTAAAAAATTACCCAGATAAACCCAAAGCCAATTATTAATAACTCTGCCAAACCTCACTCGTCTCGCCAACATTGCCGATGTCATCAGCGCAAAGTTGCCAGTTACCAGTTCCATCCCAAAGAGCACGATGGAGGCAAATCCCCAAGGGAAGAGAAGTGCTCCGAGGAATGGCAGACCACTTTGTACGGCGACGGTAACAGCGAGGGTGGTGGCAACGCCAAGGGCCAGACCAGAGTAGAAGCCACGGATGAGCAGATCTTTGACGGAAAGACGTGCTTTTGTTTCGCCTGCTTTGATACTGGCATCTACTAGTTCTTTGGGGATTACGTAGTCCATTATTTTCTCCTAATTTAAAACCGATGGGGAAACAAAAGGGTCATTGGTTTTTCTAAAGTCAATGCGCTTTGAGATTAACTTTTAAACCACAGATAAATTGTTCATGAAGAACTTAATTTCACTTTTCCGGAATTTAATTTCAAAAGTTTAGCTCTGGATTTTTGTTCTGCTGTGATATTCAGCCATGAACGTCCCTTGATCTAGGTCAAAGCCAAGTAATACAATGCTTTTGAGGAATTCACCCAAAGAAAGATACTTTTAAATAAAATCAGTCTCCAGTCACAATTAAAGCTCCATTTTCTGACCAACTGCAAAAAATATAGAGGATTCAAATTGTTTAGAAGAAAGTAATCTTCAGTTGGTTTTGCTAAGAAAATAATAATCCTTGGCAAAGTAGAGAACGAGCTACAAAAATCTTTTTAAAAGAGATTTTGCGCGTTTAATAGGTCATAAGTTAAACAAGGAAATCCTGAAAATGTGTAACCAAAGCTACGATTTTTGAGGGCACTTGAGTTCTATGCATGAATTGAATTACGTTTTTACATGAAAAACACCCAGGCAAGAATGATCGCGGCCATGGGTGTGTTGCAATGAGATTATTAGGGCTGACTCGGGTCAGGTTGGAATGATTTGACCTTCTGAATCTAAAGGGGGATAGGGTAATTGGCGATCGCGGTAATGGGCGACAAGTTCAGGGTAGCCCCACTCAAAGACCTTCTGACGGTAGAACTCTGGATCTAGGCGTGGTTGGTCATAAAATCCAGCCTGGAGGCGTTGGCGTTGTGCCTCAAAGAGAATCACCGCTGCGGCCACGGAAACATTGAGGGACTGCACCATCCCTAACATCGGAATGATAATGTGACCATCTACAAGCTCTGCGGCTGTGTCGCTGACCCCCCACCGTTCGGCCCCCATCAAAATTGCCGTGGGTTGCGTATAGTCAATGGTGCGATAATCAACAGCGCGATCGCTTAAATGGGCCGCATAGATTTTAAAGTTTTGCTGGTGGAGCTGATCGATGGCTACGGTAACGTCAGGGTGACGATTTAAATCAACCCATTTCTCACTGCCTTGGGCCACCTGGGAGTAAGTATCGAGGACATCACCATCTGCGACCTGATTCATTGCATGGACAGCCATCACCCCCACCGCATCACAGGTACGAATAATCGCGGAAATATTGTGGGGTTTGTGGACATCCTCCATGAGGACAGTGAGGTCAGGTTGACGACGATCTAAGGTTTGGCAAATGCGTTGATATCTTCTCGACAGCACAATCTTATTTTTTTGCTAACAGCACAGGATCCAGATTTTAGGTGATTTGGGAGAGATTGTCTTCCCAATTTTCCCCATCAAAAAATATAATCTCAAAGACATCTAATAGATTTTCATCTAAACAGCGCAGATTCACATCGATACTATCGGGATGGGAGCGGGGTAGATAAAAAGAATGGACGCCACAATGCCGACAAAAAAGGTGGGTTGCTTGGTGGGTATTAAACTGGTAGGCCGTTAGCAGATCTTGTCCTTGGAGTAAATGGAAATCTGCCTGGGGAACAATGATATGGAGAAATCCTTTTTTGCGGCAAATAGAACAGTTACAGTCAAGGGCTTGAAAGTTTCTCAGGACGACTTGGAAGCGAACACCACCACAATGACAGCCACCACCATAACGTTTCGGTGTAGAAAAATTAGACATTGTAAAAACTTCAAATAACAAAACTTGTGGCTTCTCCCTGGGCTGCTTTCCAACTGCGGGCGTCGTAATACAAATCAGCAAGGGTAATGTTATAAAGGGCTTCTTGGAGTTTTTGGTGGAGCCGCTGCCAGAGACTAAAGGTAACCCAATCTTCGGCTTGGTCGGGGTGGGGTTCATGGTGGGGGAGCGGTTCAATGGTTTCACCGATGGCCTGGAGAATTTGACCTAGGGAAATATCTTCGGGTTTCGATAGTAATTGATATCCCCCTTGGGCACCACGGACTGAACGAAGAATTCCGGCTCGACGCATCTCAATCAACAGCTTCTCAAGGTATGGGGCAGGGAGGTTTTGGCGTTTGGCGATCGCCTTTACGGAGGTGGGGCCATAACCGGGTTGTAAACTAATATCGAGTAAAGCTTTAACGCTGTAATGACCTCTGGTGGTTAGCTTCATGGCTACCTTTTTTGAAAAAATTTTGGCATGTTAGGAAAGAATGCGATTATTTTTGCCAAAAAAAATCGTCTTAACCTCTATTTTAAGAGAGAATAATGTAAGATAAACGTGAGAAACAGCTAATTTAAAAGTTTAAGGTGCGCAGCGAAGTAAAAAAAGAATTCGCAGGCTTCATCCCATAACTCTCATTTATCGTCATTCATTCGTAATAAGTAAATGGCTACAAAGAAAAAGATTGAAACATTGACCGGTGATGCACTGCTCGCAAAAGTTAAGGAGCTTGAAAACCACAGTAAAGAAGAAAAAGCAAGAGCTTGCGGCTATTACACGATCACCAAGAATGGGGTTGAACGTGTCAATATGATGAAGTTCTATAACGCTCTCATCGAAGCAGAAGGGGTGCAGTTAGATAGCAATACAAATGCCCAAGGTCGGGGGGGTCGTGCTGCCACCTATCGTATTAGTGTACAGTCCAATGGGAATCTTTTGATTGGGTCTGCCTACACCAAAAAAATGGGACTCCAGCCCGGTGATGAATTTGAAATTTCTTTAGGTCGCAAACATATTCACCTCAAACAACTGGGTGCCGATGGTGATGATTAAATTTTCCTAGGAATTAATCTGCACAAATCGAGATAGCGATCGCCATGGTGGGGGTCGTTTTTTTGTGAAAATTACCATTGACTGGGGTGATGTTGTTGGAGGCGCTGGCTAAGTTCCGGCCATTCTTGTTTTGCGAGCATCGCGGGGGGAAAGAGATCGCTCGAAAGGCCAACGGCGATCGCCCCGGCTTGGATTAAGTCTGGGCCATTGGTGAGGCTAACGCCCCCAGTGGGAATGAGAGGAATGTGGGGTAGAGGGGCTTGGAGGCAACGGATAAAACTAGCGCCACCAACGGCTTTAATGGGAAATACCTTGACGCCGTCACTACCCCAATGCCAGGCCTGGTAGATTTCGCTTGGGGTTAAGGCGCCTAGCACCATGGGAATATCCTGGTGATGGGCAATCTGGATTAACTCCCGGTCACTGTGGGGGCTGAAAGCGAAGGTAGCACCGCAGGCGATCGCCTCTTTTAAATCTGTGGGCGTGAGGATAGTGCCCGTGCCGATGATTGCCTGGGGAAATTTTTCCCGTAGGGTCGCAATGATGTGGCCAGCTTGGTCACTATTCCAGGTGATTTCAATGAGCTTTAATCCCCCGTTAATCGCGGTTTCAGCCATTTTTATTCCCAGTTGCCAGTCCACAGCCCGAATAACGGCGATCGCCCGGTGTTCTCGGAGTTGTGCAAACCAGCGTTGTTGGAGGGGGGTCATTGCAAATTGGGACAAATGGTCGATGGGGGCTGGGGCTGATCAGAAAAATCTTGCCAACCAGACAGAATACCCTGTAACTCCCCCTTTAGGATCGTCAGGGCAGCCATTTGCTGATTAATTTCTTGGAGTTGCGCTTCTAATAACTCCCTAATTACCCCACAGGGCAGGGTTCCTTGGTCGCGCACTGTCAGGATCTTGCCAATGTCTTCGAGGCTTAAACCGAGGGATTGGGCCCGTTTAATAAATGCCAACCGAGCAAAGACCGCCGCCGAAAAGAGTCGATAACCCTTTGGCGATCGCCCCATCACCGTGCTTAACAAACCCAGATCCGCATAGTAGCGAATCGTTTTTACCGGTAAACCGCTTTGCTGGGCCACTGTCCCAATTTTGAGGCCATAATCTGCCGTTACCATTAGCGTTGTCTTTCGTTCATCAACTGGGGCAGCGGCACATTCACTTCCGTGGGGGGTAAATAACGGCGCGGTAAAACCCGATTGAGATCTCGTTGATCGCGACGAATGCGAGACCAACGAATGGCGATCGCCCCCAATACAAATCCCAAGCCGATGGTAAATAGACCCCAATGCTCATCGACGCCCCCAATCACCACCTCAATTAAACCCATCACAATCAAGAAGCTAGACACTGGCTCCTTACGATATAAACGCTTAACAGTTCGTCGATTGAAACGGGCCATAGAATTTTCCAGGGAAATTTTCCACAGGGGCTGAAAAATAATGAATAACGATCACCTTTAGCTTAACAAATTGGCGCTTCTCCTTGGTTCAGGAGCTGGCCCCAAATCACCGTCTAGGTCAGGCAACCTTGGATTTTTGCCTTAAGATACATTTTGATTCTGCGCCCCAGTATTCCCCATGAAACTTTCAACTAAGTTCCTGACGCCATATCTTTTTCTGTTACCGGCCCTTGCCATTTTGGGCTTAGCGGTCGCCCTCCCAGCTCTCCAAGCGTTTTACCTCAGTTTCACCGAGTACCAATACGACCTGACCCAAACGCCCCGTTGGATCGGCTTTAAAAATTTTGCCCTGCTGCTCCAGGACGATCTATTTTGGAAAACCTTGGGTAATACGGTGTTGTATCTGATTGGGGTCGTACCGATACTAGTGAGTTTTTCCTTAGCCTTGGCCATTTTGGTGAACCAGAGTCTCCGGGGAATTACTTGGTTTCGGGCGGCTTTTTATACCCCAGTGATCGTTTCTCTGGTGGTGGCGGGGATTGCCTGGCGCGCCCTGTATGCCTCCAATGGTTTTTTTAATCAACTTCTGAAGCAAGTCGGTTTAGGGGATGGGATTCCTTGGCTGACGGATCCAAAACTCGCCCTCTGGAGTGTGATGTTGGTTACCATTTGGAAAGGGTTAGGCTATTACATGGTGATCTATCTAGCGGGGTTGCAGGCGATTTCTCCGGAACTGTATGAAGCAGCTTCCCTAGACGGTTCAGACGGTTGGCGCAAACATCTAGACATTACAGTGCCCTTGATGCGTCCTTACATTTTGCTAGTGTCTGTGATTTCGGCGATTTCGGCGACAAAAGTCTTTGAAGAAATTTATGTGATGACCCAGGGGGGGCCGTTAAACGCTTCAAAAACGGTGGTCTATTACCTCTATGAGCAGGCGTTTCAAAATTTAGAGATCAGCTATGCTTGCACCATTGGCCTAGTCTTGTTCCTGGTAATTTTTGTGCTCTCCATTTTTAATCTTTATCTGTCTCGCCAAACCAATCAAGGCTTTTAGCTTCCCTTAACGGCGCTTGAGTTTGCCCTTGATGCGCTGCCAAAAAATTTCGAGTTCTGGCAGTTTCAACAAACTCGCGAGGCCGAAGAAAACGGCTAAAGAAAAGGCGATCGCCACGAATAATTCCAAGCCCTGCACATAGAGGTTTTGGCCGAAACTCAAGGATTCTACCCCCAGCGAAATTCCCCAGCTTACAAATCCAGCGGCGATCGCTGCCCCCGTTAAGCCCAGCAAATTTAAGCCCCATTCTCCCAAGGGCAATCCGCCGAGGCGACGGTTTAAGATCCCAAGCATCATAATGATCGAAAAAACATTGACCCCAATCGTGGCAAAGACCAAACCCGGCGTCTGGAATTGGTTTACCAAAATAAAATCTAAAAACGCGTTCAAAAAAATATTAAAAACACTAATCCGCGACGGCGTGACCCCATCCCCCAAGCCATAGAAAACCCGCACCAGCACATCCCGTCCCAGGTAGAAAAACATCCCCATCCCATAGGCCATCAAGACTGGAGCAACAATGGCCGTCGCTTCCGCCGCAAAGGCATTGTATTCGTAGATAATCCGGATAATCGTCCGCGCCTGGGAGACAAAAATTGCACTCAGGGGCAACATCGAAAGGGCCGTGAGTAACAAACCCTGACGAATGCGAATCTTTAAATCATCCCAATTTTCTGGGGCCGCCAACCGTGAAAACACAGGCAACAACGGTACCAAAATCATGTTGGAAATAATCCCCAGGGGTGTAAGGACGATGAAATTGGCATAGCGCATCGCCGCCGCCGCACTCTCAATGTAGGAGGCAAAATACATATCGGTATAAACATTGATATGCAGCATCCCCGAAGACAAGGTGGCAGGCAACATCACCCGCATCACATCCTTCACCCCTGGAATATTCAGATCCAACCGGGGCCGCAGGGTACCTAAGCCCGATTTCCACTGAGCAAACACCTGGGCGAGCCACTGCCAAACCGCACCAACGAGGGTCGTTCCAGCGAGGACAATACAGCCCAACTGCATATATTCGGGGGCGCTGGCCTGTTCCCCCAAAATCCAGATCAAGCTGCCGACCCCGAGCACCACACTGAGGCTCGAAAATAACGGGCTAATCCCCGGTAGCCAATATTGATCCGAAGCATTTAACACCCCGAAACCAATGCCAATCAGACCCGCAAAGACCGCCAAAGGGGCCATAATCTGCAACTGCAAAATCGCCAACTCCCGCACGGTGCCCTCTAAACCTGGGGCCACCAAGTCAATGAAAAATCCCGCAAAGACCACCAGCAACACGGTGATCAACAGGAGTCCCCCCGTCACTAGGGTAGAAACTGTCTCGACGAGGGGCGCAGCGTCTTCTTGATCCCGCTTCGCCAAGATACTCACCAAGGCACTGTGAAATGGCCCATTGATTCCCCCCAAGAGAATGAGCAAAAAGCCCGGAATGATGTAGGCATAGGCATAGGCATCGACCACTGGCCCCACCCCAAACGCCCGGGCGATCGCCTGCTCTCGCACCAAGCCGAATACCTTACTAATCAGGGTGGCGATCGCCACAACCCCCGCAATACCAGCTAGCGAACGAGACTTTCGAGGAGAATCAGTCACAATCTTTTAGGAATTAAAAAAATACAATAAAAAGCGAAAAGCTTTCCCATTCTCACCGAGAATGCCTTCTTTGAGAATCACTTGCGGCCCCATCTACCAGAGAAGGTCAATTTTCTGGTAGCTTACTATAAACAATGAAAACTTTAGGATTTTCAAAACCCTATTTGGCATCCTAAGCCCATAAACCCCATTTGCTTGCTGTCTTGGGAGAATTTTAAAAAATGACTATTTTATTCCAACTTGCCCTTGCTGCCCTCGTGGCCCTTTCGTTCCTGATGGTAATTGGTGTTCCTGTTGCCTATGCTTCCCCCACCAACTGGGAACAGTCCAAATCCTTGATTTTTGTCGGTTCCATTGCTTGGACTGTTTTGGTCATTGCCGTCGGTGTCCTGAATTTTTTCGTGATCTAACCACGCACATTCCTATGTTTGGCGATCAGGACGGCCCTGATCTCCCCCAAGGTGCAATCTTCTGCGTTGGCAACCTCAACGTGATTGCACCTTAATTTTTTTATTAATTTCCCCCTTTACACCTTTTCTCTACCAATCCATTATGGCTACCTTTGAAGGAACCTATAACGACAACACCCAAGCGCTCAAATTGGCGATCGTCATCGGTCGTTTCAATGACCTGGTAACAAGCAAGCTCCTCGCAGGCTGCCAAGACTGTCTCCGTCGTCATGGAGTCAATACCGATCCAGAAGGAGCGCAAATCGATTACATTTGGGTGCCCGGCTGTTTTGAAATTTCCCTAGTCGCCAAAAAACTGGCCGATTCTGGTAAATACGATGCCATCATTTGTCTTGGGGCGGTGATTCGGGGCGATACTCCCCACTTTGATTACGTTGCGGCTGAAGTTTCCAAGGGAGTTGCGGCGGCGGCGTTCCAAACGGGCGTACCGGTTATTTTTGGCGTCCTGACCACAGATACCATGCAGCAGGCCCTCGAACGGGCCGGGATTAAGAATAACCTCGGTTGGGGCTACGCTCTCAGTGCTTTAGAAATGGCGAGTCTGATGGGAAAGATTTAAGCTTTGGGGCGATCGCCAACGGGATCTCAAAAAAAATCAATGAGACCCTTGACATCTTCGTTTTTTCTTGGCATAGTTGTATACGTGCTCAGCACGCAAGCGGGTATAGCTCAGCGGTAGAGCGTCACCTTGCCAAGGTGAATGTCGCGCGTTCGAATCGCGTTACCCGCTTAACTAAAAAACTAATCAAACAATAAAATAACCTCATCATTGGCCTGGTACAATCGTTGCGATTTGCTATAGACTGTCTGGAATATTCGAGCACATTTGTTAAACTGGCTCCGAATCAAAGACCGCGATGCATCATAATCTATCGCTTAATTCGAGCCATGCTTAGAGGATTTCGGCGTGTTTAATTTTGTCAGAAAGTCAGTGTCTCAACCCCTAGAAGACAACACCAATCAATTGCAGAGTGGGTCACAACCTGGGGCTAGCTCTGACCATGACTTACAAGGTGCTGAAAGGGTAGCCATGGACGGGGGAGAATTACCACAAACCATTACAGATAACGGCGCATCACCCCAAAAGCCACAGCGAAAATCAAAAAGACGACGTTGGCGGCTTTGGCTATTGGCGGGACTTGTGCTTGGGGTTGGCAGCGGCAGTTTTCTCATCTACCGGGGCTGGCAGGAACTAGAGGCACTGGTGCCGGAAAATGTCGATGAAATCTTAATTTATACACGTCCTGGCACCCTTACCATTCAAGCAGCAGATGGCAGTGTCATTGAAGAGGTGGGGCCTGTTTCCCATGACCGGGTCAAAATCTGGGCCGTACCAACGACTTTAACCGAGGCGTTTATTGCCAGTGAAGACCGACGCTTCTATGAGCATTTTGGGGTGGATTTACAGGGGGTCGCACGGGCCGCCTACATGAACTTTCGGGCAGGCAGAGTCGTAGAAGGGGGCAGTAGCATTACGCAGCAGGTGGCGCGTATTGTCTTTTTGAACCAGGAAATGACCCTAGCGCGTAAGGTCAAGGAAATGCGCTTGGCGACGAAATTAGAAGAACAGTTCTCCAAGGAGCAGATCCTAGAAAGTTATCTAAATTTAGTTTATCTAGGCTCCGGGGCCTATGGTGTCTCGGATGCGGCTTGGGTTTATTTTGGTAAAAATTTAGAAGAACTGACCCTAGGGGAAACGGCGATGATTGCGGGTTTAGCGCCAGCCCCCAGTTTATATTCACCGTTTGTTAATCTCCAGGCGGCGACAGTACGGCGGGATCAGGTGCTAGAGCGGATGTGGGAAGAGGGTTATATTTCCCAGACCGAGTATGAAACGGCGATCGCCACCCCCATTGAAACGAATCGGCAAACGCCCCAACGTTTACTGCGCAAATACCCCTATTTTGCTGATTATGTGAAGGCAGAACTGAAACGGTACCTTTCCCCAGAGCAGTTGGAAACGGGCAGTTTTGTCATTGAAACGACCTTAAATCCTCAATGGCAGGAGTGGTCAGAGGCGGTTGTAGCGGAAGGAATTACGAACTACGGGCGTTATCAACGCTTTGAACAGGCGGCGATGGTGAGCATCGATCCCCGCAGTGGCCAGATTAAAACGATGGTTGGGGGTTTAGATTTTGAAAATAATCAATATAACCGCGTCACCCAAGCCCAACGGCAACCTGGTTCAACCTTCAAAATGTTTGTCTATGCAGCGGCGATTGCCTCTGGGATGTCTCCCAATGCAACCTACGTTGACCAAGAATTTGCCATTGATGGCTACCGTCCGAAGAACTATTCCGGTACCGTCAGCAATCAAGCTGTTTCCCTCACAGAAGCCCTGACAAAATCGATCAATACCATCGCCTTGAGTGTGATGCTTGATGTGGGTTGGGACCCGATCATTAATCTCGCCCACCGCATGGGCGTTGAATCAGAGATGAAGCCCACCTATTCCCTAGCTCTGGGGGCCTGGGAAGTAAATTTACTAGAGCTAACCGCCGCCTATGGCACCCTCGCAAATGGTGGCGCTTATCAGCCTGTGTATGGCATTAGTCGAATCCTTGATCGCAATGGCAAGGTCGTTTACCAAGCGAACCGCAAACCGATCCAAGCTATCGATTCTGATAGTGCCGCCATCATGACTTACATGCTGCGCAATGTCGTGAGTAGCGGTACCGGCAGCCAAGCGAATATTGGTCGTCCAGTGGCCGGGAAAACAGGCACCTCCGATCAGGCGCGAGACCTGTGGTTTATTGGTTACATCCCCCAAATGGTAACAGGGGTTTGGCTCGGCAATGACGATAATAAACCCACCTGGGGAGCCAGTAGTACAGCGGCGCGCCTTTGGGGTGATGCAATGCGTCAAATTGCGGCGGCCATGACGGTGGAAGATTTTCCCAAATTACCAAATTTGAATAATCGCGTCGGTTCTATTGCCGCAGAACCAATCCAAGGAGGCGCGAAAAAAACGCAGGTCGTTGCCACAGATACAGAAGAAAAAACCAGCACCACAAATTCAGAAGCACAAGAGACCACGGAAGCATCCTCTGATGAGCGCCCAACCTCAGAGGCAGCGGCGACAACACCGACGAACAATGATAATAAAGCTGTGGTCGACAATGAAATTAAACCCCCAGCACCGGCCTTTGACTTCACTGATCCGGCGGATACTGTGCCTCCCCTTGCCCCCTTACCGAGTAATAATCGACCTGCATCCATCGCAACGCCACCGAGTCCGCCGGCGGCCCCAAGACCAGCTCCTACGAATGTTGATGTGCCGGCTCCCCCTGTTATTCAGAAGAAGGAAACAGCTCCCTAGGTATTCTGCTCGCCAAAGTAATATCCTTTTCCGTAAATGGTGTGGATTAGAGGGCGATCGCCTTTTGCTTCTACCTTGCGTCGTAGCAAGCGTACCAGAGCCGCCAGCACATTACTGCTAGGAGATTCATCGCCATCTTGCCAGAGGTGTTGATAAATTTGCTCGTGGGTCAGAAGTTGAGCCGGGTGCTCCATAAAATAGCTCAGGAGTTGCAACTCCCGATCCGAGAGGCGGATAGCCCGGCCAGCACGGTAGGCCATTTGGTTGGCCACATCTAATTCGAGATCGGCAATTCTTAAACGATTAGGTGGTTCTCCCCCTGGCGATCGCCTTAATAACGCCCGCACCCGGGCCAGCAGTTCCCGCAACTCAAAGGGCTTGACTAAATAATCATCGGCACCAGCATCCAGACCAGAAACCCGGTCGTCCACCGTATCCTTGGCCGTTAAAAATAAAATAGGCGTTGTGCGGCCTAGCGATCGCACCCGTTGGCAGATTTCAACCCCCGAATATTGCGGCAACATCCAATCCAAAATCAGTAGATCATACTCTTGATCACAGGCCAGTTCTAACCCCTGCTGGCCAGTTTCTGCCAATGCTACGGTATGCCCTTCCCGTTGGAGCACTTGGCTCAGGGCGCCCCGTAATTCCCGTTCATCGTCTACCAACAAAATGCGCATGGTTACTTCCAAAACACCTTGATTCCCATTATTCCCGAAGAAGGAAACCTGACCCAAGGCGATCACCGACCATTTTCCCAATAAAAAAGGAAGCAGCTTCCATCCACTTCCAACTAATATTCATTATTCTTACTGTTATAACTACTGGGGAGATTTACCTTGTTCTATCACCAGAGTCAGAAAGAGTTTAAATCAAAATCACACCTTAAACCGAGGATAAAGCATTAGACTCCTGTTGCAGCAGGGTAATCAGTTGTTCGTCCCCCTGGGCTTGGGCCGTGCGGATCCGCCGTTCTAAGCTGCGACGCATATTTTCCAGGTGCACACGCCGGGCGTCTTGACCCATTAATTTAGAGAGCTGTGGGACTCGTACCGGACAAGCTGCAGCGGCCGCTTCCTGTTGCTGTTGGGCCGTCGCTTTAACCACAGGTTGCTGAATCGCGTAGGTGCCACCCCGATAGTGGAGGAGTACTGACTCAACATCCGGACGATCAACTGTTTGCGTTACACAGTGTCGCCGCACCGTTTGTCCACGATAACGACCTAAGATATCCCCTTCTGTCACTTCTAAGGTTGCGGGAAGAGAATCATAGGAAACACCACGATATGTCAATTTCATAGAGATTTCCTCACTGTGCCTCAAAACTTTTTCTGTAACTATTGTTACATTAATCCCTAGATTTTCTCGAAAAAATCAGAAAAACTTAAGGATTCTACTTAGATTGCGTATAACCAAACCACAAAAAAGGAGCCCGAAAGCTCCTCTTAGCATCTTAGGTTTTAATTAACGTTAGGGTTATCGACAGGCTAGAGATTGGTCACAGTTAACCAGGTTGCTTGGCTAATTCCAAAGGTTTTGCCGCTTTACTGACGGCCACTTTACCTTCTTCATTGATGTCGACGATCGCCGTATCACCAGAACCAACGCGGCCAGAAAGAATTTCCTCAGCAAGGACATCCTCTAACAGGCGCATAATCGCGCGACGTAACGGACGGGCACCATAGGATGGGTTGTAGCCTTCTTCCACGAGTCGCTCCTTAAACTTGTCGGTAACTTGCAGCTCAATTTCCTGCTCAGTCAGGCGCTTGAAGACGTCCTTAAGGAGGATTTCGGAGATTTCTTTAACCTCTTCTTTGTTAAGTTGACGGAAGACAATAATCTCATCGAGACGGTTGAGGAATTCAGGTCTGAAGTATTGCTTGAGTTCTTCGTTGACTAGGGAACGGATCCGGTTGTACTGGGATTCTGCCGCATCTTCGCCAAATTCGAAGCCGAGGCCACCGCCACCTTTCTCAATGACCTTAGAGCCAATGTTGGAGGTCAGGATAATCAAGGTGTTCTTGAAGTCCACGGTGCGCCCCTTCGCGTCGGTCAAGCGTCCATCTTCAAGGATTTGCAGCAGCATGTTGAAGATGTCGGGGTGGGCTTTCTCGATTTCGTCAAAGAGAATAACGGTGTAAGGACGACGACGGACGGCTTCGGTTAACTGACCCCCTTCGTTATAACCGACGTATCCGGGAGGGGAACCAATCAGTTTAGAAACAGTGTGCCGTTCCATGAATTCAGACATGTCGAGGCGAATCATCGCATCTTCAGAACCGAAGAAGTAGGCAGCTAAAGCCTTGGTTAATTCGGTTTTACCAACCCCAGTGGGGCCAGAGAAGACAAAGCTGGCGATGGGACGGTTGGGGTTTTTCAAGCCAACACGGGCCCGACGAATGGCGCGAGATACAGCTTTAACGGCATCTTCCTGACCAATGAGACGCTGGTGCAGGGTGTCTTCCATGTTGAGAAGCTTGGTGGATTCGCTCTCGGTAAGTTTGTTGAGGGGAACCCCTGTCCAAGAGGCGACGATGTGGGCGATTTCTTCAGCATCAACCACGGCATCGATGTCACTATTTTTCTCTTTTTGGCTGGCGGCGATCGCCCGAATTTCGGTTTTGATTTCCATTTCGCGATCGCGCAATTCACCCGCTTTATCGAAGTCTTGGGAGCGCACCGCTTCATCCTTCTGCTTTAGGACATCGCGCAATTCTTTATCGAGTTCCTTCGCTTCGGGGGGCAGTTGGGAATTGATCAACCGAACACGGGAACCCGCTTCATCGATTAAGTCAATGGCTTTGTCGGGCAAGAAGCGATCGCTGATGTAACGGTCGGCTAATTTTGCCGCTGCATCGAGGGCTTCATCCAAAATTTTCAGCTTGTGGTGCTGTTCATAGCGTTCCCGCAGACCAAAGAGAATCTCAATAGTTTCTTCGACTGAGGGTTCACCGACCATGACGGGCTGGAAACGCCGCTCAAGGGCCGCATCCCGCTCGATGTGTTTGCGATATTCATCAAGGGTGGTGGCACCGATACATTGCAGTTCACCACGGGCGAGGGCAGGCTTGAGGATATTGGCGGCATCGATCGCCCCTTCCGCAGCACCCGCACCGATTAGGGTATGGACTTCGTCAATCACCAGGATCACATTCCCGGCTTGGCGAATTTCGTCCATGATTTTTTTGAGGCGTTCTTCAAATTCACCCCGGTATTTCGTGCCCGCAACCAGCAAACCAATGTCGAGGGTGACAACGCGCTTTTCTTCGAGGATGTCAGGTACATCCCCATTGGAAATTCTTTGGGCAAGACCTTCGGCGATCGCCGTTTTCCCGACCCCTGGTTCGCCAATCAGTACCGGATTATTTTTCGTGCGGCGCCCGAGGATTTGAATCACCCGTTCAATTTCATTTTGACGACCAACGACGGGATCAAGTTTGCCATCTTTTGCCAGTTGGGTCAGATTTGAGCCAAATTCATCTAGGGTCGGTGTCTTATTACTCCGGGAAGAACCGCCACCCGCTGCGACTTCTGCGGTCTCACCGAGCATCCGGATTACTTGGGTACGCACCTTGGAGAGGTCAACCCCTAAATTTTCGAGGACTCTGGCAGCAACTCCTTCCCCTTCACGGATTAAGCCTAGTAACAAATGCTCCGTACCAATATAGTTATGACCTAATTGGCGAGCTTCTTCGAGGGAGAGTTCTAAAACTCGTTTTGCCCTGGGCGTGAACGGAATTTCAACGGCCACAAAGCCAGAACCCCGTCCAATAATTTTCTCTACCTCAATGCGGGCATCCTTGAGATTAACCCCCATAGACCGGAGTACCTTAGCGGCAACGCCAGTCCCCTCACCAATGAGACCGAGGAGGATTTGCTCCGTACCAACGAAGTTATGACCAAGGCGACGCGCTTCCTCTTGGGCGAGCATAATCACCTTAATAGCTTTTTCTGTGAAGCGTTCAAACATGACCTGTTTTTTACCTGCTGCTAGTCCCTATGTAGAGTTGATTCTAGCACAGGGGAAATTTTTGGTTGATGCCTAGAACAATTGATTCTGATACGGTTTCTCCCCCTTGGCAAGCTCTGGTAACATTCGCTACGAACCGACGTTAACGGCAGAAACAGTGAGGCCATACAGCAGCCCAATTTTGAAGACATGCATCAGTTGAAATAAGAGTCGGCTCTGGGGCGCAGTAGGGTTTGTGGCCGCTTTTTGGGCAATGGTTTGGCGATCGCCTTGTCTGTAGTAGAGAAAATTACTAACTTCAGCCAAAAAAATGATCCCAATGGCAACTATCGGATCCCAAGCCATGGCTTGGCCGATAGCCGGCGGAAAAACCGTCGCAACAAAGTTTCCAAAAAGGAGAAAAATGGCGAGCAAGGCCATCTTGCGCCATGGATTTTGAAAAAAACTGGTAAATTGCCCAAGGGTTTCCCCCAGGAGGAGATTGAGTCGGGTACGTTGCATAGGTCACGTCGGGAACGGTGAGGACATTATTTATTCAATCGATCGAGGAGCCAGAGGGCAATGACAATCCCGGTGAAATGGGAGGCGATCGTGTGGGTATTCGCCAGGATAATAAATAAATCTTTCGGTTGAATGAGCTGGGATGTGTTTGAAAAAACGGCCCCCTGGGGAATGGTCAAAGATTTCCCTAGGACGAGCCCCACAAAGGCTTCGGCACCAATGATCGCAAACATCATACCCAGGAGGTTAGCCAAGAGACCAAATTTAATGGTTTGAATGGTGTAGGATTTCTTGGGCCGGAGGGAGCTATCACCCGCGAGCATCAGTCGGGCAATGGTTTTGTAGCGGAAGAAGAAAAAGATACTCACGATGAGGGCAATGAGACCGCCGGCGGCACAGAATAGCCCAAAGCTGCTTCCCTGGCTAAAGCGAATATCTTGGTTGGCGTTGGTGGCATCACTGCCGACTAGGCTCGCACTGGCAAAGAGGAGAATTAGCGCTGCGACAACACCGAGGATAATCTGTACCCAGAAGCCAATATTACCGGCGAGTTTGAGGGTGGCCGAGGCTCTGAGGATGGCGGCGGGGATCGATGCGCCCGCTAAAGCACCGTAGGAATCACGTTTCATAGGAGTTTGTGGTGATGGGGTTATGTCTGCAGGGTCAGAATTTGCTTTTGCTCCATTCTCTTATATCAACTGTTGGGTTGCCAAAAGGGAAAAGGCGATCGCCCATAACTCCAACCAGCGCTCCCTTGTCTAGCATTTGATGCCCATCACCAAGATCAATCGTGACCAAGCAGCCGGAAACAAACAATGGGAGTCAAGTGAACTAAGGGTTACAGCATCCTCAGCGAAGGGGGACAAGCTATGATGGTCATCAGGTTTTTCAGAGAGTTTGCGCGTTAATGCACCCGATTCGCCTCACCTTATTTTTCATTGGCCTGAGTATTATTCTGGGGCTGATGTTGTGGTTGGTGAATTCCCTCTATCGTCTCTATCTCCAGGTGTCCTTTACGGCGCCATTTCTGGCAAATCTGCTGATTTTGGTGCTTATTGCTTTAATTGGTTTAATTCTCTGGACGTTTTGGCGCTATTTCAACCTCTTTGGTCGCAAACGAAAACCGCGATCGCCCCGGAAAGTTGTCAATTACCAGCCCCAACTGCCCACGGAAAAAACAGAGGTGGCGGCGGCAAATCTACGCACCATTCAACAGCAAGTCAACCAAATCCAAGATAAAGTCGTCCAGAAAGTCCTCCTGAACCGTTCCCAGGAAATTCAGGCGAATTTTGAGCGCCAAGAGCTCCAGGTGGCTGTCTTTGGTACGGGATCAGCGGGCAAAACATCTTTGGTGAATGCTTTGATTGGGCAAATGGTGGGTAACGTCGAAGCGACCATGGGCACTACCCAGACCGGCCAGACCTATCGCCTGAAACTAAAAGGGGTGAATCGGCAGATTTTGATCACGGATACGCCGGGGATTCTAGAAGCGGGGGAAGCGGGCATTCAACGCGATCGCCTGGCGCGGGAGTTGGCAACCAATGCGGATCTGCTGATTTTCGTGGTGGATAACGATCTGCGGCAATCGGAATATGATCCCCTCTGTGAGCTGGCTGAAATTGGCAAGCGATCGCTGTTGGTGTTTAACAAAATCGACGTTTACGCAGACGCTGATCAACAATTAATTGGCGATCGCCTCAAGGAAAAAGTGCAACACCTGATCACTCCCCAGGACGTGGTTTTAGTCTGTGCCAATCCCCAACCCGTAGAACTAGAGGATGGCGAAATTTTTACCCCAGAGCCGGACGTGATGCCCCTAGTAAAGCGTTTAGCGGTGGTGCTGCGGGCTGAAGGGGATGATTTGTTAGCAGATAATCTCCTCCTACAATCCCAACGCCTGGGGGAAGAAGCCCGCAAAATCATTGAACACCAACGGAAAAAACAGGCCGAACAAGTGATCGAACGCTACCAGTGGATTGGTGCTGGAGTAATTGCTGTAACGCCTTTACCTGTGGTGGATATGTTGGCGACGGCGGCGGTAAATGCCCAGATGGTAATGGAAATTGGTCGGGTGTATGGCTGCGAAATCGATGGCGATCGCGGTAAAGAATTAGCCGTCTCCCTCGGCAAAACCCTCGTTAGTTTAGGGGTCGTTAAAGGGGCGGTGGAAATTCTTGCAAAAATTCTCCAAACAAACATTGCTACGTACCTCGTGGGCAAAGCAATCCAAGGGGTGACAGCCGCCTACCTCACGCGCATTGCGGGCAAAAGTTTCATTGAATATTTCTGCCATGACCAGGATTGGGGCGATGGCGGGATCACGGAAGTAGTGCAGGAACAGTTTAAGCTCAGTAAAAAAGATGAGTTTGTCAAAGATTTTGTCGGCGATGCAATTCTAAAAGTTGTCAATCCCTTTAAGGAAGTGTGGCAAATTGAACTGGAAGAAGACCCAGAGTTAGCGGAGTTGGAATGGACGGCACCCCAACGGCGACGGCGGGATGAATGGTAGATTTTGCGCGGAAGCTTGAGGCATGATTATGGCACCACAGCGACAGATTAACTGGCAGAAATTAGCGGAAATTTACGAACTCAAGGAATTTTTTGCGGCGGATTTTGCTGGTTTTCAAGCCGAAATTGAACAGCAATTGCAAGATCTGGATCGCTTCCCGACGGAAACCTTGGATAAATTGGCAAAACTGCGCGCCCTAGAAGTGACCAACGGCATTACCCAATGGGCCTATCGGCGCGGCGCGGCCCAAGCGCTCCCCATCGAGCAGACCCGGCAATGTATGAACATGGTGATGGGCTTTATGAAAAATGTGGAATTGTCGTTTCCCAGTATCGGCACCGTTGAATTTAGCGATTGGGAAACAGACTATGTGCGCCGCGTGCGGGGACTTTATATTGATGCGTTTAAAAATAATGTGCCTGGGGCAGAATCGCAGTTCCATGCCATTTCTACGGCGCAGTTTATCGCCTGTGGTCATCACCGTTTCAATGAGGCGATCGCCCTCGTAGAAGCAGACTATGGGGAACTGTTTTCGGCCTATTTCATCGAGCGGATGAAAAAATATATCGGCGCTTATCTGGATAGTTTTAGCGAAAGCCCCTAAGATCCAAGACTGCGATCCGTGGCATCGGCATTGGGGAGAATCGAGCAGCAATGAAAATTCAGGCAGTAGACTACACAACCTTGGTGGCCCTGGTCACGGAATTACAGCGGGACTGGGTGCCGGCGCGCCTCGAACAAGTTTATCAATACGACAAACAAACCCTCTGTTTAGCCCTGCGTACCCTCGAAAAACGGGAATGGCTCTGGTTATCTTGGCACCCCCAGGCCGCCAGAATGCATTTAGGCGATCGCCCCCCCAGGGATCCCGATACCTTTACCTTTAGCGACCAACTGCGCCACTTGATTAAAGGTTCGGCCTTGCTGGGAATTGAACTGATCCAACCCTGGGAACGGGTGGTGGATTTTCAGTTTGGCCGCCGCCCTGGAGAAGTCCCCCAATGGCATTTGTATGTCGAAATTATGGGGAAACATAGCAACGTAATCCTCGCCAATGCTGACCAGCAAATTGTTACTACGGCCCAACAAATTAGTGGCGATCGCTCCACCGTCCGCCCCGTCCAAACCGGCCAACCCTACGAATTTCCACCGGCCCTGACGAAAACAGCGCCCAGCCCTACAGAATCCTTTGAACGCTGGCAAGAAAGAATCGCCCTATTACCCAAATCCCTGAAAAAACAAATCCTCGAAAATTACCGGGGCGTGAGTCCTATTCTTCTAGAAGGGATGATTGGCGCGGCCCAGTTAACCCCTGAGCAAACGACGGATACCCTCACCGCTAACGATTGGGAAAATCTTTTTCAGCAGTGGCAACGGTGGCTTGCTTGCCTAGAACAGCGACAGTTTTGCCTGACGCTCCAGGACAACCAATATCAAATGGTAACCTGGCAGCCGGATGAATCTTGTTTGCCCCTACAGCCAACTCTCAATCACTATTATCAAAGCCGCCTTAATCAACAACAATTCCAACAACTGCACCACCAACTCAGCCAGAAAGTTAGTCTCCTGTTGGGAAAATTGCAGCAAAAGGCCCAACTTTTCCGAACGCGCCTCACAGAATCCACCGAAGCGGATCAATACCGTCAATACGGCGATTTACTCATGGCCTATTTGCACGAGTGGCAACCGGGTTTAACCAAAATTGCCCTAACGGATTTTGCCTCAGGCGATCGCGTTAAAATTCCCCTCCAACCGGATAAAAATGCTGTCCAAAATGCCCAGGCTTTTTATAAGCAACACCAAAAACTAAAGCGAGCAAATCACATTGTGCAACCACTTTTAAAGGAAGTAGAAACAGAAATTCATTACCTCGAACACATTGAAGCCAGTTTGGGACAAATTGCTAATTACGAAAACGCCACTGACTTGGAAGCTTTACAGGAAATTCAGGCAGAATTGATCCACGGGGGTTACCTCAAAACAAACCGAGAACCCACTGCTAAACAAGCGGTTTCTAAACCCCACATTTACAGCACCCCAGGAGGATCAGAACTCTGGATCGGGCGCAATAACCAACAAAATGATCATCTAACGTTTCGGGTGGCCAATGATTATGATCTTTGGTTCCATAGCCAAGAAATCCCCGGTAGCCATGTTTTATTACGACTAGAACCCGGTGCAGTTCCCGATGAGGCGGAATTGCAGTGGGCGGCGGATTTTGCAGCCTATTACAGCCGCGCCAGCCAAAGCGATCAGGTGCCCATTGTTTATACAAAACCCAAGCACGTTTATAAACCCAAGGGGGCCAAACCAGGAATGTGCATCTATAAACAAGAAACGATTCTCTGGGGTCAACCCCAACGGGCCAAGGCGGCGATCGCCAAATTAACCCAATCCACAGATCAGTCCGAGAAAAAGTAGGGGGTAGGGTTTCGGTTCATTGGGGGGAAAGGTATGAGATCCCTCACTTGATTTTTTAAAGAGAATATGTAGCCACAAAAGACAAATTGCTTGAAAAGCCTTTTTTAAAAGCTTTTGGCCCGTTTGCATCGCCGAAACCAGAAAACATTAGCAGTCGCCCCCTAGGAGTGCTAAATTTGCTAGTGACGTAAAACTTTATAACGCAAACTCCTATGGCTAAGATTGTCTCTTTCAAGGATGACTCTAGACGCTCCCTCGAAGCAGGGATTAATGCCCTTGCCGATGCGGTAAAAATCACCCTCGGCCCCAAGGGTCGGAATGTACTCCTCGAAAAGCAGTATGGTGCGCCCCAAATTGTGAATGATGGGATCACCGTTGCAAAGGATATTGAACTTAGTGATCCGCTCCAAAATACGGGGGCGCGGTTAATCCGGGAAGTGGCAGCGAAAACCAATGACAGTGCTGGGGATGGCACGACCACTGCTACCGTTATGGCCCAAGCGTTGATCCGCGAAGGTTTGAAAAATGTGACGGCTGGGGCAAATCCCGTGGCCCTGCGCCGGGGTATTGATGCGGCAGTGAAGTTCCTCGTGAAGGAAGTTGCCGCGATCGCCAAGCCCGTTGAAGGAGAGGCGATCGCCCAGGTGGCCGCTGTGTCTGCTGGGAATGACGAAGAAGTAGGCCGGATGATCTCCGAAGCCATGGCCAAAGTCACCAAAGATGGCGTGATCACCGTTGAAGAGTCCAAGTCCCTCGCCACCGAACTGGATGTAGTCGAAGGAATGCAACTGGATCGCGGTTATATCTCCCCCTATTTCGTCACCGACCAGGAACGGCAAATCGTTGAATTTGAAAATCCCTACATCCTGATCACCGACAAGAAAATTTCGGCGATCGCCGACCTCGTGCCCGCCCTCGAACAGGTAGCCCGTTCTGGTCGTCCTTTGCTGATTGTTGCCGAAGACATTGAAGGGGAAGCCCTGGCGACCCTCGTTGTGAACAAAGCCCGTGGTGTCCTCAATGCCGCCGCGATCAAGGCTCCCAGTTTTGGCGATCGCCGTAAGCAAATGCTCCAGGACATCGCTGTCCTCACCGGCGGTCGGGTCATTTCCGAAGAAGTGGGCCTCAGCCTCGAAGCCATTGACCTTGATATGCTCGGTAACGCCGAAAAAATCACCATCAGTAAGGAAGAAACTACCATCGTTTCCGGCGGCGGTAGCAAAGCTGACATTGACGCCCGCGTTAGCCAAATCCGTAAGCAACTGGCTGAAACCGACTCCGAATATGACATGGAGAAACTCCAGGAGCGGATCGCCAAGCTTGCTGGTGGTGTCGCTGTGATCAAAGTTGGTGCAGCCACCGAAACTGAACTCAAAGACCGCAAGCTCCGCATCGAAGATGCCCTCAATGCCACCAAAGCCGCTGTCGATGAAGGCATTGTTCCTGGTGGTGGCACGACCCTAATTCACCTCGCTGAAAAGGTCGCTGAAGTAAAGGCAAGCCTCAGTAGCGACGAAGAGAAGCTCGGTGTCGATATCGTTTCCCGCGCCCTAGAAGCGCCCCTCCGCCAATTGGCTGATAACGCGGGTGCCGAAGGTTCTGTGGTTGTAGAACGGGTTCGTACCAGTGACTTCAACGTTGGCTACAACGCGGCCACTGGCGAATATGTCGATATGATTGCCGCTGGCATCATTGACCCGGCGAAGGTTGTCCGTTCTGTTCTGCAAAATGCAGCCTCCATCGCTGGAATGGTGATCACAACCGAAGCCCTCGTCGTTGAGAAGCCCGAACCCGAAGCGCCCGCCCCTGACATGGGTGGTGGTATGCCCGGTATGGGTGGCATGGGCGGCATGGGAATGCCTGGCATGGGAATGATGTAATTTTTCCTGAACCCTTTTAAAGATTCATTATCTGCATTGGGCACCCTCCGGGGTGCTTTTTTTGTTTTCTGGGCGCAAAATCTTGGGTTAAGTTAGCCCATCGGGGACTGTTCCTGTAACCAGTGATTGAGGGTTTCCCGGAGGGTTTGGGGATTGAGGGGTTTACTGAGGTAGTCGTTCATGCCTGCTGCCAAATACTGCTCTTGGTTGGCTTCTCCTAGGGTGGTGGTGAGCGCAATGATCGGTATCTGCCGGTGGCGATCGCCGCCACCACCCCGGCGAATATGTTGGCTCGTTTGAAAGCCATTCATCTTGGGCATGAGGCAATCCATCAAAATTAAACGATAGGGCTGATTTTCAGGGGTTGCTTGGAGCATTTGTAGGGCTTCTGTGCCCCCTGGGGCGACATCGACGGAAAAACCAAACTGTTGACAGAGGCCCCGAATAATAATTTGATTGACGGGGTTATCTTCCACGAGGAGGAGGCGGGCCGAGATTTTTTGGCCCTGTTTGCTTGCACTAGGTTGGGAGCCAGAATCTGGGGTTCTAGCGTTTGGCTGGGCGAAATTTTCACAGAAACGCCGACAGGCCTGCCACAGGGGACGGGATAAAATCGGCTTGACGAGGTGGTGGGTTGCCGTGAGTTGGGGGAAGCTTTGGGGATCGGTGGGGCTATAGGGAAACGTGGTGAGCAGCAGTAACTGACAGGTTTTTTGAGGGTAAAGCTGTTGGAGATTTTGGGCGAGGGTCAGGGCATCGATCTCCCTCAGGGAATGATCCAAGATCAGGAGGGGCGTTTCGGTGGTGGGGGGCTGGGTTTGCCAAAGGGCGATCGCCTCTTGGCCGTTGGCTGCGGCTTGGACAGTGGCGCCCCAGGCTTGGAGTTCATCGCGCAAAATTTCCCGTTGGGTTTGTTGCTCTTCGACGATGAGGATCTCTAGCCCCTGCAAGCTATCGGCGGTCATCCGCGACAGTTGAGATCGCCCCGCCCCATACCCTAGGGTAAAGGTAAAACAGCTCCCCTCCCCTGGGGTACTAATCACTTCAATGGTGCCCCCCATCACTTGACAAAGACGCTGGGTAATCGCCAAACCGAGACCCGTGCCACCATAACGCCGGGTGGTTCCCGCTTCTAACTGGGTAAAAGGCTCGAAAAGATCGTTCAATTTCTCAGCGGCGATGCCAATGCCAGTATCCGTCACTGAGCAGGTAAAATCGAGGCGATCGCCAACCCGCTCCGTTTGACAGCGAATCATCACCTCCCCTTGGTTGGTAAATTTAATCGCATTGCTTACCAGATTCGTCAGGATTTGTCGTAAACGCCCAGGGTCCCCTTGGATAGAACCGTGCCGCAAACCCCGTAAATCAAAAATGAGATTGAGACCTTTCTCCTGGGCGGCAAACGCCATCAACTTGGCAAAATTTTCAAAAAATTGATGGAGATCAAAATCCACCGTTTCTAGTTGCAACTTGCCGGCTTCCATCTTCGAGAAGTCCAAAATATCGTTCAGCAACATCAGTAAAGATTCGGCGCTAGAAAGGGCGATGTGGGCGTGTTCTTGCTGTTCCGTGGTGAGCCCTTCGCTGTAGAGCAGTAAATTGAGCATCCCGATAATGCCATTCATGGGCGTCCGAATTTCGTGGCTCATGGTGGCTAAAAACATACTTTTGGCATGGGCGGCCGCTTCGGCTGCTTCTTTGGCATCAATCAACGCCAGTTCCGCCTGTTTGCGATCGCCAATGTCACTATGGGTACCAATAATCCGCAGGGGTTCCCCTGACGGCGTCCATTCGATCACCTTGCCCCGGTCTAAAATCCACTTGTAGGAACCATCTTTGCACCGCACCCGATGTTCACTGCGATAGATTTCTGTCTGGCCATCAAGGTGAGCTTGGATGGCTTGATAAGTCATTGCCAAATCATCTGGGTGGACACGACTTTCCCATTCCATCAGGGTGTCACCAATTTCCGCCTCGCTGTAGCCCAACATCGCTTTCCACTGCCGCGAGAAAAAGACACGATTTGTTTGGGCATTCCAATCCCAGACCCCATCTCCAGAACCCTCTAGGGCAAATTGCCAGCGGAGTTCACTTTCCCGGAGAGCCTGTTCTGCCAAGACCCGCTCCGTGATATCGAGGGCAGTTCCAAAAAAACGGATGGTTTTGCCAGAGGCATCTTTTTGACTACTCCCCCTCGCCTCATGGTAGAAAATTTGGCCATTGGTCAGTTGGGCACGGTATTGCACCATATAGCTTTCGCCCGTGCGCATCGCTGTTTCAACGCAGCGTTTGAGGCGTTCCTGGTCATCGGGGTGGATTAAGGCCCAATGTTCATCGTAGGTGGGCGGCCCCTGGGCCATATTTAAACCAAACATCCGCAACAGTTCCGGCGACCAGGAGAGACGACCAGTGGCAAGATCGACTTCCCAGCTACCGATATGGGCGAGGCGTTGGGCTTCCTGGAGGGAGGCTTCACTGCGTTTGAGGCGTTCTTCAAAGCGTTTGTAGGGAGTCAAATCAATGTGGGAGCCAATAATGCGCAGCGGTTGACCTTGTGCATCCCATTCGATGACCTTACCAGAACAAAGCACCCAAACCGTGGAGCCATCTCGGTGACGATAACGGACTTCGTTGCAGAAGGGAATTTCGCCATGGCTAGCAATGTGCTGTTGCAGGTTGTGGTTAACTTTCTGGAGATCTTCGGGAAAAATCAGTTTTTGCCAGGATTCTGGGCGGTTAGGCAGTTCGTGATCTGCATAGCCAAACATCCGCTTAAAACTGGGGCTGAGATACTCGATATTGTTGATACAATCCCAGTCCCAATAGCCAGCAAAGGCATTTTCAAGAATTTCTTCAAAGAATTTCAGTTCATGGTGACTGTATTCCGGTGCTGCGGCTGGTTCTGGGTCGAGGTGTTGGCGTAATTCGGCGAGGCGATCGCCAGGCAAGATTCCCACTGGTCTCCCTTGCTCATCCACAAGGGTCAGCCAAGCAAGCTGCTGCTCGGCGAAGTATTGACATAATGATTCAATTTGGTCGAGGGCGGCCACGGGATAGGTCGGGGCGGGCCGTTGCATAATCTCTGCGGCGGTGGCCGTTTGGGGATTTTCCCCCTGGGCGATCGCCCGTAAAATATCCCCAGGAGAAACGGTGCCAAGGAGTTGTTCATCGGCCATAACCAGCACACCAACAAGCTGAAGATCGGCACAAAGGCGATCGCTCAATGCGATGAGAGATAGATCAGGCGAAACAATAACCGGTTGATGCAGCAAACTGGCGATAATTTCAGGTGTTAAAAACCGAAGCGGACGTGCTGCTGACATGGCACACAGGCGAAACAATAGCGGCGATGGCGAGCCACAAAAACAAACTTTTGTGTGTTAATTCTTTGGGGGCTACCTTTTATAATATCAAGCGATGTTTCTTATGGCTTCGTTTATGAAGGGAAAAGAAACAAATATTTTTTGATTTGAAATTCAAAAAAAACAACTTCACAATGTAAAAAAGACGCCTCTAGTTTCTGTGGCAATTGATAGTAACTCTCAATTCAGTTACAGTCTAAAAATGTCAACAAGTAGATCCAACTAACATTAAATTGCTATGAAATTTTTCCATCTTGAAATACATTAATTGTTTTTTGAATTTCAGTTAGATTATCAGTGCTGAGATTGCGGACTATTTGACAATCAGATAACCGTCACGATACCAAGTTTCAAGCTGTGCGGGGGAAATGCCGCTGGCGATCGCCTCTTTTTGGGTAAACCCTTCAGGATATTCACTGAGCAAAGTTTGCAGTGCGGGAATGGTTTGGTGTTTGGCAAGAAAATCATGGTAAATGCCCCCTTCCCAGAGGTAACACCACGACGGTAAACAGTAATTGGTTTCCTCCGTGATGGGCGTATAACGATAGGCGAGGGGGTCACGACATTGCGCGTTTAAAATCGCTTGGGCATAGCCTTCGAGTTGGCTTTGTACGCCATAATTTTCGTGGAGATAGGCGAGGGTTTCGGGGGAAGTTTTGCGTTTTTCTATAATAATTTGCGCGGCGATCACTGCCGCTATTTCTGCATCCCCAAAATGGACTTTATCAATTAAGTGATCGGGCAACAATTCCCGATGGGTCGAGACACGGGACACAATCGCTGGGGTGCCACAACCCAAGGATTCATAGGGGGAATTACCAAAAGATTCAACAAAATTACCCAAGCCCAAGGTGACAGCACCCAAACTGTAATATTGGGGCATTAACGACTGGGGAATCCATTCATGAAAAATAAAATTTTGCGTTAAATTGCGGGTTTTAATTTCCGTTTCCATCTCCCGATAAAAGGCTGCCACCTCCGGCGAAATGCCCACCTCTAACCAGCGGGGAACCAACACTTTCAAATTGGTGATGCCGTATTTATGAACAAGTAAATCAGCGACGGCGATCGTTTGAGGTAAACCCTTGCTAGGTTCAGGGCGGTGGGGATGAATCACAATCGCATCTTTGACCGGGTCAACAGGCACAATCGCCAAAATTTCTTGCGGTGGAGTCGGTTTAAAAATATCCCAATCAATGCCCGTTGAAACCACCAACAACCGCCCATTTAATTCTGGCAAAAATCGCCCCATCGTCTCCGCATAAAAACGCCGCGAATATTCCGACACCGCAATCAGGCGATCGCCCTGAAATAAAAATCCCCCAAGGATTGTTTCCGGATAGACGTTATCCCGCAGTGCTACCACCGTCGGAATGTGCTGGTAAGCATAGGGAAACAGGAATTCGCCGTCGTGCATATAAAAGCGATCCGCCCCATCGAGGTGAGCTGCCACATCCTGCATCATGTTCGCAATGTCATAGGCAGGGATGGCGTAGGGCTGTGGAAAGGGTTGATGGAACCGCAAAATCGGTTTAACCAGCACATTGTCATGCCAACGAAATTCAACGCAACTATCGGCGCAACGGGTCGAGAGAATCACCACCTCATGCCCCATTTCCCCCAGATACACCGAGATATTTTTAATCTGTTTCGGTGCGCCCCCCAGCACGCGATCGCCAAACAGGGGATTAATCGAGAACATGACAATTTTCATCGGTGGCAACCCAAACGCGACGGCAAAAAAACATTTCCAATCAAAGCAAACCCAGATCAAGCCTAGTTTAAGATTTGACTAGGAATCGTTTTAGACAAACTCAATCTGTAACCGTCCATCCCGCACCACTCCGCCCGCTTTCGTCACGCCGCCATAGGTTTTAATGTGGGTGATCAAAGCTTCCCGCAGTAGCAATTCCGTATCCTTGCTGGGCAAGACATCAAGATTAAACAGGGCAATATCCAGATGCTTTTGGGTAAATTTAGCTTCCCAGTGGCAGGCAGGTTGCCGGATAAAACTATGGGTCACAAAGGTAAAAGTTTGCGCCAGTTGCTCTTTTAACGGGATGCCCCGCACCACAATATCCGTTGCCTGAGCCACGACGCGATTTTCACCGAGCCGAATTTTGTAGCGAATTTGCCCGCTAAATTGCACAAAACCCCGTTCTAGGTGGGCTTCACCGTAGCGATTTGCCCGCCGTGCATTGTCCTGCAACAGATCCCAAAGTTGTGCCCCTGTGATTTGAAACAAGCGCAACGTATCGGCGTGGGGCATCACCGCAAACCAATCGCCATAGACCAACGTTGCTGGGGGTAAACCTGCGCATAACACCGCCGCATCGGTCAGGGCAAAATCTACTTCGTAACCGTTTTTCTGTGCCTGTGCCACCATGCCCGCTGTGATGAAATTGGCAAAGGCGGATTCATGGCTGGCAAAATCATTTAAAACCGCATCGGTTTCCAAATCGGGGTGATCGGCGACCATGCCCAAGGGGTGATTCAGTTTTTGGTGTAGGGAGGTAATGATCGGGGCAATCTGGGTTTGCTCAAAGGTTGGCTCAACAGGCAGATCGGCAGTCACAGACAGTTTGGCATTGGTCACGGTGGCGGGCTGCTGCTCATCTCTCAGAGTAATGGTCACTTCCCCTAAAAAACGCCCTAAAGTTCCCGCCTGCACAATGGGAATACCGTTGACGATGTTTTCTTGATTCAGACAGGTTTCATTCAAAATGTGGTGGGTATGTCCGCCGATAATCAAATCCACTGCGCCAGAGGGTAAATGTTCCGCCAGTTGGCGATCGCCGTAATCTTCCACTGTGGCGCTGGTCGATTGCAAATCATAGCCTAGATGACTGAGAATAATCAGCACATGGCAATAGGGACGCAACACAGGTAAAAGATTTTTGACAACTTGCACCGGATCGACAAAGGTTAAATGGCGCGCATCGGAACCCTTCATTTGCGCCGAGGTGGTTAAGCCGATAATGCCGACCCGTACCCCCTTCACATCCAGTAATGCCGCCGGATAAACGACCTTTTTTAGCTGGGCTGGCGGTAACAGATTCGCCGACAACACCGGAAAATCCCCCGACCGTTGAATCATTTTGGCGAGGGCATGGGTGCCTAAATCGAGATCGTGATTCCCCAAAGCGGCGGCATCGACCCCCAAGGTTTGATATAGATCGTAGGCATGGTTGCATTCAGAAACCAGCGCATCAAAGGGGGTTCCCACCATGTCATCCCCCGCCGAAAGGAGTAACACCCCAGCTTGGGGATTGTTGGCATACTTGCGTTGTTGCTGGTGGTAACGGGAGACAAGCCGCGAAAAAACAGGAATATTTCCCTCTGGGGCAAGGTGACTGATGCGTCCATGCAGGTCATTAAAATGCAAAATTTTTAACCGAAAGGGGGTCACAATCGGCAGGTCAGCGGCACGGGGAATTTGGTAGCGACTGGAAAGATTCGGCGTAATCTCAATTTCGGTGACGGGTTGGGTCGCATCGCCGATCAATAAAAAGCGCGATCGCCCCTGATTTTTCGCCAGATAGGGAGCGGCGACCAAGCATAGCGGATTGGGGATAAATGCAGATTCTGATCGGGCAGAAGGCTTTGGGACTGGAAGATTTGGCTGACTGTTCACAGGACTTCCCAAAAGGATGACGGCACAGGCAAGGCGATCGCCACAATGACGAAATGCAGTTTCTATGGGAAGCGTGGCACAGTTGTTTAATCGGCGCGTTAAGGTTCCGTTAGTGGGCTGTAAAGTTCTGCCAAAGTAACCGAAAAAAAGACATGGCCGCAACCATGTCTAGAGTAATTACGTTTTTAAGAGCATTTAGTCGTTTTTCATCGAATCAAGCCAATTTCTGACCTGTTCTGCGGCGATATCTTTACCACCGAGACCAAAGGCAATGGCGATCGCCACGGCGATTCCACCGACCAGCAGTCCAAAGGCCAGATTGACAATATTGGTCGCAATGCCCATTTGTTCCAGGGCCATCGCCCCAACGAGCACCAGGATAATGACCCGTGCTGCTTGACCGAGGATCTTCGATTGCCTAGAACCAGAGGCAGCCAGGGCTTTGTAGGAAATGTTGGAGAAATACAGACCCAACGCAAAGATCAAAAGGGCGACTAACACCTGTCCGGCGATCGCTAAAATGACCCCCACAACGCTGGTGAGAGCTTCAATTTGTAGCACATCAACGGCAGTCAGCGCCGCCACCAACATAATGACCACCAGGGAAATCGTCCCCATCACCTGGGAAGGGGTTTTACCGGGTTTTGCGGTTTCGCCCTCGCCTTCCCTAGGGGCCGCACTAACCATCCCGTCTAGGCCGAGCCAAGTTAAGACATTATCAAAGCCAAAACCCGTCAGCACATTGCTCACAAACTCAGACACATATTCACCCACCACATAGGCAAAGGTGAGAATAATCGCAGCGGCGAGAATCTTGGGCAAGAGCATCAACACTTGATCCAACATGGCGATCGCCGGGAGCGAAATCGCCTCAATCTGGGCCACCTCTAGGGCAGAAATCGCCACAGGGATCAAGATCAAAATATAAGCAATGGTACCGAGCACCCAAGACAGAGACTGTCGCCCAGCACTACTAGACAGACCAAATTTTTCACCAATTTGATCTACGCCCGTTGCCTTCAGGAGGTTGGTCACCAAACGGCGCACCACCTGGGCAATGAACCAACCCACAACCCCAATCAGGGCCGCCGCAAAGAGATCCGGCAGGATTAGCAATACTTCATCCACGACATCCCGTAGGGGCGCGAGGGTGTTTTCTAGGCCCAGGGTTTCGAGGATCGGCGTAAGGAAAAAGAAGAAAATAAACCAATACAGCGCATTGCCGATGGTTTCACTGATATTCGTGGTCTGGGATTGCGGTGCCGTTTCTGCTTCTGTCGCCTCGGTCTCAGCGCTAGTGTCCGCCGGATTAAGGCGCTCATCTAGGCGAAAGGTATTTAGGCCTTTGACCACAATTAATTTGGCAATGGTGGCCACCAACCAAGCAACCCCTAACCACAAACCCGCCGCAAACAGTTGGGGCAAGAAGTTTGTGACTTGACTAAGCAGTTCATTCAGTGGTGTGTAAACCCCGTCAAGCTGGAGGGTTTCTAAAACAGCCACCACCGTAAAGAGAATGACGAACCAATAAACGATATTCGCCGCCCAAACTTCAATGGGCAGATCACTTTTGCCGTCGTGACCGGTGATCCAAGCAGCAATTTTATTATCGACATCGGTTTTATTCAGCAACCCTTTGACGATGGCTTTCACCACCAGGGCAACGATCCAACCGATGATTAAGATGGCGATCGCCTTAATGATATTGGCGACATCTTCCCCGACGAGGGTTTGTAGAGACTCCGGTAATTGGAGTGCTAAAACAGCATAGGGGTCACCCACAGGAGGCCCCAAGGTATTGATTAAAGGTGACATTGTTTCAGAATTAAAATCAAATAACTACATCGCTAATCACGGCCATAATGGGCGTTTTTGCGCTAATTTACGGCAAGACGTTGCCTCTTCCACCCTACAAAGATCCTCCGGATTTTTCACCCGCAAAAAGGATAAATTCGCTATATTTCTTTTCATAACTTTGGGAAAATCCACCTTTAGATAGAATTTTGATGGAAATTTTTGAGCAATCAATTCAAGTGCGGGCCAGTGCCACCTGTGTTGAGCAGTGTTTTACGGATCTAGAAACCATGCACCGCTGGTTAAATCCCCTGCTGCGGTGTGAACCCCTCGGCGATCGCTGGAGCACAGCCCTCGAAAGTCAAAGTCGCTTTTGGTTAAAAATTCCCTTGGTTAACCTGGTGTTGAATAATCGCGTCGTAGAACGGGAACCGGGGTTAATTGTCTGGCAATTCACGGGCTTTTTCCGGGGGCGAGACCGTTGGGAATGCATCCCCAATGCCACAGGAACCCAGTTGGTAAACCGCTTTCAGTTTGAAATTCCCAATCCTTTGGTGCGTTGGGGCTTTAAAACCTTTGCCGCCCGCTGGACAAAGAAAGATATGCAGGCCCAACTGCGACGGATCAAGGCGATCGCCGAAGCATCCCAACCGTGACCCCCCAAACCGTTTAAGATAAATAACTAGGAAAAATAACCCGTAAACCTGCATGTATAGTTTGGATTTGACCCTCAAATATAGCCCGATCCCCGTTTCTGTCCAACGTAAAGAAGCTGATGCGGCCCAAGCACTCTATCAATCTGTCCTTGAGGCGATGAAAGGCGACTACGCCACCCTCCTCGAACTCACCTGCGAAAAGGATGAGGATAAAAAAATCGCCCTCCTCAGTGATCAAATTAGTGCCGTTGTCCTCAACAAGAAAAGTGGTGCAGCCGCTGGCGGACGGGTACCAGGCTTTTTTGCCACCCAAGCAGCAGAATAACAAAGGTCTCTGGCCTCAATCCACGGGGGGCGATCGCTGCCCTCTTTTTTGTTACGTTTACTGTGTCGTTGTGATTATGGCCCCCAGTGACCACTCCCAAAGCCATGTCTAGTTCTGCCATTGCCGTCGAAAACCTAAATTTCAGTTGGCAACCGGACAAAAAAATCCTCAGTCACTGCAATCTAGCCGTCCCCCAGGGAGAATTTTGGATGCTCTTGGGCACCAATGGCAGTGGCAAATCGACTCTGTTACGGATTCTGGCGGGACTCCTAACGGCCGATTCGGGTACCGTTGAATTGATCCAACCCGTCGGCTTTGTCTTTCAAAACCCAGATCACCAGTTGGTCATGCCTACCGTGGGCGCAGATGTCGCCTTTGGCCTGGTTTCTGAACGCTTACCAACCCCCACCATCCAACAGCGGGTGGCCGAAGCCTTGGGAGCAGTGGGTTTAGGTAATTTGGCCCGTCGGCCGATCTATGCCCTCAGTGGTGGCCAAAAACAACGGGTCGCCATTGCCGGGGCGATCGCCAGACATTGTGAAGTGCTGCTCCTCGATGAACCCACGGCCCTCTTGGATGGTGATACCCAACTCGATCTCGTCAAACAAGTGCAACATCTGGTTAAAAGTCGGGGGATGACGGCCCTCTGGGTGACCCATCGCCTCGATGAATTAGACTTTTGTGATGGGGCCTTCCTCTTGGAAAATGGCCGAGTCGTTGACCAAGGCGATCCTCAAACCCTTAAACATCGTCTACAAACCACCACCGTCTAGCTTTCTATGCACCTCCGTCTCCTCAAACTCCACCCCAACGCGATTATTCCCAAATACCAACATGAAGGAGATTCTGGCGTTGATCTCCATGCCATTGAACCCGTGGCGATCGCCCCCCACAAAACCGCCTTGATCAAAACGGGCCTCGCGGCGGAAATTCCCATTGGCACCGAACTTCAAATTCGTCCCCGCAGTGGTTTGGCCCTCAAACAAAGCGTCACCGTTCTCAATAGCCCTGGCACCATCGACGCCAACTATCGCGGCGAAATCGGCGTGATTTTAATCAACCATAGCGATACAGTTTTTGAGGTCAAAGCCGGGATGCGCATTGCCCAAATGGTGATGGTTCCCGTGATGCATTTGGATATTACGGTGGTTGACAAAGTCAGCGACACAAGCCGAGGTACGGGCGGGTTCGGCTCTACGGGCACTTAAATCCAAAGTGCCTTACGCTAAATTGGAAGAAAGGTAACTACGGTAGGCAACATTTGCGGCTATGGACTTTTCTTTTTTTTGGGGCTTAGGGTTAGGGGGAATTGGCCTGTTTTTTACGATGCGCACCGTCCAAAAGCAGGAAATTTTAAAGCTCAAAAAAAACTTTGCCACCCAACAGGAAGCCTACGAATCCCAGCTCCAGCTCCAGGCGGAAAACTACAGTTTAGAAATGGCGAATCAAGCCCAGGACTTTCAACAGGCGATCGCCGATCTTGAACAACGTATTGCCAGCCAAACTCAAATTAAAGAACGTCTCGAGCAAAAGCTACAACGGGAAAAAGAATTAAGCCTCGCTAGCCAAAAGAAACTCCGTGAAAATAACCGCGACATTGACGAAATTCTTGAATCTTTAGAACAATCCCAACAGGATGTCCTGCACCACAAAGAAGCAGAAATCAGCCAACTGAAAGCCCAATTACAAGAATATGCAGTTGACTTAGAACAACAAAAAGTTGATTTATTTAATCTCCAACAGCAGTCAGCTTCCCAACAAAAGACCCAAGGCGATCGCCTCAACGCAGAACAAATACAAACCCTTGTGGGTACTCTACTACCAGAAATCACCCTTCTGCGGGACTCTCTAAATGTATTAGTAGACCAGCCCGAAAACCTCGTCGCCCTCATCAAAGCCCTGAAAGATATTCTTGAAGGCCAAGCCTACGCCGCCAAAAAAGTCCGCGCCACTGACAACAAATGGACAGAATGCCGGGTGCCCCATATCAATTTGATGCGCCTTTATTATCAAAAATGTAAAAAAACATCAGGCTATCAAGTATTAATTTCACCCAAGAAAAATCAAAAAAGCCAAGATCAAGATTACGAATGGCTAAAAAATCAAAGTAGTTGTTAATGATTGACCAAAAATATATTTTTTCAACTGCGATTGCGATACTAACAATCCGAAATTTTCCCAAAAAAAAGCAAGCAAGCAGAAGCCCCCACCATCTCTGGTAGGGGCCTTCGCCAATCATTACTTATTCAGTTTTACTGTCAAAGCAATCATCTTTTCTCAACTAAGCCCGAAGACTCAAACAGTTATTAACCGTTGATTGCAGGTGCTTGCAGAGCTACAGGTGCTTGCTCGCCAGCTGCTAAGTCTAAGGGGAAGTTGTGAGCGTTACGCTCGTGCATTACTTCAAAACCGAGGTTCGCACGGTTCAGAATGTCCGCCCAGGTGTTGATTACACGACCTTGAGAGTCAAGGATGGACTGGTTGAAGTTGAAACCGTTCAGGTTGAATGCCATGGTAGATACACCAAGAGCAGTGAACCAGATACCGACTACAGGCCATGCACCCAAGAAGAAGTGCAAGGAACGGCTGTTGTTGAAAGATGCATATTGGAAGATCAAACGACCGAAGTAGCCGTGGGCTGCAACGATGTTGTAAGTTTCTTCCTCTTGACCGAACTTGTAACCGTAGTTCTGAGATTCGGTTTCAGTGGTCTCACGTACCAAAGAAGAGGTTACGAGAGAACCGTGCATTGCGGAGAACAAAGAACCGCCGAATACACCAGCCACACCGAGCATGTGGAAGGGGTGCATCAGGATGTTGTGCTCTGCCTGGAATACGATCATGAAGTTGAACGTACCAGAGATACCCAAAGGCATACCATCAGAGAAGGAACCTTGACCGATGGGGTAGATGAGGAATACTGCAGTTGCTGCTGCTACGGGAGCAGAGAATGCAACACAGATCCAGGGACGCATACCGAGGCGGTAAGATAGTTCCCACTCACGACCCATGTAGCAGAATACGCCAATGAGGAAGTGGAAAATTACCAACTGGTAAGGGCCACCGTTGTACAACCACTCATCGAGGGAAGCTGCTTCCCAGATGGGGTAGAAGTGGAGACCAATTGCGTTAGAAGAAGGAACAACTGCACCAGAGATGATGTTGTTTCCATAGAGAAGAGAACCTGCTACAGGCTCACGGATACCGTCGATGTCAACGGGAGGAGCAGCGATGAACGCAATGATGAAGCAGGTGGTGGCAGTGAGAAGGGTGGGGATCATCAGGACGCCGAACCAACCGACATAGATGCGGTTCTCGGTGCTGGTGATCCACTGACAGAACTTCTCCCACAAGGAGGCGCTGCCGCGCTGTTGTAGTGTAGTAGTCATGTGTTTATGATTGCTATGAAATTATCAAGGTGCGTTCTAAATTGCTTTAGAACAGGTTTTTTATGTATGTGTATATACTAACAGCAAAATAAAGTTTTGTAAAGTATTCTCAGGTATTTTTTACATTTGTTTCAGTTTTGGGCTGTTCGAAGCGACAAAATAGGGGTTTAGAGAGCTTGGAGCTTGCGACTAAGCTCAGGATTGTAAAGGCGTTCGTAGTTCCAGTAGTTTGCAAAGACGGATTCGACGTAATTTTTTGTCTCGTTAAACGGAATTTGTTCAATAAAGGTATCGGGGTCATCGAGGCCGTAACGTTGTAGCCATTGGGCAACGTTGCCGGGGCCAGCATTGTAACTGGCGATCGCCAACATAGAATTGTCGTCATATTCCTGGTGGGTGTAGCGCAGATACCAAGTGCCGAGCTTAATGTTGTCCTCTGGTTCATCGAGGGCGTAGGTATTCCCGGTTGTCTGTTGGGCGATCCATTCGGCGGTGCTGGGCATCACCTGCATCAATCCCTTTGCTCCGACGGGGGATTCAATATTTCTTTCAAAGCGGGATTCTTGGCGCATCAAAGAAACGACCAGCAGAGGATTCAGGTCATTTTCGGCGGCCCAGCGCTGAATCGGCTCGGAGTAGGGGAAGGGGAAAAGGGCGTGCCAATAGGTTTCGTTGTCTCGGAGTGCTAGCCAAGCTTGGCGATCGCCCGGCTCATCCCGTTGACTGAGGCCCCAAATGCTGTTGATCCCCTGGAGGTAGCGGCCTTGGGCCAGTTTTAACAGACCTTGGGTAAAGGCTTCGGGGACAGTGAGTTTTGCTTTGCTGGCAAGCTCTAGCTGGAGGGTATTCCAGGCGTCAAAATCCTGGCCAAGGCGATAAAGCTCCTGAAATGTTTCTGAACCCGCCGGGGGCACAGGGCGAGTTTCTGGGATCATTAATTCCGGTTGGAGGCTGCGTATGGAGTCAAAATCCCCCACATCCCAACCGAGTTGCACCGCCGATCGCCAAGCGTAATAGGATTCGGGATAATCCTTGAGGGTCTGCTGAAAGGCTTGTTTTGCCGCTTGGGTTTCACCGAGTTGTTGGTGCCATTTTCCCGTCCAAAAGATTGATTCGGCGGCAAGGGTATGGTCAGGGGTGAGGGTGGCGATCGCCTTGGCCCATTCAATGGCTTGGGTGTAGTTTCCTTCCTGGGCATAGCGTTCAGCTTGTTGCCAGCGGTATTCTGTCGTTGCACTCTGGTCTTTGTGGGTGTTGAGGGCTTGTTCACGGGTCTGGCTGGCGGAACGATTGCTGCCAAGTTTTTCTAGAAGATCGGCCTTGGCAAAAAGGGCGCTGGGGGCTTCTTCGGGAAATTTTTGGGCGGCTTGGTCTAGATAAGTAAGGGCTTCAGTGTCGTTGACTAAACTCGCGAGGCGACGTAAGCCAAGGCCCGTTTCCGGGGCATCGGGGAAGGTTTGGATCAATGTTTGGTAAGCTGGGCGCGCCTGGTCAGGTTGATCGCTCACCTGTAAACTACGGGCCAGGCGATAGAGATTTTGTGGGGTGCGGGGTGCATTGGGATAGGCTTGAGCGGCGTCGGCATATTGCCATTGATCCCAAAAGCTATCGGCGATCGCCTGCCAGATTTCAGGAGACAGTTGGTCAGCGAAATTCTCCATGAGGCTTTGGCGTACCTGGGCGATGTCCGGGGCATCGGCATCATATTTGAGGCGTAGCTCCAACAGATCCCGTTGCTGGGGATTTTCTGCAAGGCGTTGTTGGATCAAGCTTTGGGTGCGCGGATGGGCGGGATATTCGGCGATCGCCTGGTCGGCATATTTCGGGTCGTAGGCACTGAGGCGAAACAGCGCTTCGGCAGCGGCAGCATCCTCTGGATAATTTTGCACCACATCAAACCAAATCACCTGGGCCTGTTCGGGATTATTGACCAATTCGTAGGCGCGGCCCCGTTTAATCAAAATATGAGGCGTTAACACCGGATAGTCCTGTTCTAGGTTCTCGAAGGCGGCTAGGGCCGCTGCCCCATCTTCCGCAACCAAGTAGTCCATCCCCAACAGGTAACGGGCGCGGTTTCGGTCGAGGTCATTGTTGCTGCTGTTGGCGATCACTTCGAGGCGATCGCGCCGCTCTGCCGGGGCGAGATCCACCAGGGCTAACACTTCAGAATCTACCGCTGCTGGAGATTCCACCTGACCACTGCCTGGAAACAAGGGAAGTAAAGCATTGCGGTTGGCGATCGCCCCAATGCCCAAAATGCCGGTTAAACCAAGACCCAGCCAAAAGACTGGTGAACTGTACTTGACCCGAACCCGTTTCATGTTGCTGCCATAAATTCAACGGTCTCGATCATAGGCGATCTCTCTAAAAATCATCATCACCAACCAAAGAAAAACCCCAATTCTCCGAGGAAAATTAGGGTTTACAGCGCTATCTAGTCACGCTTTTGGAGCTTATTTTTTCGGCTGGTAATACAAGTGAGAACCCTGATCGGCGATGTAGTGACAAGCCTTTTGGGATCTAAAGAAACTCCGCCAAATGGGAGCATGGCTCACACGGTAATAATCACCGAGGAGGGGCTTAATCGCTTCGGTGGCATCCTTGAGATGGTAGTGGGGAATAGTATGGAAAATGTGGTGGGCGACATGGGTGCCAATATTATGGTGAATTTCGTTGAAAATGCCATAATCCCGGTCAATGGTAGAGAGGGCGCCCTTGAGGTAATACCAGTCATCCCCCCGATACCAAGGAATATCCGCTTCCGTATGGTGCAGATAGGTGACTAAATCAAGCCAAATAACAAAGATAACGTAGGGTACAAAGTAGAATTTCACAAAAGCCAGGAGGCCAAACTGTACCGTAAACCAACCGAGGAAACCAACCATGGCGATAATCGCGGCGGTGCTGAGGATGATATCGTTTCGCTCAGCAGGCTTAAACAGGGGACTTTTCGGCGAAAAGTGAGACCCCGGCCCCCGACCCGGCGATCGCTTAAACAAATAAATTGGATAAGCAATCAGAGGTGCATAGAACCGGACTAACTTTTCGGCAAAGCCCATCTGGTCATATTTCGACTCAGGGATGGGGTACCAACTCTCATCGGTATCAATATTTCCCGTATTGGAATGGTGGGTGCGGTGGGAAATGCGCCAACCATGGAAAGGCACCAAAATCGGCGTGTGGCTGAGGTGTCCGATGAGGTCATTCAGAAATTTAGAGCGGGAAAAAGATCCATGGCCGCAGTCATGACCCACCACGAACAAAGCCCAGAACATCGTGCCCTGGGCAAACCAGAAAATGGGATAGAAAAACCAAGAATCTAGGTACGCGGCGATCGCATAGAGGCCAGCGATGATCCCAATATCAAGAAAAAAATAGGCGAGGGAACGGAAGACAGAAGGCTGAAAACAGTAGTCTGGGATGGCTGCTTTCACATCCTTGAGGGTGAAGGGCAGATCTTGCCGTAGAGACTCGCGACTCCCTGGGGAGCGGACTGTACTTTGCATTCAGTTTCAAAAAGAGATTAACAAATGTTTACAATTCTACTGCCTTTTGTCAGGATGCAGGGGAAATCGCCGCAAAATTCCTGAATTTCGTTTAATTTTTCCCATTGTTTGGCCCTGGCGATCGCCACAGAACTTCTTCAAGACTTCTCTGTAGAATAGGAGCTAGTCCATTGCAGAAAAAGTTTTATGTCCACTACCACTGAACCCACAGATCGTTTATTTGGGGCCTTACCTTACCTATTACCCCTCGTCTACGCTTTGCCCTTCGGTCTGCCGTTTTTAATGCGCTTTCCGATCCTGGCGGTAATCTATGTGCCTTTACAACCCCTAATCCGCCTTTATTCATTTCCCTTTGCAGGGCTGATTATTTTCTTCATTCTCTATGCTGCGGTGGTACGCAACAGCAAAATTAGCCACTTCATTCGCTTCAATACCCTCCAGGCGATTTTGATTGACATTGCCCTGGTGTTGTTCGGGATTTTAATTCGCTTTTTTGGCTTTGGGGGCGGCAGTCTTCTCGTTGAAACCCTTTCAAATGTTGCCTTTCTCGGTACTTTAGTGGCTTGTCTCTATGCAATGGTGCAATCGATCCTCGGCAAATATGCGGAGTTGCCGACTATTTCCCAGGCTGCCTATTCCCAATTACCTTATTAATCAGACGAAATAGGCAAAATTCTGGAAATTTAGGGTCTAATCGGGAAACTTTTTTGGGGTCATCCCCGACAGATAATCATGGTGAAGTATTAGGGAAATACAATGGCGAAGTTGATGATGTTAGAGCCTTATCAACTATTGTTGGGCGGCGTAGTGGCGATCGCCTTTCTCACGGTGGGCCTGACGGTGGGGGTCAGCAATGCCCTGGGGCGCAATATTCTTAAACCCCGGCAGTTTACCTGTCAGCCCGTCATAGAACCCCAAACAGGAGACTTGATGTGGACGGTCTTTCATCAGGGCCAAGGGCAACCGCAACCTTGGCTGCAAATGGTGCCGGGCATGGAAGGGGATGTGTCCCCCAAAAGTCGTTGTGAGCAGGTCGCCCAGCGCCTAGATTCCCTAGTGCCACAGCAACTCCGCGCCCTCACCTATCAGCCCAACCCAGCCACCCCAGAACGGGAAGCAATTTGTGCTCTGACTCAAACGAAAGGCGGCCCTTGTACGACGCTCCTAATTTTGAAGCCAGAGACAGACCCAACGCAGTTTTTTGCGGATCTGACCCTGCCCCTACGCCGATGGGGAGAGGGGATGCAATTAGAAACCGCAAACCAGGTTCCCCTCGATCTGCAGCCTTTGCTGGAGCCAGCTTCTCCCTAGAGTTCTGGGCGGCTTAAATGTGGCCTAAATTTCACCTGGGCGATCGCCAAGACAAATCCCTAAGCCCCGCGCGGTTTTCACCAAAGTTCCCTCCGGATCAACGACCCGATTGATCTCAATGGCCTCACTAATGGGCGCACTAGACACCTGGCCATTTTGCCAAGTCACCATGTGATCAAATTTGCCCTGGGCAATCAAATCCACCGCCGCCACCCCAAAGGCCGAGGCCAACAAACGGTCTAGGGGTGAGGCGATGCCCCCCCGTTGGATGTGGCCCAATACCGTTACCCGCGTTTCTGCGCCAGTCTTTTTGGCCACCTCATCGCCCATGTATTGACCGATGCCCCCCAGGCGACATTCCCCAAATTGCAATTCATGTTTGAGGGTTTCCCCAGAGGTGGTACAGACCGCCTCTGAAACAACGACAAGGGTATGACCATTACCGGAATTTTGGCGATCGCAAATAAACTCACACACCGTCTGTAAGTCGTAGGCAATCTCTGGGATCAAGATCACATGGGCACCGCCAGCAATACCCGCATTTAAGGCGATGTGGCCAGCATCGCGCCCCATGACTTCCACAATCATCACTCGGTTGTGACTGGCCGCCGTAAAATGCAGTCGATCTAAAGCTTCTGTGGCAATATTGACCGCTGTTTCAAACCCAATGGAACGTTCCGTAATGCCCACATCATTGTCAATGGTTTTGGGGATGCCCACGAGGTTCATGCCCCCCAGGTGGGCTAATTTCTGGAGAATCGCCAAGCTACCATCGCCACCAATCCCGACCAGTGCATCCAGCCCCAAGCGGTGATAGGCTTCGCCAATTTCTTGAGATCGATCCTTTAGGGAACCGTCTTCCATGGGAAAAGCAAAGGGATTACCTTTATTGGTCGTCCCTAACATGGTGCCCCCCATCGTTAACCAAGTATCGACTTGATCTTCGGTGAGGACAATGGTTTCTGGTGGCTCCTGGAGCAGGCCGAGGGTCGCTCGACAGATACCAATCACTTCCCAACCGTATTGATGTCGGGCACAGCGAGTTACAGCCCGAATCGCTGCATTCAAGCCGGAGCAGTCGCCGCCACTGGTGAGTACACCAATTTTTTTTACGTTTCCCATAACTGATGCTGTTTACCGTTGTCCTAAAGCATTTATGACCTGGGGCCATTGGGCCTATTGTTAATCAGGAAACGGCGATCGCCACAGCCTCTGAGATGATTCGTTTAATTTTTTGACAGTTATTTACTGATATGGCTGATAAGTCAGCGATCGCTCACATCTTCAGGGAAATTTCAGGGAAACTTTAGGATGCGAGGTAATGGGGAATAATCACATCGGGGATACTTTGGCCCGTCAGACAATGCCAATGGCAGGTAAACAGGTCTGGTTGTTGGCAGCGCAGAGAGGCGATCGCCGGTGCAGCCGGGAAAGGCCAGAGTCGATCAAAAATTAACCGCTTTTCCGGTGAGAAAGAAAACTGTAGCAGGTAAACCCCAGGCGTAGCCCCAATGGAATCGAGGAGTTGGTAGCCCAGATAATACAAACTTTGACGCTGTTCATCCCGGAGGTCGATGGGTTGGTGGTAGGAGTTGGGCATTACCCCTTCACCGATCACTTCGCCGTACAAAGGTCCCTTCGCCGTGTAGATAATTGGTAGCCAGTGATCACCTAAATAATTGTGGTTACAGACCCGGTGGGTTGTGTGTTTCTGCACCCACTGACGCCGCTCTTCAATTTTGCGACAGGCTTGAAATACTTTTTGGTGCGTGAAAGAAAAAGGCTCTGGTAAATCAATCGTCAAGGGACAAACGAGGACGTCGCGACCCTGGGACTGGCCCCCGCGCCGAACCATCGCCGGTGTGAGCACTTCTACTTCTGTGCCCTCGGCCTGCTGCACAATTGCCGTTTTAAATGCCTTAATCATCCGCTCCGTAACGGGGGAAGCAGAGATAAATTTGCCAGAATGCTTTAATTCAGCATTGACTAAGATGATGACCTTAGAGGGTGCTGAACGTCGGGATGGGGCTGCCACCTTTGGGGTTAAATGTGGGTAATTCAATCTCAGACAGGCTATGACGACGATTTTTCACTGCAAGGCGGTAACTCACACTTTGTAAGTCGGCGTGGAGTTGGCGATTCTCCCTTTGCAGCTTCTCTACTTTATCGCGAACTGTTGCCATTCTCTCAGCAAATTTTTGCCGATAAATCTGCGGTAGTTCCTGAACCACCTGTTCTAACCGCCGACTGCGATCGCCTAATTCTTTAACAGATTGGCGCAATTGGGAAATTTCTTGATCTTTCTGGGTCAAGCGCTCTTGATAAAAAACGACTTGCTGTTCAACCTCTTGGAACTGCTCCCGGAGGCGCTGGAGTTCTTCTTGGTGCTGGGCTTCTAGCTCCGGGGCCGGGTCATCATTGCCCTTGACGAGACGAAATAACTCCTGGGACAGTTGCTGCACCAGTTGATCCCGCAGTTGGAGTTCCTGCTGGAGTTGGGCGACATCGAGGGGTTGGGATTGACGGGGTTCGGTTGTTGCCACGGTTATTCATCACTCCATTGATCAAGGGTTTGGGGTTAAATCGTCCGATATGTACATCAATCTAGACAAAATTTGCACCGCCCGAAGGATAGAAAAGACAGTCTTTCGCCTATGACTTTTTACTGGGACTAGCCAGTATAGACCTAATAATATCTAATGCTTTGGAAAAATGCCTGTCTTCGGGGAAATTTTGTAAGAAAATCGCCATTCGTGGTTTCCCCCTTGCGGATAAGATAAAGGGGATTTTTAACAAGCCCTGTTTTTCTTCACATGAGTATTGCAAGCAATCCCCCGATTAAGTTTGGCACTGACGGTTGGCGTGGCATTATCGCCGATGATTTTACCTTCGCTAATGTTTGTAAAGTGACCCGGGCGATCGCCAGCTACCTAGAGACGGCCTATGGGAAGGATCGTCCGGTGCTGGTGGCCTATGACACCCGTTTTTTTGCAGACGAATTTGCCCAGACTGCGGCGGAAGTGCTCGCGGATCTCGGTTGGACGGTGCAGGTGGTAGAGCGGGATTGCCCGACCCCGGTGATTGCCTACAATGCGAAGTTTCTTAACTCTGCCGGCGCGTTGATGTTTACGGCCAGCCACAATCCGGCCCCCTACTGTGGGATCAAATATATTCCCGATTACGCCGGGCCAGCGACCCCAGAAATCACCGACACGATTGTGGCGAATATTGCCAGTGCTTCGGCGGAGATGCCCACGGGCAAAAATGGCGACAAGATTTCTCGGTTCGACCCGAAACCTGCCTATTTAAAATTTATCTACACCCTCCTGGATGTGGACAAGATTCGTTCAGCGGGCCTGAAAGTTAAATACGATGCGCTGTATTCCACGTCGCGCGGTTACTTAGATGAAGTGCTCGCCCACTGCGGCTGTGAAACGGAATCATTTAATACCAGCCGTGATGTTTTGTTTGGCGGTGGGATGCCAGAACCAAAAGGCTCTCAGTTGGTGGGCCTCGTGGATGCGGTAAAAGCGGATCAAGCGGATCTAGGCTTGGCGACCGATGGTGACAGCGATCGCTTTGGGGTTGTGGATGAATTGGGAAATGTTTTAACGCCCAACACAATTCTGCTCTTGCTTGCGCGGCACCTGCTGAAAAACAAAGGTCAAAAAGGGGCGATCGTCCGCACGGTGGCCACAACCCATTTGCTCGACAATTTGGCCGCAAAATATGGCTTAGAAATTTTTGAAACAGCAGTCGGCTTCAAGTATATCGGCGAAAAAATGCGCGAAACTGCTGTCCTCATTGGCGGTGAAGAATCCGGTGGTTTGAGTGTGCTCGGTCATATCCCGGAAAAAGATGGCATTTTGGCGGATATGCTCGTGGCCGAGGCGATCGCCTACGAAGGCAAACCCCTTTCCCAATTGGTGAAAGAAGCCCTCGAAGATGCCAATGGTCCCCTCTTTAACAAGCGTTTGGATTTACACCTCGAAGAACCCCACAAAAAGGCTGTCTTGGACTTCTACAAGGCGACGCCCCCGGAAACCGTGGCTGGTTTAGCGGTCAAAGAAGTGGGCTTAAAAGATGGCGTGAAACTGTACCTCGAACATGGCAGTTGGGTGCTCCTGCGTCCTTCTGGTACAGAGCCGTTGATGCGGGTTTATATGGAAACGGATTCTGCGGCCCTTGAAGCGAAAATTGCCTCAGAAATGGAAGCGGCGATCGCCAAACTTGATCCCGCGAAATAAACACCTTTGAAATTTTGCGAGAGAGGGCGTTACTAATCGGTAATGCCCCTTTTTTAATGCTTTTTTGAAAGAGAAAAAATTAGGCGATCGCCTTGAGATTTTCCTCGATGTGCGCCTGGGGATCATGGTCACGAATTTGGCGAATAAAGAAATCCTCTAGGGAAACCCGCGCCAATTTCAAATCTAATAATCGCGCCTTCATTAAGCTTAGGGAAGCGATAAACTTTTGGGGATCCCCTTCCAAATGACCGATCCAATGGTGATCCTTGCGGGCTAAATCCGGCACCCAAGACCGTAACGCTGCCTCGGTACCCCCTTCGATGACAACTTGGTAGCGATCTGCTGCCCCCAAAAGCTCATCTAAAGTACCTTGGCAAATAATTTCTCCTTTCGACAAAATCGCCAGGCGATCGCAAATCAATTCCACATCCGCCAAAATATGCGAATTAAAGAAAATCGTTTTCCCCTGGGCCTTTAGGGACAAAATAATTTCTCGCACTTGGTAGCGTCCGAGGGGATCGAGGCCCGACATCGGCTCATCGAGGAAGACTAAATCAGGATCATTGATTAACGCCTGGGCCATCCCTACCCGCTGGAGCATCCCCTTGGAATATTTGCGGAGTTGCCGCTTTTTCGCCACTTCCTGGGCCAGTCCCACCGTATCCAGCAGTAATTTAATCCGCTTTTGTCGCTTGCCGCGCGGAATCTGAAATAAACCCGCCGTAAAATCTAGAAATTCCCAGGCCGTCAAAAAGTCATAGAAATAAGCATTTTCCGGGAGATAGCCAATGCGCTGTCGGGTCTGGCGATCGCCAAACGGTTTCCCTAACAACGTCGCATTTCCCGCCGTCGGTCGGATAATCCCCAACAGAATTTTCAAAAGGGTGGTTTTCCCCGCTCCGTTCGGCCCCAGTAGCCCAAAGGTTTCTCCTCCCAAGACTTCGAGGGAACAACTTTTCAGGGATTCACCGGTTTTGTTGAGCCAAAAGCCGGTACGGTAAGTTTTGCAAAGGTCCCAGGTCTTGACCACTGCCATACCATCGGAGGAAGGAGATGCGGACTGCATAGGGCAATTTCGTGACAAATTGAAACAATTTAGGGAATTTCAGGCTAAGCGTTTGAACCAAACGACAAGATCGATAAAATATAGTCTGGTTGATTATATTAAACTTTTAACCAAATTCTTTTTCTGTTGAGAGCATTGAGAGGAAAACTCCTTTGAAAAAATTACTTGCTATTGCTTTAACCGTACTTGCTACTGTTTTTGCCTTCGGGACTCCTGCATTTGCCGCTGATGCTGCTGCTGGTGCCCAGGTATTTGCCGCTAACTGTGCCGCTTGCCATGCTGGTGGTAACAACGCAGTCATGCCCACCAAAACCCTAAAGGCTGATGCCCTAAAAACTTACCTCGCTGGCTACAAAGATGGCAGCAAGTCCCTCGAAGAAGCGGTTGCCTACCAAGTAACCAACGGACAAGGGGCAATGCCTGCTTTCGGTGGTCGTCTAAGCGATGCTGACATTGCTAACGTTGCCGCTTACATCGCTGACCAAGCAGAAAACAACAAATGGTAAACGACTGATTGCCTCAAAATCAGTTGCAACCCATTCCCCCATAGACCAGTTATTTTGCTTAAATAACTGGTTTTTTTATGGCGATTAACCCTTTCGACAGATAAACTTCAGAACAAAAAACCTCCCCAGATGGAGAGGTCAAGAAATAAATTAATCAAATCAAAGCATTCGTTTTTGAGATTTACCGCAACAGTGGCCTAGACAAACCACTCGTCCATTGCCTGTTCTTTGGTGTTGGTATTCCGAGAAGGAGTCGCCCGGTCAAAGGTCATGTGAATCGAACGGGTTTGTTCCCCATCGGCAGCCACAGCCACAATCGGATAATCGATATTGCCGTCCTGGAAAGACATCTGGAAGCGGAATGTGCCGTCTGGATTCAGTTTGATCGGTTGACCACCAATAGTGACAGTGGCATCGGGTTCCGTCGCACCGTAAACAATCAACTCTGCATCAGCCACGAGCCAGAATTTCCGGGGACGCGCTGGTGGCATCGACGCAAAGCCAGCACCGGACATATTCAAGCCGGACATATTGAGGCCAGAAACGTTGGGGGCTGCCCATAGTCCTGCCCCAGAGGGGAAGACATAGGAACTGATGGATTCTTGGGGCGGTACTGAACCAGCCACATGTTGCATCGAACCAAACAGAGACCCAGCAATACGTTGGGCTTCGAGGGATTGGAGATCGCCAAAGATTTCGTCGTAGATGGGACTAGAGGTACTTTCGGCAGCGGCGGCAGCAGCTTCTGCTTGTTTCTTGGCTGGGGGTACCAGGTTGTAAACGGTTTTTCCTTTCAGTTCTTCATCCCACTGGACGGTCACAAAGATGTCTTCTACCCAGTCGCTGGGATAGACGGGGGGAATGCGAATTGCGGTGGAGCGGGCCAAGCTTAACCAACGGCCATCGGCGCAACGGTAACCGATTTCGACAACGTAATCGCGATCGCTAACGGGGACGGGGAAATACCATTCCCGCGCCATTTCATCACACAAATATTCTTGGACGTTGTGGGGGGTCTGGTAGTCGAGGTTGATGTCCGTTACGTCATAGAGGCGGAGGGCGATCTGCTGGCCCCCTTGGTTCCGCAGGTATTGCTTGTGGTCGTTGGGGATATCCCAGTAGGCGTAGGCCCATTGGGGATCACGGGGTAAGAGAACGATGCGACTTTGACCATAGCCGCCGGGGAGGTCACCGAGGTCTTCATCGACACTGGCGAGATCGAGCTCGATAGGATCATCTTGACCAACTTCAAATTTTGCTGCTTCCACTTGAGTTTCCTCCTCTTGGCTATTGACTGGGGTGATGGATTCAGTTTTGTCGGGGGTGACTGAGGCTTTGGGATTGTCGTAGCTTGAGCGTTTTTTCACCTCAGCGAGGAGTTGATCTTTGCGCATCCGACTATAGCGGCTGATGCCAAGTTTGCTGGCGAGCTTCCGTAGTTGCCTCAGGGTCATATCTTCTGGGTTGTCTGCGAATCCATTGCCTACTGTGGTGGTCATGGGATGGGCTCCTCCGTTGCACGAATTTTGGACTGATACAGGGTAGGCGCTTGCATCGGTTTTTTTGGCGATCGCCTGTTGTTTCATGTTTTAGCAGAGAATCCTGGGTTTCGTGATCCCAAAAGTCAAGATATGTTGACTTTTAACGAATTCAATGGCTTTTAGCGATTTTTTATGTCAGGAAACTGTGATTTTTGCGTCTAGGGTAAGTATTTGTGCTTGGTTAAAAAGACGAATTTGAGCGATTCTGCCCCGGGCCATAGGCAAGGGATTTGGAAATCCGCTAAGATGACATCGCCCATTTGTAACATCCCGACATTATGATTCGCCTCGAAACGGTTTCTCCCCACCAGCAACTTGTGATTACGCCGCCTGCATCGGGCCTCAGTTTGCAGGGAAAGGTGCGGATTCCGGGGGATAAGTCCATTTCCCACCGGGCGTTGATGTTGGGGGCGATCGCCGAAGGCGAAACGATCATCGAAGGCTTGCTATTGGGCGAAGATCCCCGCAGTACGGCGGCCTGTTTCGCGGCGATGGGGGCCAATATTTCAGAATTAAATGAAACGGAAGTCCGGGTGCAGGGGGTCGGCCTTGGTAATTTGCAAGAACCGGACAATGTCCTTGATGCGGGCAACTCCGGCACCACGATGCGCTTGATGATGGGTCTGCTGGCTTCGTCGCCGGATCGCTTTTTTGCCGTGACTGGAGATGGTTCCTTGCGATCGCGCCCCATGTCCCGGGTTGTCAATCCCCTGAAGGAAATGGGGGCACAAATTTGGGGCAAAAAAGGCAATACCCTCGCTCCCCTAGCGATTCAAGGACAACAGTTAAAGGGAATTCATTACCATTCCCCCATTGCGTCAGCCCAGGTAAAATCCTGTGTATTGTTGGCGGGCCTCTTGGCAGAGGGGCAAACCACCGTCACCGAACCTGCCCTTTCGCGGGATCACAGTGAACGGATGCTCCGGGCCTTTGGCGCAAATCTCACCATTGATCCCGAAACCCACAGCGTCACTATTGACCCTCACCCGACGTTGCGGGGCCAAAAAGTGGTGGTGCCGGGGGATATTAGTTCGGCGGCTTTTTGGATGGTGGCGGCGGCGATTGTGCCCGATTCTGATTTGACGATTGAGAATGTGGGGATTAATCCGACCCGCACCGGGATTATTGAAGCGATGCAGATGATGGGGGCGGACATGACCCTGGATAATGCGCGGGAAGTGGCCGGGGAACCGGTGGCGGATCTGCGGGTGCAATATTCTCCCCTCAAGGGTTGCACCATCGGCGGCGAGATTATTCCCCGGCTGATTGATGAAATTCCGATCCTGGCGGTGGCGGCCTGTTTCGCAGCAGGAACAACGATCATCAAAGATGCTGAGGAGTTACGGGTCAAAGAAAGCGATCGCCTCGCGGTGATGGCCGCAGAATTGACGAAAATGGGTGCGAACATTATCGAGCATCCCGACGGCCTAGAGATCATTGGGGGCGCCTCTTTAAACGGAGCAGAAATGGATAGCTACACTGACCATCGCATTGCCATGAGTTTGGCGATCGCCGCTTTAAATGCCAAAGATGAAACCCGCATCCACCGGGCCGAAGCCGCCTCCATTTCCTATCCCACCTTTGTCGAAACCCTCACCAATGTTTGTCAGTTTGAATAGACGTCCAGGCTAGGTTTTGCTGCCGTTAAAGCGCATTTTCACCCCCGTTGCAGGAGACAAAACTAACCCCTTGCGTTTGGCCGCGACGGGCACTTGATCCAATAAGGTTAAGTCTGTTTGGGTGGCGATCGCCGCCAGACCCAGGCGCAACTCCACCATCGCTAGAGCTTCCCCGGCACAACGACGCACACCGCCCCCAAAGGGCATAAATTCGTAGGGCGTAAACTGCCGTTCTAGGAACCGTTCAGGGCGAAATTCTCTGGGGTTGGGGTAGAGATCCGGGCGTTGGTGGAGCAGATAAATTGACCCCATCAACACCGTGCCCCCCTCAATGGAATAATCGAGCAACTGGGTGGTGGCAACAGCTTGACGAGCAAAAGTGAACATCGCCACGGGATTAATCCGTAGGGTTTCATTGCAAACGGCTGCGAGGTAGGGCAAGCGGTAAATGTCCATCGGGTCAGGATTTTCGCCCAAGGCTGTGATTTCGGCGCGGACTTTTGCCATCACTTCCGGGTGGGTATGGAGCCAATAGGTGCCCCAGGCCATGGCGATCGCCGTCGTTTCGTGGCCCGCAAACAACAGCAACATCAACTCATCGCGTAACTGTTGATCGTCCATGGTGTTGCCCGCTTCGTCAGTGGCCGCCATCAGCAGAGACAAAATGTCAGTCCGCTCCGGGTCGGGATGGGCGCGGCGTTCCTGCAATTCGGCGTAGATCAACTCATCTAGGGCTTGGCGATCGCGGATAAAACTGCCCCAGGGACTCCAGGCTCCCAAATCCTTTTGCAACGACGTAAAAAAGAGAAAACTATTGGCGATGGGCGAGGTAAACCGATTCAAAATCTTGCGGGTCATCGCCATAATCGGCGCGTAGCGATCGCCCCCCTGTACCCCAAAGACCACCTCAATAATTGTGCGCAGAGTAATCTTTTGGGTGATGTCCTGCATCTGGAAAGCTTGGCCCGGCTTTAACTGAGACAACTCCTCCTCAATAATTTGGGTAATGAGCGCCCCATAGTTGTGCATCCGCGCCCCGTGGAAGGCTGGCATGATCAGCTTTCTTTCTTGCCGATGGCGATCGCCACTCAAACTCACCAAAGACTGTTGCCCCACCAGGGGTTCAATAATGCCGTTTAACTCCCCAGGGGCCGCAAAAGCCTGGTTACTATTACTGAGCAACTGCCGTATCGCCTCAGGATGATAGGCCAAAACCAAGGGCTGGTCGTAGCCTGCCGCTGGCATATAGGCGAGATCGGGGGCTGAGCTTGCTAAGCGGGTCAAATACCCCACAGGATTCAACAACAATTGTAATTTTTGCTGAAATTTTCCCGTAGATAAACGCGGAATGGACTTGAATTCAGTGGCGATCGCCATAGGTTTGACTCGATAGGGTGAAGGGCCTTGTTTCCCTATTGTGACACTTTTGTCCAGAGAACCATACTCGCCAAAAACGTCCCTAAGCCAGAAAAAATCAGAGTTTGACGGGAAGCCCAAGGGAATTTTTATAAATTTTTCTTATATAGAACCGAAACTATGACGATATTTTCTTGTATTGACTCTAGTCTATGGTATTGCTAAACTCAGGCATAACAGCACAAGTTCAGGAGTAAACCCTTGATCCCTGCAACTCTCCACCAACTGAAGGTGTTTGAAACCACGGCTCGCCACGGCAGTTTTACCAAGGCAGCGGAGGAATTATCAATCACCCAACCGACGGTTTCTGGACAAGTGAAACAACTGACCCAGACCATCGGGATGCCACTGTTTGAACATATTGGCAGAAAGCTATATCTCACGGAAGCAGGTGAGGAACTCCTCGCAACCTGCCAAGAAATCTTTGAACGGTTGGATAACTTTGAGATGAAGTTGGCCGCCCTGCAGGGAGCGAAACGGGGTCAACTCCGCCTTGGGGTAATCACCACAACCAAATATTTTGTGCCGCGTATCCTGGGGGAATTTTGCCAAGATTACCCAGATATCGATGTGTCTTTGCAGGTGATCAACCACCAACAGCTCCATGATCGGATGGCGGATAATCTAGATGATCTCTACATCCTGAGTAATTTGCCCGATGATCTTGATGTCCATGCGCAAGCATTTTTGGACAATCCCTTGGTGGTGGTGGCCCGCGCCGATCATCCCCTGGCTCACCAGAAAAATCTCCCTCTGTCTGTGTTGGATGGGGCCGATTTTGTGACGCGGGAAATGGGGTCGGGGACACGACTTGCGGTCGAAAAGCTCCTGGCAGAACATGATGTGTCGGTACAGGTGCGCCTGGAACTGGGGTCAAATGAGGCGATTAAACAGGCGATCGCCGGTGGCCTAGGGATTTCTGTCTTGTCCCGCCATACTTTGATCACAGAGCCTCCCCACGGCGAATTAACGGTGTTGGATGTGGAGCATTTTCCGATCCAGCGCCACTGGTATGTTGCCTACCTCGCCGGGAAACAACTGTCGGTGATTGCCCAAGCCTTTTTGGAGTTTATGGTCCGGTCTAGCCAGAAAACTCTCGAAAATTCAGGGCGGCGATCGCTTGCTCTGCAACCCTAAAAGCTCAAAATTGTTGGGCCATTTCCCGTGCCTTTGGTAGGTCGAAGTTGGTAATTGCCCAACCAGTAAAAAAGATGGGTCATCAGCCCGCTTTTTCCTAAGCAAATTATTTCAGCGTCATCGTCATATGAATACTTTTTTCAGTCAGAGTGTCTGGCTTGTTCCCTGCTATCCTTTGCTGGGCATGGGTCTATCGGCGCTATGGATGCCGAGCATCACCCGAAAAACAGGGCCACGGCCTGCGGGCTACGTCAATATGTTGCTTACTTTTATGGCCCTAGTCCATAGTTGTCTTGCCTTCATCGAGCGATGGGAACAGCCCGCCCTAAAACCATCGTTAACTTGGCTCCAGGCGGCGGACTTGACCCTCAGCATCGACCTCGATATTTCCAGCATTACTATCGGGGCGCTGATTCTGATTGCCGGGATTAATTTACTCGCCCAACTCTATGCTGTGGCCTACTTAGAAATGGATTGGGGCTGGGCGAGATTTTTCGCGACCATGAGCTTATTTGAAGCGGGGATGTGTGCCTTGGTGCTCTGTAATTCCCTTTTCTTTAGCTATGTGGTACTCGAAATTTTGACCCTCGGTACTTATCTGTTAATTGGCTATTGGTTTAACCAGTCCCTGGTGGTCACGGGGGCGCGGGATGCGTTTTTAACAAAACGGGTCGGCGATCTGTTCTTGCTGATGGGGGTTGTGGCTCTGTTGCCCCTTGCTGGTACTTGGAATTTTGATGGTCTGGCTGAATGGGCAGCAACGGCAGAACTCGATCCGACTTTGGCAACGCTGCTTTGCTTGGCCTTAATTGCGGGGCCGTTGGGGAAATGCGCCCAATTTCCTTTACACCTCTGGCTTGATGAGGCGATGGAAAGTCCTGTCCCGGCAACGGTGGTGCGGAATAGTCTCGTGGTTGGTACTGGAGCCTGGGTGCTGATTAAGTTGCAGCCGATTTTTGCCCTCTCGGATTTTGCTTCTACCTTTATGATTGCGATTGGGGCAACAACGGCCTTGGGGGCGGCCATGGTGGCGATCGCCCAGATTGATATCAAACGTTCTTTGTCCTATTCCGTCAGTGCCTACATGGGCATGGTCTTTATGGCGGTGGGTTCCCAACAGGATCAAACGACATTGGTCTTGCTGCTCACCTATGGCGTGGCGATGGCAATTCTCGTGATGGCGATCGGTGGCGTTGTTTTAGTCAATATCAGCCAAGATTTAACCCAATATGGCGGCCTCTGGTCACGGCGACCGATTACGGGGATTTGCTACCTCGTCGGTGCTGCTTCCCTCGTTGCCCTACCGCCGTTTGGGGGATTCTGGAGCCTGGCCCAACTGACGACAAATTTTTGGAAAACAAGTCCGATTCTGGCCGTGATTTTGATTACGGTCAATGCCTTGACTTCCTTTAGTATCATGCGAGAATTTGGCCTGATTTTTGGCGGTAAGCCGAAGCAGATGACCGTGCGATCGCCAGAAGGATTATGGGCTTTGGTTCTGCCGATGGTGATTCTTGCGGGTTTCGCCCTCCACAGTCCTTTTATTCTGGCGAAACTGAATTTTCTACCGGATTGGCACCAGTTGAATCTGCCCCTAGCTGCAGTTTTGATTATTTCGACCATGGTCGGTGGCGGTACCGCGATGTATCTTTATCTCAATGAAAAAATCAGTAAACCGATTCATATTTTTTCAGATCCGGTGCGGGAATTTTTCGCCAAGGATTTGTACACAGCGGAGTTGTATAAAAACACAGTTATTTTTGCCGTTGCCTTGATTTCCAAAATCATTGACTGGTTAGACCGCTATTTTGTCGATGGGGTGATCAACTTTCTCGGTTTAGCAACCCTTTTCGGTGGCCAAAGTTTGAAATATAACAACTCTGGTCAAAGCCAATCCTATGCCCTCTCGATTGTGGCCGGTATTCTCCTCTTTATTGCCGCTTTATCGTATCCCTTGCTGAAGCATTGGCAATTTTAAAGGGGGATGAGTTAACGATTTTCGCTGAAATATTTATGACCTTCTCCGAAAGATTATGCTGAGTTTCTTACTGTTTTTACCGCTCGTCGGCATTGGGGCGATCGCCCTTTTCCCCAGGCCCCTGACCCGGATTGTGGCAACGGTGTTTACGGTTGTCACCCTGGCGATCAGTAGTGGCTTATTGATTAACCTCAACCTCCAAGATGCTGGTATGCAATATACCGAATTCCATAATTGGTTAAGCATCCTGGGTCTCAACTATAACCTCGGTGTGGATGGTTTATCTTTGCCGCTGATTGTCCTAAATAGTTTGCTGACATTGGTCGCGATCTATAGCATTGGTGAAAGCAACCACCGTCCGAAGCTTTATTACTCCCTCATTTTGTTGATTAATAGTGGGATTACAGGGGCCTTGATTGCCAATAATCTGTTGCTCTTTTTCCTCTTTTATGAAATTGAGTTGATTCCTTTTTATTTACTGATTGCCATTTGGGGCGGCGAAAAAAAAGGATATGCCTCGACTAAATTTTTGATTTACACTGCCATTTCTGGACTCTGTGTATTGGCGGCATTTTTAGGGATTGTGTGGCTCAGTCAATCGAGTAATTTTGACTTTGAGAATTTAACCCTAGAAAACCTAGAGTTCAACACTAAGGTAATCCTGCTCACGATTTTGTTGATTGGCTTTGGGATTAAAATTCCCCTCGTGCCTTTACACACCTGGCTGCCCGACGCCTATGTAGAAGCAAATCCAGCGGTAACAGTTCTGTTGGGCGGTGTTTTCGCGAAATTGGGCACCTATGGCTTGGTGCGCTTCGGTTTGCAACTGTTCCCGGATGTGTGGTCTACGGTTTCCCCCGCCCTCGCAGTCATTGGTACCGTGAGCGTGATGTATGGTTCCCTGGCGGCGATCGCCCAACGGGATCTCAAGCGGATGGTGGCCTACAGTTCCATCGGTCACATGGGTTATATCTTGGTTTCGACGGCAGCCGGAACAGAGTTAAGTTTGCTTGGTGCCGTGGCCCAAATGATTAGCCACAGTTTAATTCTGGCGCTGTTGTTCCACCTCGTCGGCATTATCGAACGCAAAGTCGGCACGCGGGATTTGGATGTGTTGAATGGTTTGATGAATCCGGTACGGGGTTTGCCCCTCACCAGTAGCCTGTTGATTTTGGCAGGGATGGCCAGTGCCGGGATTCCCGGTTTGGTCGGTTTCGTCGCGGAATTCCTCGTGTTCCAAGGTAGCTTTAGCCGCTTCCCGATTCCGACGCTGTTTTGCATCATCGCTTCTGGTTTAACGGCGGTTTACTTCGTGATTTTGCTCAACCGCACCTGTTTCGGTCGCCTCGACAGTCACACCGCCTATTACCCCAAAGTTTTTGCCAGTGAAAAAATTCCGGCGATCGCCTTGACGGTCATTATCCTTTTCCTTGGTTTACAACCCGCCTGGCTCACCCGCTGGATCGAACCGACCACCAGCCAATTCATTGCCGCCATTCCCACGGTTCAGACCATTGCCTTGACTCCCGCTGAATTGTCGAAAGCACCCTAGTCAATCAGACGTTCTCGCTTGACCGATTCGCCCAGCATTTTCCTCAGGAACAAAGCACTATGATCACCACGAAAATTCCCCCTTCAACCCATCCCCATGCCGATGTCATTCACCGCCTCGAAGCCGGGGGTTCGATGTTGCCCGACACCCCCGAAAACCTGATGCAGATTATCGGCATCTACAAAGCCTACGCCGTGCCGATGGATTTCTATTGGCGGGATCTGTTGTACATTGCGGAACAAGTTTTCTTAGAGCCTTTTCGCTTCTTTAAATACTTCATTTCCGACGAATATTTAGAACGGCAAAATCACTACGCGGGTGATCAAGCAGATCTCCGCATTTGGCGCGGCACAGGCTCCGCCCACCCGGAACTGTTGGAATTTATGAAAAAAGGGGAAACCTTTAAATCCTCTAAACTCTTCCATCACTTGTTCCACGACCGGATCAACATGGAATTCGCCGAAGCTTGTATGCGGGCAATGTTGTGGCATGGGCGGGACATGGGCCTGGGTAAATTTGATGCCTATCTCGATTCCGACGAATACAAAGCCAACGCCGACCGCGCGATCAAAGCCTATTTCAAAAAAAACCCGGTCATGTTGGGCTTGTATAAACTTTTCCCCGATATGTTCCTGGAGCAGGTGCGCGAACTCTCCTATTACGCCAACCTCGGACTGTTTTGGGAAGTAATGGCCCCCGTCTTCTTTGAAATGTCTGATATCTACGATGAAGGTGGATTTAAGGGTGTACCCGATGCGATGAATTTTTTGGTGAATGGCATTTTTGCGATCGCCGGTCGCCCCATTTACCACCACGTTTATATTGATGGCGAATGTTTTGAAATTATTCCCAAATCCAAAGGCTTTACTTGGCTCTATGAGGCTGCCTTACCCTACGTCGAAGCCGTGTTTTACCGCACCGCGCCTTTCCGGGGGACAAAATCCTACAACGCCCAGGCCCACGAAGTGCCCGACGCGCAAAAGGATTTCCACTACGGTATTTTGTATGCCGATGTATTTCCCGTAGGAACCGCCGGTATTCCGCCGACATTGTTGATGGATGATATGTATCATTTCCTGCCGCAATATCTGAAGGATTACTACAAGGAACATTGCCGGGGCGAGGATGATGAGTTGATCCAATTGGGTATTACCTTCCAGCGGTCGATGTACAACGTCACCTCTGCGGTGATTCAAGCCCTACGGACAGCCTTGCTTTATCCATTAGATGATCCCAATCCGAAACATTTACAGAAAAACCGTGAATTTTTTGAAGCCCAAATGGATCGTTTTCTCCGGCCAGAAGCCCGCTTACGGGACATTCAAAACGCAGAATATCGTTAATCTATTTTGAATTTCTTTTATTTAGTCAATCGGAGCTTAAACAATGCCAAGTATTGTGGATATTGCGGTTAATAATGAGGGTTTTTCAACCCTTGTGGCCGCCGTGCAAGCCGCAGGTTTAGTGGAAACTTTAGCCGGAGAAGGGGATTTTACCGTCTTTGCGCCCAACGATGACGCTTTCGCCAAATTGCCCCCCGGCACGATTCAAACCCTTGTGCAAAATCCGCCCCAGTTAGCGCGTATTCTCACTTATCACGTCGCGGCGGGACGGTTAACTAAGGATGATTTAATCAAACTTGGGGAAGTGACTTCCATCGAAGGTTCCCCCATTCCCATTAATGGTGAAGATGATTTTGAGGTCAAAAATGCAACGGTTTTAGCGGCTGACATCGAAGCTGACAATGGCATTATTCATGTAATTGATAATGTTATTTTGATGGGCTAATTTTTCTAGAATCAAAAAACAAAAAGGCTTCTATCTATAACGGATTAAGAAGCCTCTTTTTTTTGACTATTTAAACTAATTTTAGGGAGTGATGATCGCGGTGAGTTTTTCTTCGTATTGTTGCAGATCTAACGCCCCAGAGAAGGTTTCAAATTTTCCGGTTTCAGTCGAAGCTAAAATAAAGAAAGGTGTACCGTTTAGACCCAACTGTTGAGCCAGTTCAAGATCCTGTTGGATAGCCGGTTGGGCATTTTGGCGATCGCCTTCAAACTTTTCTAGATCCAGACCTAGATTTGTCGCAATTTCTTGGTAGAGTTCTTCCCCAAGACGGTCTTGATTTTCAAAAAGCTGATCATGGTATTCCCAGAATTTCCCCTGTTGTTGGGCGGCCCAAGATGCCTCTGCTGCCGGGATTGCTTGGGGGTGAATTTGAGCCAAAGGAAAGTGCTTATAGACAAGAGTAACAGTGTCACTGTTTTGAGCCATAAACGTTTGCAAAGTGCTATGGGCGCGGGCACAGAACGGACATTCAAAGTCAGAAAATTCGATCAAGACCACGTTTAGATCCTCAGCACCCAGGGTGGGACTATCGCCAATGACCGTCTGTGGTTCCGTCAAGACCTGCTGTTGAAAATCCTCAGCCGCCTTTTGTTGTTCTTCCTGTTGGGCCTGTTGTTGGGAGAGTTGGTAGTTTTGTACCGCATCAATCAACACTTGGGGATTGTCCCGAATCACCTGGAGGATTTGCGCTTCCAGTTCCGGATCGACATTGACATCCGCCTGGGCTGTCTCTTGATCGCCATTACAGCCCCAGAGACCAAACCCAAGACAAAGGACAGAAAAAAGGACAAGCATTTTTCGGGAAAAACCTTGCCCCATAGATAACGAAAGAATCATTAGATCTTCAATAAAAATTGCGCTTCTAGTCTATCTAAAAGAGAACCTGTTTTAGGGCAGCCAACAGAAGCGTCACATTTTCCTTGCGGGCGTTATAACCCATCAGGCCAACACGCCAAACCTTACCAGCCAGATCACCGAGACCACCAGCGATTTCGATGTTGTACTCCTTCATCAACTGAGCAGCGACGGCGGCACCATCAACCCCATCGGGAATGCGCACTGTGGTGAGGGTCGGCAGACGGATTTCACGATCCACATGGCACTGTAACCCCATCTCTTCGAGGCCCGCCCAGAGGAGATCTGCTGCCTCCTGGTGCCGTTGCCAACGGGCTTCTAATCCTTCCTCAGCGACGAGCATCAAGGCTTCCCGCAGCGCATAGTTCATATTAACCGGGGCGGTGTGGTGATAGACCCGTTTCCCTGTACCCCAATATTTGCTGACCATGGACATATCTAAATACCAGTTTTTCACCGGCGTCTTGCGATTATTCAGGACATCCAGGGCGCGGGGGCTGAGGGTCAGGGGGCCAAGGCCAGGGGGACAAGCGAGGGCTTTTTGGGTGCCGCTGTAGGCGAGGTCAACGCCCCATTCATCGAGGAAAAGAGGCACACCGCTTAAGCTGGTCACGGTATCGATTAGGAGCATCGTGCCGTGCTTTTCACAAATTTCCTTGACACCTTCGAGGGGTTGTCTGGCTCCCGTAGAAGTTTCGGCGTGGACAAGGGCCAGGATTTTCGGCTCGTGCTGGGCAACGGCAGCACTGATTTCTTCGAGGGTGAAAGCCTTACCCCAAGCAGTGGAGAAAGTATGCACTTCGGCGTCATAGCGGCTGGCCATATCCACGAGGCGGTGACCGAAGTAACCATTGATGCCGATCAAGACTTTATCGCCGGGTTCGACCATGTTGGCGAGGGTGGCTTCCATGGCGGCGCTGCCAGTACCACTCACAGAAATCGTGAAGGGGTTTGCGGTCTGCCAAGTGTAGCGGAGGAGATCCTTGACGTCCTCCATAATTTCAAGATACTTCGGATCGAGGTGGCCGATGGGAGGCATAGCGAGAGCGGCTAAAACCCTGGGGTGGGCATTGGAGGGGCCAGGGCCGAGGAGGAGCCGGGGCGGCAGGTCGAGTTGCTGAACAGGTTTACGGTAAGTATTTTGGACGGTGGGGCGATCGCTCATGGATAGTTAAGCTCTAAGGACTGTATTTAATCAGATTTTTATCGGGTTCAATTTTCCCATATTGTCGGGGCCATCAAGCGAGGGAAGTCTGATGTTTAAAGAATTTAAACTTTGAAAATATTTAATTGTTCCGACACCCTTTGGGGATCTTCTGGCGTGGTAGTGGTTATTTTCTTGGGGATGCCTTTGCGTAGGCCGACGGCAATTTTACTATGCTTTTCAATTTGGGTCATGACTTGTTTTGCCCGTTGAATGACGCTCTTGGGTAAACCGGCTAAACGACCAGCTTCAATCCCGTAGGAACGGTCAGCGCCACCGGGGCGAACTTGGTGCAAGAAGATAATTTCTTCGGGCATTTCTTGAACCGTTACTTGATAATTGGCGACATTTTCTAATAATGAAGCCAACTCATTTAACTCGTGATAATGGGTCGCAAAAATTGTTTTCGCTTTGATTTCTGTGGCGAGGTATTCTGATACTGACCAGGCGATGGAAAGGCCATCAAAAGTTGCAGTTCCCCGGCCAATTTCGTCGATTAAAACCAAAGATTTTTCCGTGGCATGGTTGAGGATATTGGCGGTTTCATTCATCTCCACCATAAACGTGGATTGGCCCGTAGCCAGGTCATCGACAGCGCCGACCCTAGTAAAAATGCGATCGCAAATGGGAATTACAGCACTTTGGGCGGGGACAAAACTACCCACCTGGGCCATCAGTTGAATCAAGCCCGTTTGCCGGAGATAACAACTTTTGCCGCTGGCATTGGGGCCCGTGAGGATAATCAAATCAGGATAGGAATTCTGAGTGCGGCCGAGGTAGGTGGAGTTGGGCACAAACAGACCCATGCCCAAGGACTTTTCGACAACGGGGTGACGACCAGCTTCAATTTCTAGGGTTTTTTCGGTGGTAATCTCTGGACGGCAATACCCTTGGTACACGGCAGTTTCCGCGAAGCTCGTCAATACATCCAGGGCGGCGATCGCCTTGGCGGTGGTGCGAATTTGGTCGGTATGTTCAGCGACCTCGGCGCGGAGGGTGGTGAAAATTTCGTATTCCAGGCTGCAAATGTCGTCCTTAGCAGTGAGGATACGGCTTTCCCGTTCTTTTAGTTCCGGGGTGATGTAGCGTTCTTCGTTAGCGAGGGTCTGTTTGCGTAGATATTCGTCGGGAGCCTTGTCCGCCTGGGAGCGGGGCAAACTAATGTAATAGCCGAAGGTCTTGTTATAGCCGACTTTGAGCTTGCTGACCCCCGTCCGTTCCCGTTCAGTAACTTCTAAATTCGCCAACCATTCCCGGTCTTCCACTTGGGAGCGACGCAGAAAATCGAGGTTTTCATCAACCCCATCCCGGATTAACCCCCCTTCTTTGATGTGAATCGGCGGCGAATCCACCAGGTATTGCAAAACGTGCTGTCCCAGGGCTTCTAATTCCGGCGGAAAATCTTTCACTGCCTGGAGATAAGGAGATCGCCCCTCGGTGGCCAATTCCGCGAGATAGGTTAATTTCGTTAAAGATTCCGCTAAAGCGTATAAATCGCGGGCATTCGCACTACCAGAGCCGATTCTCCCAGCAATTCGCTCTAAATCGTAAATTTGCTTCAGCAATTGCCGGATATCTTGGCGGAGATTTGTATTTTCTACCAGTTCTGCGACGGAATCTAATCGCTTGGCGATCGCCTTTGGATCTAATAAAGGTTGCAACAACCACCGCCGCAGGGCGCGGCCCCCCATGTTGGTACAGGTTACATCCAGCGCCCAGAGTAGGGAGCCGTAAAAACTGCCGTCCCGCACCGTCTGGGTAATTTCTAGGTTGCGCCTCGTCTGGTGATCCAGTTGCAAAAAGGCATCGATGCTGTAGGTTTTGAGGCTTTCAAAGGGCACTTTGTAGGCCTGCTGGGTTTCCTCCACATAGGCCAAGAGTCCCCCCGCTGCCCGCACCGCCAGGGGTAAATGTTCGCAGCCGACCCCCTCCAGAGAACGCCACTGGAAAGTCATCAAAAGCTTGGGTTTCGCCTCATTGAGATCAAATTCCCGGGGCGATCGCAGCGCATAACAAAAGTCCGACGGCAGACAAGCGGGCAGGTGGTTTTGTAATAATGTTTGGCGATCGCCTGGCCGCATCAAACGGTTTAAATCCGGTGCATCGGTGGGATAGAGTACTTCCGAAGGTTGCAAGCGCAGGAGTTCGAGGTTTAACGCCGCTAAATCCTGGGCCTGGGTCGTACAAAATTCCCCGGTGGAGATGTCAGCATAGGCCAAACCCCAATGGTTGCCCGCAATCACCACCGCCGCAAGATAATTATTTTGCCGCGCCCGCAACATCCCATCATCGGTGAGGGTGCCTGGGGTCAAGACCTTTTGCACTTCCCGCCGCACCATTCGTTTTTCGGCGTGGGCGGTGGCGGCATCTTCTACTTGGTCACAAATGACGACCCCATAGCCTTTTTCTAAAAGCTGGGTGCTGTAACGTTCGAGGGCATGGTGGGGCACCCCTGTCATCGGTACGCGGCCAATGCCTTTGCCGGATTCTTTGCTGGTGCAGACCAACTCCAATTCGCGAGAAACGGTGATCGCATCCATGAAAAAGCACTCGAAAAAGTCGCCGACCCGGTAGAGCAAGATATTGTTGGGATACTTATCCTTAAGGTCTGCGTAGTGCTGCATCATCGGTGTGAGGAGTTCCCGATCGAGCTGGCGATAATCTGCGTTGGGAATGTCTTCGGCGCTGGGGTTACGGTTGGCAGCAGGCATGAAACTTGGCTTCAGTCACGGACAAGTATTCTATCTTAGCGGCGATCGCCTTTTTCCTTAGGAGTCTCCTGGGAGATTGCCCCAAAAACCTGGGCAATAAAGTTTAAGCAAGATATCCGGCTAATTTTTCTTCGAGTTTAGCCACGGCCATGCGGGGCGGAAAACGGGGCAATTCTTTTTCCTGACCATTTTCGAGCAGACACAAAACCGGAATTTCGTACTGGTAGCGCGTAAACCACTGGGGATTTGTCGTAATGTCGCGCATTTCGAGTTGGAATTCTACCTGGGTCACCTGGGCCAATTTTTCGGCGAGGCCCTCACAGAGATGACAACCGGGTTTTGTGTAAAAAATAATTTGCTTCACAGTACGATCGGTAACAAAAACGTTTAAGAAAAGTAAAGATCCGATGAGAAATGTAGAGAATTTAGGGGGGGATTACATTATTGTTCCTGGCTATCCTTGATAATTTTTTTAGTATTTCAGCTTATTGACAAACTGAATTGATCTTACATCTAAGGAAATTGTGGCCTTGTTTCCGTGGGAAATCAGGTGGCAAAGCTAAAGCGAGAAGTATGGAATGTCAGCAAATGAATCCTTTATTAGAAACCATTGATCATGTATTTTCTTCAGGTACTTTAACCAAGCAGGATGCAAGGGTGATCAATCAATGGCTCTGGAAAACTCCTATGAGTGATGCTCTGTATCAAGCGTTAGACCAGTTGTTGCAAGGCATCGAAGCGGGTTATATCGCCGTACGTGGTACCTAAGAAACTAAAACAGTACGATTACATCAATTACAAAACCGTCGTGTCGAGGCGATCGCCACCCAAGCAAACGGGCAAAAAGAGAGAGCCCGGGTCAAGCGGCGATCTAAACGTCGTTTTTTAGAAGTTAGGCCGGGTAAATTCGCGACTGACAAAGCCAATTTCTAGCAGTTGTTGGTAGGCCTTTTCGCCGAGGTCGCTGGTGGGACTTTGGGAGCGAATCACCTGGATCAGGAGGGGCACTGCCAATTCGGGTTTTTCCTGGACACGGTGGACGAGGGCCAAACGGTAGGTGGCGGTGTCGCGCATTTCCCCAGCGGCGATCGCCGAACGTCGCTCTGTATCATAAACAGAATTGTCTAAACCTTGGAAACTATTGGCTAGATCTAGGTGAAAATTAGAAAGCTGATTATAAACTTGACGCGCTTCCTGGAGTTTAGAAACGGCAACCTCGTAATCTTTGGCGGAAATGGCGGCGATCGCCTCATCCATTACCTGGGAAGCCCCGGACATACTGAGAATGCTGCTCTGGAGGGGGCGGAGTTCGCTGCTACTCCCTTGGACAGCCTCAGGCTGCGCCGAAACGGATGGCATCATGGCCAAGGAACACCCCATTGCCAAACTAGCGAGTGGAATCAAACGGTCGATAAAATTCATAATGTTCGTCAAGTCTTGTTTTGACACAATAACAGTACTGATTATGTTGTACATCTTGATCCCACAGTGGGAACAGACAAGGAGAGCTTAGGCCTATGGCACGCCCAGGGGGGACACCACAGCAACAAGGTCTTATTTTACAACGGGGACATACGGAACTTTTACTTCATCAGTTAGAGGATCGCCTCCTGGTGGCATTTCGCAGTTCTGATGTGGATCTTCTCGATATTGTTCCAGGATTAATGTATCGTCCCTTACCATCGGGGCAGCCAGATATTTTATTCGAAGAAATTCTTGTACCGCCAGAGGATTTCGCCACCTCCTTGAGGGCCGCGTGTCAACATCCCGATATTCTCTTTGCTTACCCGGTTTATCAGCTAGCAGACTCGGCTGAGGGCTTTGTCTATCTGACCCAGCAAATCACCCTCCAATTCGCCCCGGAGGTTTCCCCAGCAGCCCAAAAAGCGATTGGCGATCGCCACCACCTTAAAAAAATTCGTCCCCTTCTGGGGGCCGATCAAACGTTTATTTATGAACTAACGGCGCAAACTGACTGCGATCCCCTCTGGTTAACCCAGATCCTCCAGCAAGATCCGGCGATCGCCCTCGCTGAACCCAATGTTTTATTGCCCCTCGCGGTGCGAGAAATGTCCTTGGCGACAAATCCCCAAAGCCGCCACTGGTACCTAGACGCCATTCAAATCCCCCAAGCTTGGCAAATGACCAAAGGCGATCGCCAAACAACCATTGCCGTGTTAGCCTCTGACCTCGATCTAGAAAATTCTGCCGAGCCAATCGCTGAAACAAGCGAAACTCCCTATGGTGCCATTCCAGAAATTCGGCCCACGACCTGGGGTAATACCATTGCCCAGTTGACGATCGATGTTGCCCCAGAATGCACCCTATTGCTCCTGCAACTGCCCCAGTACTTAGATGATGCACTCCTCGAAAAAGTCATCGAAGCGGCGATCGCCCAGGGGGCCGCAGTGATTCTTTTGGCTTGGCAACTGGCGATGATCAACGGGCCTCTCTCCCTGCGGCAAAGTTTAGCTCTCCACCGGGCTGCCACCCAGGGAAACCGGGGTCAAGGGTGTCTGTTGGTAACGGGAGCCGGGGATGCCAATCGCCCCTTAGCCGGAATCATTTATGAACGTCACTGGCCGAATCAACTTTTTCAGGGGCCGACCGCTTGGCTCGACGGGAAGGGTAATCATCCGGCAGTTGTGACCGTTAGTGGTTGTACTGAGGCGAATAAAAAAGCTAGCCATAGCAACTGGGGAGAGGCCGTTAGCCTTTGTGGGCCAACGAATCCAGGTACACCAACCCTTTGGCTACCAGAACAGGGCATGGTCGCGGTACCACCGGAAATTAGTGATGACTTGGGGGCCGAGATAGATCCGGTTGAAGCTTTAAATCAGCAGGGTAGCACCTTAGAAGCTGCCGCTTTAGTGGCGGGAGTCGCGGCATTGGTTTGGTCAGTAAATCCGAAGCTGACGGGGTGGGCCGTGCGGGAGATTTTACAAACCACAGCCGAAAAAATTGTCGATTTAAGCGGCGATCGCCAATTGCAGTTAACCTTGGGCACCTACGACGCCCAGGGCCATTCCCAATGGTTTGGTTACGGTCGTGTGAATGCCTTGGCAGCAGTTGTCTTAGCCCAGGGCAATCAGCCGGACTGACAGAACAACAGGCATTAACTATTTTGGCCATCGATTAATTTAAAAGCCAACAATGGGACTTGAACCCACGACCTACGCATTACGAATGCGTTGCTCTACCGACTGAGCTATGTTGGCGCTTTTGCGAGAATTTATTGTACTACATTTTTCTGCGGCGCTTGGGGAAAATTTTTTCGGTTATTGGTGCATGAGTTGGGCCAGCTTTTGCTTGAGGCGTTTGGCTTCGGCAGGATTTTGGGTCTCATGGAGGGCGATCGCCTGCTTAAAGAATTTCTGGCTTTCGGCGATTTGGCCAATGCGGAACAAAAGCGCGGCTAAATTTTGGTGCGCCCAGGGATTGAGAGGGTTTAATTTTAAGGATTTTTCGTAGGCGTCAATGGCTTCGCCCACCCGACCCAGAGCTTTGTAGGCCAAACCGAGATTGTAGTAGCCAGGGGCAAAGGTCGGATCGATTTTTAAGGTGATCTGATGTTGGGCGATCGCCGCATCTGGTTTGCCGAGGGTCTGTAAAAGCGCGCCGAGGTTGTGGTAAGCTCCAATTTTTAGCTTGTCTTGGAGGGGCTGCTCTCCGGCGAGTTGATAATGCTTGATCGCTTTTTCGGGTTCGTGGTTTTGGCGGAAAGCGTTACCCAGGTGGTAATGCAACTCATAGCGGAGGTTGGCGCTTTCGTTCGCGCTGTATTTCAAACCCTGCTTGAGAATCTTGAGGGCCTGTTTGGGTAAACCTTCACCCAAGTAAATGCCCCCCAACTTACTGCACACATAGGGATCATTGGGATGGCCTTCGTAATAGGCCTCCATCGCCAATTTAGCCCGGGTGCTCTTTTCTAATTTGGCGATCGCCGTCCGTTGATAGCCCGTATGGAAAATCGCCACCTGGGGTAACTCTGTGATCTGCCATTGGGGTTCTGTGGCCAACAAAGTTTGCACGCTGTCATCGATCATCGCGTGGTAGGGCCGCGAAAATTCTAAAGACGGGTGACGGCGAAATAACCGAGACACCAGGGAGTAGGGGGATTGACTCGCGCCAATTTCATAGCGGAGCAAATTGACCACCAAAGTATCCGGCTTGGCGATCGCCGCTTCGATGGCCGGAATTACCTTCGGGTTTAAGGTCTCATCCGCATCCAAAACTAAGACCCATTCTTTCGTCACCAGCTTAAGGGCTTCGTTCCGGGCCGCCGCAAAATCTTGATTCCAGTCGAAATGGCCCACCGTCGCGCCAAATTCCTTGGCGATCGCCACCGTTTCATCCGTTGAACCCGTATCGAGAATCGCGATTTCCCCCACGAGATCCTGCACACTCTTGAGACAATCCCCCAGGGCATCCGCTTCATTCTTAACGATCATGCACAAACTTAAGCGATCTTTCATGGCGGCCACTGGTTTACATCCCAAACTCAATACAACATTCAGGCAAATTGTACCGGAAAGTGCTTCACTCTCTTTTCCAATCGCTAGACAAAAAAATAAGGGAGTTACCTCCCCTTGGCGAATCTTGAAATTATTCAGCAAAAGCTAGTTAGTCAATTAACTGCTCAGCGCTACGCCTGTAAAATCTTTAAGCTAAGAGATTCACCGTAATGGCCGCACCAATTAATAGAACTCCCACAGCTAAGGCAATTACCCCTAGCATCGTGTAATCCAGTCGTCTCTGCGCCGAGGACTTTTCCTCTTCATAAACCTCAGGCGTTACCGCGTAATTATTGACTAAACCCTGCTCACTGACTGTATAACCAGCCGTTGTATCAACGCTTTTATCTGTTTCTTGTTTCGGGTCTGGGGTGAATTCGCCTTCCCGCGCTTTCCTTGCTGCGACTTCTGCTGGCACAAGCTCTTCACCACTACTAATATCTTCAGGTTTTAGGTTTTCAGGAACAGAAATATTTTGGGTATCCTTATCCATAAAATGAAATACCTCGCTTTCTTGCAATAAAGATTAAAATTGACGATTTTCCAAAGCTTTGAAGCTTATTTCAATTTTAATCGACACTTTCATTATAACAATTCAATAACAGGCCATCATCTATCGAACGTAAGAGATTAATGCCAATCAATAATATTTATTATTCTGCTTTTTTCTCTTTTAAGAAGAGTTACCTTGGTTTTTTTAAATAATTCTTAGGCTTGATTTAAATGACTCAAATAACTGACTTTCACTAACCTTAATCCGGTAGTTACCGTCGTGGAATCAAGCTACAAACAAACTTTCGTCGATCATTTGCCAAGTCGAGGTTGTGGAGGCAATCAAACTTTTGTACCGGAATTTTTTTGCCATTAATGCGTAATACAGCGCGATACTCCCAATAATACTTTGCACTGCGCTTCAGAGATACCAAACAAATTTGTTGTTCCCCATAAACACGGCATAACTCACCGTAGGCTGGTGCTGCCCACCAACAAAGCCCGATTAGAATAACGAAACAAATAACGCGCCCCATACTGCCCTAAACAAAAAAAAGCCGAATACCAACTATAGTATCCAGCCCTCGGAGATTGACAATGAAAATTGAAGAGGTTAGTGCAAAGACTTAGAGGAGACCGAAGAAGTGGAGTACCCCTTGACCTGTTGCTACTTCGAGAATGATCGCTGCGATGAAACCGATCATTGCCATGCGGCCGTTGAGGTTTTCAGCAGAAGCGGTGAAACCAAATTTCTTGTCGTCCATGATGGGTACCTATGTGAAGAAAATAAAATTGCTTGCTGGTATCAGCTTAACAAACTGTTACGTTGATCCGCCACAACTCTAGGGCCATGATTGTTTGATTTAAGTTTTGAAATTCATAAGCAAAAATTATATTTCGACCTAGATAACCGTGAAGCAGGAGAGCCAAACAGACAAAAAAGTAGCCGTAGGCTTGAAGCTACGGCCTTTGCAGTCAAGGGACAATCATGTTTGGTGGTTAGTAGCCAGATTCCTCTTCGTATTCGTATTCTTTCTTTTTCTCCGGAATGTTAACCGCCGGAGGTTGGTAGGGAGTTTCGTCAAGGGTGTCGTCGTCCCAAACGTCACCGGCGACGTCTTGGGGATAGCTAGGGGCTGGTTCTTCGTACTCATAGGCTGTGTCGTCGCCCCAGTTGCTACTTTCGTCGTAGTCGTCATAGCTCATGGCGCGGGCCTGCTGGCGTTGGGGTGGGGGTGGGGCGATCGCCTCTTCTTCCCACTCATCTTCCCAGGTGTTAATCGGTTGGCGCGTTTCCACAGGACGGGAAATCGGCTGCTGGAGGGGCACCCCAGTACCCAATTGATTTTCCGGGCGGGCAGTGGGCGCGTAGTAGATATCTTCTTGTTCTCGTTCCCAGGGAGGGCGACCAATGCCTAGGCGTTCGAGGAAACCCACACTAATTTGACTGAGGCGCTCCTCGGCCCCTTCAAAAACAATGAGTCGGTTAGGGCCGCTGCTCACGACTTCTTCAATGGGGAGTTCGTAGGTGCTGATCACCTGTTCTGGAATTTGGGGTAAGCCAATGGAAGCGATAATGATCGAAGAGACGGTGCCGCTCTCGAGGTCAAACTGAAAATCACGCACCCGGCCTAGGGGTTCACCCGCTTCCGTAATCACTTCACTGTTGATCAGAGGACTGTAAGCTTCGACATCCACATCAGCCAGTACATCCTCATCTTCAACGAGAATGACATCTCCGGTTTTGGTGATCGCCTCTAGATACATATATTTGGGCATTCCAGAGACCGAGAAAATACTATCCCGTAGCCCTAGGGAAACGACTTCGCGACGGTCAATGTCCACTAATACATCCTTGACAACCCCTAGGCGCGTCCCTCGGTTGCGGGTAATCACCTGGGTGTTAATGAATTCGTTGCGTAGGCGGATAGAATCAATGCTCATATTGTCTAAATTAATGGCGATGCGTTAGTGGAAACAGGAAAAATCAGCTTAAAGGTAACGGGGACATGTGAAGGTTCAGGGGAAACAGCACCGGAAAGTTCCGTACAATAGCAAAAGCAAAATGTTGAGAGAATTGATCTCGACTGTGCACCGTAGCCTAGTGGCAATTATTCAGCAGACTCTATCATTTCGGGGTATTCTTGACAACTTTTCCATTGCGTGGGTGGTTTTATTTTAGCGAATCGCGCCGGAAATTTGAGATGATCATTTTTTTCCAGCAAGGGATTTCGTTATAATTATCTGCCGATATTGCCGGCTGTCTCTGTACTTTTTGCGTATTTGCCACAACTTCCAAAGATCTATGGTGGAATTAACCGATTTAAAGCGTTTCCTCGAAACTGTCCAAGCGCACCTGGGGAAAACCCAGGACTATCTTTGACCTAAAAACCTTAGATGCGAAGATTTTTGACCTCGAACAACAGGCGGCCCAGCCAGAATTTTGGGAGGATCAACAAGGGGCCCAGGACATTCTCCAGGAGCTAACGGAGCTAAAGGGCACCGTGGCTCAGTATCAACAGTGGCAGGGTCAGTTTGAAGATGCGGCGGCGATCGCCGAATTATTGACCGAAGCAGAAGACCCGGCTCTCCTCACGGAAGCGATGGAAAACCTTGATGATCTCCAGAAGGAACTAAACCGCTGGGAACTGCAACAGATGCTCTCCGGGGAATATGACAACCTCGGTGCGGTGCTGACGATTAATGCCGGGGCTGGGGGCACCGATGCCCAGGACTGGGCGGAGATGCTGTTGCGAATGTACACCCGCTGGAGTGAAAAACAAGGCTATAAGGTACGGCTGGCAGAAATTTCCGAAGGGGACGAAGCGGGCTTAAAATCGGCCACCCTCGAAGTGACCGGGCGTTACGCCTTTGGTTATCTCAAGCATGAAAAAGGCACCCATCGTTTGGTGCGAATCTCGCCCTTTAATGCCAATGGCAAACGCCAAACCAGTTTTGCTGGGGTGGAAGTGATGCCCATTTTGGGAGACAATGCCGTTAAAGTCGATATTCCCGAAAAAGATTTAGAGATCACCACCTCCCGTGCAGGCGGTAAGGGGGGACAAAACGTCAATAAAGTCGAAACGGCGGTACGGATTGTCCATTTACCTACGGGGGTGGCTGTGCGCTGTACCCAAGAGCGATCGCAGTTACAAAACAAAGAAAAAGCCCTGGCGATCCTCAAGGCAAAATTATTAATCATTGCCCAGGAACAACGGGCCCAGGAAATCGCTGAAATTCGGGGAGATATGGTGGAGGCCGCCTGGGGAAATCAGATCCGGAACTATGTTTTTCACCCTTATCAAATGGTCAAGGATCTGCGCACCAACCACGAAACGACCGATGTGGATGGGGTCATGGATGGCGACCTCGATGCTTTTATTGAAGCTTCCCTGCGCCAGGACACCTGGGTGGGAGACTAGCACCGGGGAATGGGGAACGGTGAGCTAAAATGCAAGGTGGCAAAATTTCGTGGCTTCTTCAGTTTTGGATATTTTTCGCCTCAAACGCTTCGATCAAGTCGTCCTCGCTGCCCTTTTTAGCCTTACGTTAGCGGTGGCACTGCTGTGGGGATTTGGCGATCGCACCCTCACCCAAGTGCAGGCTTTCAGTTGGGAGGGGCAACAAATTGGGGTAGCAGACCAAAAATTTCAACTGTCCTTTAACCAGGCCCTCGATCCAGCCATCGTCACGGAAAATTTCACCATTGAACCACCCCTGGCAGGCCGTTGGAGTTGGGTCGGCAAAACATTTTTCTATAGCCTTGATGAACGCCCCATCTACGGCCAGGATTATCAATTCAAACTAGCTGCTCCTACCCCAGAAGCGGCAGAGAAGCCCAATATCGTGCCTTTCTTGAGTCGGGTAAAAAGTCGAGACCGGGCCTTTGCTTACATTGGCACCGACGGCACTGACCGGGGCCGCTTGATTTTGTATAACCTGACTCGCCAGGAAAAAAGTGTCCTCACCCCAGCCGACCTCATCGTTCTCAATTTGGATGTGTATCCTGAAGGCGATCGCCTATTATTTTCTGCCATTCCCCGGGGATCGGCCCAGGCTGAGATTGGCGACCAACAACTCTATACCGTGAGCACAGGCTTAAATTTCCAAGGCTCTACCGACAGCCCCCCACCTGCCGGGCGCATTCAGTCTGTCTTAACAGCCAAAGACTATCGCAATGGGGCCTTTCAACTTGCGGACAATGGAGAACGGATCATTATTCAGCGCACAAATCGAGAGAATCCCCGCGATCGCAGTTTGTGGGTCATCGAAGGCCAAGCCGAGCCCCGCGCCCTAGGGATTCCCGCCGATGACTTCCTCCTCGCCCCCAATGCCGAAGTTGTTGCCATTTCCCAACAAAATAAACTCTCCCTCGTGCCCCTGAACCGCAACGGTGGTGCCATCCAAGCCAAGGAAGAATTTACGAAGCTCCTCGCCTTTTCCCCCGACCAAACCCAACAAATCGCCCTCCAGCAGGCCAATGGCGTTTACTCTCTCCACCGCATCGACGCCCAGGGAGAAGCCACAGAAATTTTACGCACCCTCACGCCGATTATTGATTGTCGCTTTGAACCCCGCGCGGCGGAACTTTTGTATTGCCTCAAGCTGGATCGAAATGAAACCTCAGGCCAAGTGGTTGAGGAACCTTTTCTCAGTGCCTTGAATCTCAAAACAGGGGAAGAAACCGCCCTCCTCGCTTTACCGAATTACCGGGATGTGGGCCTGAGCATTGCTGCCGATGGGGTTGCCCTCCTCTTCGATCAGGTGGTCACGACTCCACCAACGCCCACCAGCGATCTGTTTACTTCCACGGGCCTGGCGGTGGAAGGGGGCCGACTCTGGCTATTGGCGCTCCCGGAGTTGGAGACAGATACAGAAATTCAGCCTGTTCCACCGGAATCTCTGCTGCCGGGCTATCAACCCCAGTGGATTCCTTAACGATTTTTTTGCTGCACTTTCCTTTTTTAATGGGAGCAATTAGCCCCCGTAGATCCTATGACCGTTTTGAAAACCATGACCCGCATTGATCGTCTTGCCCTCCTGTTGATTGTGATCTTTAGCCTGATGATCGGCATCGGTGTCGGCGGTGAGCAACTGTGTGGCGTGGATTGTCCGATTAATACCGGGCCGAGGGTGCGGGAATTTTCTTGGCAGGAACAACGCATTGGTGGTGATGATACGGCCTTTATTTTGACCTTCGACCGACCGATGGATGCGGTGGGGGTCGAGGACAATTTAGTTATTGATCCACCGCTCCCTGGCAAGACCAGTTGGGCGGGTAAACGCTTGGCCTATACGCTGTTGGCACCGGCTCCCTATGGCCAGGATTATCAATTAACCTTACGGGGGGCGCGGGAAAAATTTGCGGCTTCGGGAAATCTAGGCAAGACGATGCAGCCATTTTCCAGTAGTTTTCGCACCCGCGATCGCGCCCTGGCCTATGTGGGCACCGATGAGACACAGCAGGAAAAGGGACGGTTAATTTTATACAACTGGACAAAGGACGAGAAACGCATTTTAACGCCGCCGAATTTGGTGGTGCTGGACTTTCAGGTGTATCCGGAAGGGAAAGCAATTTTGTTTAGTGCGGTGGATCGGACGCGCCCAGCAGAAGGGATTCAGGATAGTCAACTTTATCGGGTAAGCACAGGCCTTGGAGAAGATGATGCGTCTGCGGATTTGGAACTGGTTTTAGATAATCGCACCTACCAAAATTTGCAATTTCAACTCGCAGCGGATGGGGAGGCGATCGCCGTGCAACGGGTCAAGCGGGATGATCCGGCGGACTTTGGGCTGTGGCTCGTGATGCCTGGGGAAGAACCGCAACCGTTGGGCTTGTCGGGGGGAGATTTTGCGATCGCCCCGGATGGGAAAACCATTGCTCTACCCCAGGGGAAAGGGATTGGTATTTTTTCCCTAGAAGATATCCAAGAAGAACCCCTCGACTTTTTGCCCCGTTTTGGTCAGGTGGTCACCTTTTCGCCCGATGGAACAACGGCGGTATTGGTGGATTTCAACAGTGATAATCCGGAGTTACGCTATCGGCGATCGCTTTATTTGGTCAATAGCCGCAACCAGGAGCAAAAATTACTGGATACGGACGGCTCGGTGCTAGATTGCGACTTTAACCCCACAGAAACCCAGCTTTATTGTTTACTGACAGAATTAATCCCTGGGGACGAATACCGGGAGCAACCCTATTTTGCCCAGATTGATCTCGAAACCCAGACAGTCTATCGCCTCGCCCAGTTGACCCAATACCAAGATATTGCCCTCAGCATGGCCCCCGATGGTCTGGGGTTGCTGTTTAGCCAGGTGGTGACGGACATTACCGACGTGGAAGAGCCTTTTTTCCGGACGGCATCCGGGGAGGCGATCGCCGGGGGGCAACTTTGGCTTATTGTTCCTGGTGAAACGCCTGACCAAACTCAGTTGGAGGCGCTACCCTTTGCGGGAGTCTATCCCCGTTGGCTGCCCTAGAGTTCGTCGCTAAAGCAGGATTGAGGCCCGTTCTGCCAATGGCGATCGTTCACCTTTGAGGAGGGTAATGTGACCGGCGATCGCCTCCTGTTTAAATTTTTCCACCACATAGGTCAGCCCATTACTGGACGCATCCACATAGGGATTATCAATCTGCTCCACATCCCCGGTGAGGATAATCTTGGTGCCTTCCCCCGCCCTGGTCAAAATGGTTTTTACCTCGTGGGGCGTTAAATTTTGCGCCTCATCAACGATCAAAATTTGTCGGGGAATCGTGCGGCCCCGGATGTAGGTCAAGGGTTCGATTTGCAACAAGCCTAATTCCATCAGTTCCTCGTAGCCGTGCCGCCAGTGGCGCGGTTTATCTTTCAGGTCTTGGGTATTGAAAATCAGATCTAAATTGTCGTAAAGGGGCTGCATCCAGGGGGTGAGTTTCTCTTTTATTTCCCCCGGCAGATAGCCCAAATCTTTGCCCATGGGCACAATGGGCCGTGAAATGAGCAGTTGATTATAAAGGCGTTCCCCGGCCACTTTCGCCACCCCAGCAGCGAGGGCCAAGAGAGTTTTACCTGTGCCCGCTTTCCCGACCAACGTCACCAGTTGAATCTCATCCTGTAGCAATAATTCCAGGGCAAATTTTTGTTCACGGTTGCGCGCTTGGATATTGGAAACCGGGGCTTTCGTTGCTTTATGGAGGGGCACCACCTGATGCTCGTCGCCGCGACAAATCCCCAGGGCAGTGTGGGTTGGCTTTAGGCGATCAACGAGGGTTACCGCCTGATTGGGAAAAAAGCTTTCGGGTAGGGTAATGGTTCCGTCTTGGTAAAATTTGGCGATCGCCTCTGCATCCACAAAAACTTCCGCCGTCCCCCCATAAAACTCATCGAGGTTGACCTTGCCCGTTTCATAATCTTCGGTGGTCAGACCTAAAACTCCGGCTTTAATGCGTAGGTTCGTGTCCTTACTGACGAGGACGACCGGACATTGACAATTATTTTGTTCCGTTAGGGCCACCGCCAAAATTTCATTATCGCCAGAATCCCCTGCCAATTCCGTCGGCAAAGTTTCGAGAATTTCTGGTTTACAGAGGGCGACCCGCAGCAAGCCTCCCTGATCGAGGGTGATTCCCTGCACCAAAGATCCCCCATGGCTGAGGGCATCAAGGGTACGGGAAACTTGTCGGGCATTGCGACCGATGGAATCGACTTGTTTCTTGAAACGGTCTAATTCTTCAATAATCGTGATCGGCAAGACCACTTCGTTATCCGCAAAGGACAGCATCGCCTTGGGATCATGGAGCAGGACATTCGTATCCAGGACAAAGACTTTTTTCATAGAGATCTGCCAGGGGATCAATAGCTCATAGTTCTATCGTCCTTTGTTTGATCCCGTCAGTGTTACCTTTGCAATAAAAATTCTTTTAGGGAGAACTGAGCTTATGGGTTAATAAAGTATTTAGGCAATTAATTCTCAACAAAGTTAACCCGTTTATATAATTCTGAAAGTTTAATTTCTAGCGCAGCAAACTTGAATTTGATAACAGCATTTTCCCCCATTAATTCAGTTAATAACCATTGGCGATCGCCTACCTTTTGATAAAGCTCTACCCGTGGGTAAGTCTGATCGATTAACAAATACTCTTGTAACTGGGGAATCGTGCGATAAAGGGCAAATTTTTGATTTTTATCAAATCCTTCGGTGGAGTTAGAAAGTACCTCAGCGATCATAGAGGGGTTGGTCACCGCCATTTGGCTCTCGTCTAGAAAAACTGGTGCGCCTTCAATCATCATCACATCAGGATAAAGATAACTAGCCACATCTGGTAACCAAAGACGCATATCACTGACGAAGATTTCGTATTGGCGATCGCTGATTTCAAACGGCAATAAGCGACTTAGATTTAAAGTCAAACGATTGTGATTTGCGGAAGCCCCTGCCATGGGAATAATTTTTCCTTGAATAAATTCATGTCTTAAGGCTGATCTCGCTTCCTGTTCGAGATAATCTTCTACCGTAAAAAGTTGAGGGACTGTAGAAATCATTATCGATCTCCGATTTCATTGAGCCGATAGACAGTTAACGTTGCTTTGAAGCCAATATTAAGAGTCTTTTTCTATTTTTAACAAGATGGTCTTTAAAATAAAAAGTAACGTTGGGCCATAGGTAAAACAGTGGCCGGTTCACAGACGAGCATTTCCCCATCGGCCCGCACATGGTAGGTTTCGGGATCTACCTCCATTCTAGGCAAGTAATCATTCAACTTCAGATCGCGCTTCGTCAGGTTACGGCAGTTGGCAACGGGTAAAACGGTTCTCTGGAGACCCAATCGCGTCGCCACATCCGCTTCCATGGCTGCTTGGGAAACAAAGGTGAAGGCGGTAGATTGCATTGATTTCCCAAAATTGGCGAACATTGGTCGCATGTGGATTGGTTGCGGCGTCGGGATGCTGGCATTGGGATCTCCCATCTGGGCATAGGCGATCGCCCCCCCTTTGATCACCAGTTCTGGTTTGACCCCAAAGAAAGCGGGTTTCCAGAGACAGAGATCGGCGTATTTTCCTTCCTCAATGGAGCCGACGTAATTGGAAATGCCGTGGGTGATCGCTGGGTTAATTGTGTATTTGGCAACGTAGCGTTTAATGCGAAAATTATCGTTCTCCCCAGTGTCCTGGGCCAGAGCGCCCCGTTGAACTTTCATCTTGTGGGCCGTCTGCCAGGTGCGAATAATTGTTTCCCCAACGCGCCCCATGGCCTGGGAATCTGAGGAAATCATGCTAAAGGCTCCCAGGTCATGCAAAATATCTTCGGCGGCAATGGTTTCCCGACGGATGCGCGACTCGGCAAAGGCGACATCTTCGAGGATACTGCGATCGAGGTGATGGCAAACCATCAACATATCCAGGTGTTCTTCTAGGGTGTTGAGGGTGTAGGGACGGGTCGGGTTTGTTGAAGACGGCAGCACATTCGCTTCACCACAAACTTTGATAATGTCCGGTGCGTGGCCGCCCCCAGCCCCCTCGGTGTGGTAGGTGTGGATGACACGATTTTTAAAGGCGGCGATCGTATCTTCCACAAAACCTGCTTCGTTTAGGGTGTCGGTGTGAATTGCGACTTGCACATCAAACTGATCGGCGACAGAAAGGCAATTGTCGATAGCGGCAGGGGTTGTACCCCAGTCTTCGTGGAGTTTGAGGCCGATCACCCCAGCTCTGACTTGTTCAATCAGTCCTTCTGGTTTGGCGCTATTGCCCTTCCCTGTAAATCCCAAATTTATTGGAAATCCTTCTGCGGCTTCGAGCATCCGAGAAATGTGCCATTCCCCAGGGGTGCAAGTGGTCGCGTTGGTACCGGTGGCGGGGCCAGTGCCGCCGCCGATCATTGTGGTAATCCCAGAGGCGATCGCCACCTCGATTTGCTGGGGGCAAATAAAATGCACATGGCTATCGATGCCCCCAGCAGTGAGAATATGTCCTTCACCGGCGATCGCCTCCGTGCCGGGGCCAATAATAATGTCGATATTGTCTTGGATGTCAGGGTTGCCAGCTTTGCCGATTTTGTAAATTTTGCCGTCTTTGATACCGACATCGGCCTTGACGATGCCCCACCAGTCGACGATCAGCGCATTGGTAATCACCGTATCTACCGCCCCATCAGCACGGGGAACGGCGGACTGTCCCATGCCATCGCGGATCACCTTCCCGCCACCAAATTTCACCTCGTCCCCATAGGTGGTGAAATCCTGTTCCACTTCCAGCCACAGTTCCGTATCTGCTAAACGCAGGCGATCGCCCACCGTGGGGCCATAGGTTTCTGCATAGGCACGGCGCGACATCCGGTAACTCATGGGGACTCCTTCTTGCGTTGAGGCTCAAATTCTCAGTCCAGATTACCCCATCTCCCAAGCCCCGAACCGTAGCTGAGACAACTTGTTAGATCAGCGATATTTCACTCGCAAACTTCAGGATTTGAACTTTCATTACCCAAAGTGATGGCGGGGTTCTTTTTCCCTTGGGGAGGCGCTACCTTAAACGAAAAAATAACAAGCAATACGCCCCCATGGATTTAACCTGCCCGCTTCCCTTACAAAATACTTCCCATGTACTGTTAGCCCATGGCGGCGGTGGCAAACTGATGCAAGACCTCATCGACAAAATGTTTGCCACGGCCTTTGGTGAGCCTTGCACGAGCCATGATGCAGCGGCCTTACCAGTATCGACGGAGAAACTCGCGTTTACGACGGATTCCTATGTGGTGCAGCCCCTCTTTTTTCCGGGGGGAGACATTGGCAAATTAGCGATTTACGGCACGGTGAATGATCTGGCGATGGCGGGAGCGCGGCCCCTGTACCTTAGTGTGGGCTTCATTTTAGAAGAAGGCTTGCCCTTAGAAACCCTCTGGCAGGTGGTGGTCTCGATGCAGCAGGCGGCCCAGGTCGTCGGCGTACAGATCGTCACGGGGGATACGAAGGTGGTGGAGCGGGGTAAGGGAGATGGTCTGTTTATCAACACATCAGGCATTGGCATTATTGAATCTAGGCTTAATATTCAACCAAAGGCGATCGCCCCTGGGGATACGATTTTAGTCAGCGGAGATCTCGGTCGCCATGGCATCGCGATTATGGCCCAGCGGGAGGGGTTAGCCTTTGAAAGTCCCATTGAAAGTGACTGTGCCCCCTTGGTGGAGCCGGTACAGGATTTGTTAAAAGCAGGAATTGAGATTCATTGTTTACGGGATATCACGCGGGGTGGGCTAGGGGCGGTCTTGAATGAGTTGGCGATCGCCGCTGGATATCAGTTTAAAGTCCATGGCAATCAAATTCCTGTAATCGAAGCGGTGCGCGGGGCCTGTGAAATTTTTGGCTTTGACCCGGTACACATTGCCAATGAGGGCCGCTTTGTGGCGATTTTGCCAGAGGCGAGGGCGGCTGAAGGCTTGGCTCTTTTGCAGCATTACAATGCCAACGCCCGCCAAATTGGTCTCGTGACGACCCAAAACTGTGGGGAACAACATTTGGCGATCGCCCCCGTGGTTGTAGAAAATGATCTGGGGGTAACACGCATTTTAGAACGTCTGAGTGGTGAACAATTACCGCGAATTTGTTAAGTATTTTTTGTACATTGATTAAAATTATGAGCTGCCAATTTTTTCCGGAATTAAACAACAAAATAATTGTTTTATAGCGCGATCAAATTTATATTAATTCGCAAAAAGCTGGTGCTGATTTTTGTACAATCAAGGTTCGTTTGTAAGACTTAACATTTTAGAGAAAAAGCTTAAATTTTTCTGTAGAATTCTGAGGTTTCAAGGCGTTTAATTGATCCTTGGGATTAATCCTTTTTAAGATGAAAGCAAAGGCGATCGCCGCCTGATTTTTACTGTCATTTGAGACGATTACCATGGCCATTTCCCATGCGGTTCCTGCGGATAAACGTTTTCGGGTGCTGGAAGTCGCCATGAAACGGAATCAATATCGCCAAGATACCCTGATTGAGATTCTGCACAAGGCCCAGGAAGTCTTTGGTTACCTCGAAGATGAGGTACTTGAATACGTGGCGCGGGGATTGAAACTGCCCCTCAGCCGGGTGTATGGGGTGGCGACGTTTTATCATTTATTTTCTTTAAAGCCGAAAGGAAAACATACTTGTGTCGTGTGTTTGGGGACGGCGTGCTATGTGAAAGGCTCCCAAGAACTCCTCGATAAAATTGATGAAACTCTCCACATTAAACCCGGGGAAACAACCCCTGATGATCAAATTTCTTTGGTTACGGCGCGCTGTATTGGGGCCTGTGGGATTGCGCCAGCGGTAGTTTATGACGATGAGGTGTGCGGCAAACAGAACGCTGATCAGGTGATGGCAAGGTTGCGGCAGTTGTCTGAAGGAAGTTGACAGGTATCAGGGATCAGAATTTCGGTGTTTGATTTGTAGTCAGGATTTGCGGGAAAGATGACGGATTTAGCGGAATTGTTTGAAATTGCGGAAGCGGAACAGGACAGCCACACAAAAATTCAGATTCGCTGTTGTACGGCGGCGGGTTGTATGTCCTCCGGCAGTTTGGCGGTGAAGGAGGAACTGGAAAAACAGATTAAGGAAAAAAATTTGGGTGATCGCCTGGAGGTGGTTCCCGTCGGTTGTATGAAACTCTGTGGCTTTGCGCCGTTGGTGGATGTGAGCGATGAGACTTGTTTCCAGCAGGTGATGCCAGAAGTTGCCCCAGAGATCGTCGATGTAGCATTGGGGGAAACGCCCTCGGATAAGCTGGAAATTTGCGATCGCCAAGCGCCATTTTTCACGTTACAAAAACCCGTGGTGCTGGAAAATAGCGGCAAAATTGACCCCGAACGGATTGAAGCGTACATTGCGCGGGGCGGCTATCGGTCATTGCACCAAGTGCTCGAAGATCTGACCCCGATGGCGGTGGTGGAAGAAATTACCCAGAGCGGCCTACGGGGGCGTGGCGGCGGCGGCTATCCCACGGGATTGAAATGGGCGACCGTCGCGAAAATGCCGGGGGATCAAAAATATGTCGTCTGTAACGCCGACGAAGGGGATCCGGGGGCATTTATGGATCGGGCGGTGCTCGAAAGTGACCCCCACCGGGTTCTCGAAGGGATGGCGATCGCCGGCTATGCCGTGGGCGCAAACCACGGATATATTTACATTCGGGCAGAATATCCCCTCGCGATCCAACGCCTCGAAAAAGCAATCAAACAAGCCAAAAGTAAGGGTTTACTCGGTAGCCAGATTTTTAATTCCCCCTTCAATTTCACCATCGACATCCGCATTGGCGCAGGGGCATTCGTTTGTGGCGAAGAAACCGCCCTAATTGCCTCCATCGAAGGCGGACGGGGAACCCCCAGACCCAGACCCCCCTACCCCGCCCAGTCCGGACTGTGGGGACATCCCACCCTAATCAACAACGTTGAAACCTACGCCAACATCGTCCCGATCATCCGTGAAGGGGCAGACTGGTTTAGCAGCATCGGCACCGAAAAAAGCAAAGGCACAAAAGTCTTTGCCCTCACCGGAAAAGTGAAAAATAATGGCTTGATCGAAGTGCCGATGGGAACCCCCGTCCGGCAAATTGTCGAGCAAATGGGCGGTGGCATCCCCGACAGTGGCACAGTCAAATCTGTCCAAACCGGAGGGCCCTCTGGCGGTTGTATTCCGGCGGACTACCTTGATACGCCCATCGAATATGATTCTTTGATCAAACTCGGCACAATGATGGGTTCCGGCGGCATGATCGTTATGGACGAAGCCACTAACATGGTTGATGTGGCGAAGTTTTACATGGAATTTTGCCAGTGCGAATCCTGCGGTAAATGTATCCCCTGCCGTGCCGGAACGGTGCAGATGTCGGGACTGTTAAGCAAAATGCTCAAGGGACAGGCTGAACCCAAGGACATTGAACTGCTCGAACAACTTTGTCACATGGTCAAGGAAGCAAGTTTATGTGGGTTAGGACAGAGTGCGCCCAATCCAATTTTGAGTACCCTGCGCTATTTCCGCGCGGAATATGATGCCCTCGTGGGGAGTAACGCCGATTAAATTTTTTTTTAATTCCCATGCAGTCCTTACAGAGAGAACCTTAAGCAAAATCGCAAAACTATGGCAGTTAAAACTTTAACGATAAATGATCAGCTAATCAGCGCCCGCGCTGGGGAAACGATCCTTGAAGCCGCCCGTGATGCAGGGATTCACATTCCGACCCTGTGCCATCTGGAGGGGGTGTCCGATGTGGGAGCTTGTCGCCTCTGTCTCGTGGAAATTGAGGGGAGTAATAAACTCCAGCCCGCCTGTGTGACGGAGGTGATGGAGGGAATGGTCGTCCAGACCCACACAGAAAAATTAGAAGAATATCGTCGGATGACGGTGGAATTGCTCTTCGCGGAAGGGAACCATGTTTGTGCGGTCTGTGTGGCGAATGGTAATTGTGAGTTACAGGATATGGCGGTAGAGGTGGGGATGGATCATTCGCGCTTTCCGTACCAATATCCAAAGCGGGAAGTGGATATTTCCCACAAGCAATTTGGCATTGACCATAACCGTTGCATCCTCTGTACCCGCTGTGTTCGGGTCTGTGATGAGATCGAGGGGGCACACGTCTGGGATGTATCCAATCGGGGCGGTGAATCAAAAATTGTCTCCGGTTTAAATCAGCCTTGGGGGGCGGTGGATGCCTGTACGAGTTGTGGCAAATGTGTGGATGCTTGTCCAACGGGATCGATTTTCCGCAAGGGAGCCACCGTAGGCAGTAAACTCGGCGATCGCCAAAAACTTGAATTTTTAATTACCGCACGCACCAAAGGAGAGTGGACAAGATAATGGCGCAAGAAACCCAACAAAAAATTCGATTTGCAACAATTTGGTTGGCGGGTTGTTCCGGTTGCCACATGTCTTTTTTAGACCTCGATGAATTTTTAATTGAGTTGATAAAATATGTGGATGTGGTCTTTAGTCCCGTCGGTTCCGATGTCAAAGATTACCCTAAAAATGTCGATGTTTGTCTCATTGAAGGGGCTGTTGCTAACCAAGAAAATTTGGAATTGTTAGAAAAAGTTCGCCAAAATACAAAGCTATTAATTGCCTTTGGGGACTGTGCTGTAACGACCAATGTTACAGGAATTCGCAATCAAAAGGGAGATGCCCAAACCATTTTAGAACGAGGCTATAAAGAACTCACCGAAGAACACCGATTACCCCAACAAATTACCGGAGGAATTTTGCCGCCTTTATTACCCAGAGTTTTGCCCATCCATGAAGTCGTTGATATCGATTTATTTCTCCCCGGTTGCCCCCCCGATGCCGACCGAATTAAAGCGGCGATCGCCCCCTTATTAGAAGGAAAATTGCCGGAAATGGAAGGACGAGAAATGATCAAATTCGGCTAGATTTTATGTCCCAAACATTTGCCATGCTGACTGCCGCCGATATCATGAATCCCAATGTGGTGACGATCAAAGGTTTAGCGACCATTGCCAGTGCCACCCAATGTATGCGGGTGAATAAAACCCGTGTATTAATAGTTGATCGTCGCCATGTTCACGATGCCTACGGCATTTTGACCGCCACCGATATCGTCAGTAAAGTGATCGCCTATGGTCGTGATCCAAGGGCAATACGGGTCTATGAAATTATGACCAAACCTTGTATTTTCGTGAGTCCTGATCTGGCGGTTGAATATGTTGCCCGCCTATTTAGTCAATGGAATTTGCACAGTGCCCCCGTCATGACTGACAAACTTTTAGGGATAATTACCGTTGAAGATTTAATTAGCAAAAGTGATTTTTTAGAACGTCCCAAAGAACTATTATTTGCCGCAGAAATGCAAGCCGCAATTCAAAAGACAAAATTAATCTGTCAAGAAAAAGGACATGATTCGAGTGATTGTATTCAAGCATGGGCAATGGTGGAAGAACTACAAGCTAAAACCGCCTACCAACAATCTACAAAAGTAGATAAAACCGCCCTTGAAGAATATTTAGAAAAAAATCCAGAAGCCATCGATCATTTAATGGTTGATAATTGGTGTAGTGGTTAACAGTCATAATTCGTTAAAATAAAAACTATTTTAATCAACACATTTTTAGCGTTCGTTTGAAAAATCATCTAGGAGTAAAAAATGTCTAAAACAATCATTATTGATCCCATGACTCGCATCGAAGGACATGCCAAAATTTCCATTTATCTAGATGATCAAGGAGAAGTGCATGAAGCACGTTTTCATGTCGGGGAATTTCGGGGGTTTGAGAAATTTTGTGAAGGTCGTCCTTTCTGGGAAATGCCTGCCTTAACGTCCCGAATCTGTGGTATTTGTCCCGTCAGTCATCTAATTGCATCCTCAAAAACAGGCGATCAATTATTAGCTGTAAAGATTCCTGTTGGGGCAGGAAAATTACGGCGAATGATTAATCTTGCCCAGATCACTCAATCCCATGCCCTCAGTTTTTTCCACCTTAGTAGTCCTGATTTAATCTTTGGTTGGGACAGTGATCCGAAGACGAGAAATGTATTTGGTTTAATTGCCGCTGATCCTGATTTAGCACGGGGTGGAATTCGTCTGAGAAAATTTGGACAGGACATTATTAAAATCCTTGGGAGCCAAAAAGTTCACCCCGCTTGGTCAATCCCCGGTGGCGTGCGATCGCCGTTAACAAAAGAAGGACAAACTTATATTAAAGAGGGTTTGCCGGAAGCAAAAAATACCGTTAAAAATGCCCTGAGTTTATTTAAAAAAATTCTTGACTCCCATCAGGAAGAAGTGACAGTTTTCGGTAATTTTCCGAGTCTTTATCTGGGTTTAATAGGCGAGTCCGGCGCATGGGAACATTATGGCGGCATTTTGCGGATGATCGATAGCCACGGCAATATTGTGGGCGATCGCCTTGATCCGAACAATTACCATGAATTTCTGGGGGAAAAATTACAGGAAGATTCCTACTTAAAATCCCCTTACTATAAGCTTTTTGGGGAGACAGGGGTATATCGCGTCGGGCCTTTAGCACGGTTAAATATTTGCGAACATTTTGGCACCGAAGCCGCCGATCAAGAACTCATTGAATATCGGCAACGACACGGCAGAATTGTCCAAGCTTCCTTTGTTTATCACCACGCGAGACTCATTGAAATATTAGGTTCCCTCGAAAGAATTGAGCGGATGATCGATGATCCAGATCTTTTTTCTAACCGTTTGCAAGCAGAGGCAGGGGTTAATCAAACCGAAGCCGTTGGCGTGAGTGAGGCACCACGAGGAACCCTTTTTCATCATTATCAAGTGGATGAAAATGGACTGCTCAAAAAGATAAATTTAGTGATTGCGACAGGACAAAATAACTTTGCTATTAACCGCACCGTGACCCAAATTGCCAAGCATTATATTCATGGTGAAACTGTTGCAGAAGGCATTTTAAATCGAGTGGAGGCTGGGGTGAGAAATTATGATCCTTGTTTAAGTTGTTCGACCCATGCCGCCGGACAAATGCCGATGATTTTACAATTAATTTCCCCTGATGGTTCCATTGTCAAAGAAATTCGTCGTGATAGTTAATGAAACAAACTTTAATGATTGGTTACGGCAATACATTACGTTCTGATGATGGGGCAGGACAAAAGGTTGCGGAAGCTTTTTTTGATCAGGAAAATATAACGGCGATCGCTACCCATCAACTCACCCCTGAATTAGTAGAAGATTTGGTACAAGTGGAGCAGGTTTACTTTATCGATGCGGCTCCCATTGAGACTGTAACGATTAAACCTATTCAACGGAGAGATAATGAACACAATTTTGGACATTTTATTGACCCCAAAAGCCTTCTGAATTTAGCTCAAGAAATTTATCATTATGCGCCCGATGCTTACTTGGTTTTAATCCCTGCTCAAGATTTTAAACTGGGAGAAAACTATTCTGAAATAACCCAAAAAGCAATCGAAACAGCGATTCATCTTTTGCAAGAACGACTCACACCATGCATGAAGTAGCCATTATGACAGAAACCGTGGCGATCGCCAATGCAGCAGCAGAGCGACAAAATGCCACAAAAATTGTAGGTTTAACCATGCGAATTGGTGCAATCAGTGGTGTCGTTCCTGAAGCCCTGAGTTTTGCCTTTGAAGCGGTGGCAGGCGGAACCCTTGCCGAACAGGCTCAACTAATCATTGAAACGGTTCCTGTGACCTGTTATTGTGCCCAATGCGATCGCCCCTTTACACCCCCTGATTTATTTTATGAATGTCCGTTATGTAGTAGTTTAAGTCAACATATTTTAAGTGGTAAAGAAGTCGAATTAAAATCCTTAGAGGTGATTTAAATTATGTGTGGAAATTGCGGTTGTAACGCTGTTGAAAAACCTGTGGAAATTCATACCCACGCCCATGATCATTCCCACGGGCATCATGACCATCATCACCCCCATGACCATGAACATCACCATCACCATAATCATGATGGGAACCATAGCCATGCCATTGATATTAATCAATCTATTTTTGCAAAAAATGATCGTCTAGCTGAGCGTAATCGCGGCTATTTTTTGGCGAAAGATTTATTTGTTATTAATGTCGTTTCAAGTCCCGGCTCAGGGAAAACGGCATTATTAGAACGCACCATTGAGCAATTAAAAAATAAACTGAATTCAGCCGTTATCGTGGGCGATTTAAAAACGGATAACGATGCCCAACGGCTGCGAAAAAATAATATTCCGGTTGCCCAAATTACCACAGGAACTCTTTGTCATCTCGATGCCGAAATGGTCTTAAATGCCGCCCGAAAACTTGCCCTTGATGGTGTTCATTTATTAATCATTGAAAATGTAGGCAATTTAGTTTGTCCCGCTGCCTATGACCTTGGTGAACATAAAAGGATTGTCTTACTGTCTACCACCGAAGGGGAAGATAAACCCTTAAAATATCCGACGATGTTTAAGTCTGCTGATGTCGTCATTATTAACAAAATTGATATCGCTGAAGTTGTTGGTTTTGACCGTGATTCAGCCTTAGAAAACGTCAAGAAAATGTGTCCCCAAGCACAAATTTTTGAGCTGTCTGCCCGCACGGGGGAAGGGATGGAAAGCTGGTTGAATTATCTCCAAAGCCAATACCAAGACATTGCTTTCCAAGCTGTAATAACTGTATAAATTGCTCGTGAAAAGACGGTTAAGATTGGAGATTCAAGGCACAGTGCAGGGGGTTGGTTTTCGTCCTTTTGTTTACCAATTAGCGACAGCACTCAATTTATTTGGTTGGGTGAATAACTCTACTGCGGGGGTTACTATTGAAGTAGAAGGTGGGCGATCGCCATTAAATTTATTTCTCGAAAAACTGCAAGCAGAATTGCCCCCTAATGCAAAGATTGACGCTTTAAAATATCAATATTTAGAGCTAATTGGGTATAATAATTTTGAAATTCATGCGAGTCAAACTGGGGAAAAAATAGCGATTGTTTTGCCCGATTTGGCGACCTGTTCTGAATGCATTGCAGAAATTTTTGACCCCCAAAATCGCCGTTATCAATACCCCTTTACCAACTGCACCCATTGCGGCCCCCGCTACAGCATTATTGAAACCCTGCCCTACGATCGCTCCCTAACGTCAATGGCAGATTTTTCGATGTGTGCCGACTGTCAACGGGAATATGAAGACCCCGGCGATCGCCGTTTCCATGCCCAACCCAATGCCTGCCCAATTTGTGGCCCTAAACTTGAATTTTTGAGTCATTGCCAAGGGCAAGAAAATACAAATCAATCACCTTTAGAGGCAGCAATTCAATATATTCGTGATGGAAAAATTGTCGCCCTAAAAGGCTTAGGCGGATTTCAGTTATTAGTCGATGCCAGAAATAACAAAGCAGTGCAACAATTGCGTGGACGGAAACAACGTCCTGATAAACCTTTTGCGGTGATGTATCCTGATTTGCCGTCCATTAAAAATGATTGTTTTTTGTCACAATTAGAAGAAGCATTTTTGACTTCCCAAGCCAGTCCGACTGTTTTATTACAGAAGAAAAAAGAATTTAATCTTGCTGAAAATGTTGCGCCGCACAATCCGAATTTAGGAGTAATGTTGCCCTATACTCCGCTACACCATTTATTATTAAAAAGCCTGAATTTTCCAGTCATTGCAACTAGTGGTAACCGCAGTGATGAACCCATTTGCATTGATGAAACTGAAGCGCTAGAGAGGCTCAAAAATATTGCCGATGGCTTTTTAATTCATAATCGCCGAATTTTGCGTCCGGTGGATGATTCAGTGGTGCGGGTGATGAACAATACGCCTATAATTTTGAGGCGATCGCGGGGCTATGCGCCAGAGCCACTCACCTTAAAACGAACGCTCTCGAAAAATGTTTTGGCAATGGGGGCACATCTAAAAAATACGGTGGCGATCGCCCAAAAAAATCGTCTTTTTCTAAGTCAGCATATTGGTGATCTATCCAATCAATTAACACTGCAAGCGATGACAAAAACATTGCAAAAACTAAGCCAAATTTATGACTTTCAACCTGATATTATTGCCTGTGATTTACATCCCGATTATCTCTCTACACAATATGCTAAAAATCTCGCGCAGAAACTGAATATTTCTTTGATTTCAGTGCAGCATCACCATGCCCATATATATGCTTGTATGGCGGAACATCAGCTTGAATCGCCGCTGTTAGGGGTGGCTTGGGATGGGACGGGCTACGGTGAAGATGGCACAATTTGGGGCGGTGAGTTTTTCTGGGTGACAAAACAGAGTTGTGAAAGAATTGCCCACTTTAAACCGTTTCCGTTACCGGGTGGGGATCGAGCGAGTCGAGAACCCCGTCGCAGTGCTTTAGGTTTGTTGTCTCAACTCTATGATTTACAGGTATTGAAAAAGTTAAATTTACCCACAATTCAGGCTTTTTCTGCAACAGAATTGGAATTGCTTTTATCAATGTTAAAAAAAGACATTAATACGCCATTCACTTCTAGTGTTGGACGCTTATTTGATGGGGTTGCCTCTCTGCTTGATTTAAGGCAAAGGGAAAGTTTTGAAGGACAGGCAGCGATGGCTTTAGAATTTTCAATTGATGGTTTACAAATACCAGATTTTTATCAGTTTCAATATACAAAAAATGATTCAATCTTAGAGATTGATAGTCGTGGTATATTTCAGGGTATTATTCAGGATTTGCAAAATGACTTGCCTAAAAATTTTATTGCGGCAAAATTTCACAATACCTTGGTGGAAATTATTTTTGATATTTATCTGCATACCCTTAAGCTTGGTTTTAATTCTCGAAAAAATATTGTCTTAGCGGGGGGCTGTTTTCAGAATAAATATTTATTAGAGCAAACGATCCAAAAGTTGGAATCTAGTGGGGCAAATATCTATTATCCCCAAAAATTCCCGCCCAATGATGGGGCGATCGCCTTGGGACAGGTTATGGTGGTTACTGGACAAGCGATCTAATTTTTTGCTGTTGGGAAATCATCCAGAAGAGTCTCAACAAAAAGCTTAATAAAAAAACTTAAAACTAATAACATCAAAGCAAAAAATTCGTTAGGATAAACAGTAGCCAATCCAATCAAAATATTCCAAAAATATGTGCCTTGCTGTGCCGGGAAAAATTTTAGAAATTGTGGGGGATGACCCCCTTTTTAAAATGGGTCGCGTTAGTTTTAGCGGTGTGGTGCGGGAGGTGAGCCTCGCCTATGTGCCGGAAGCCCAAGTGGGGGATTATGCAGTGGTTCACGCGGGGTTTGCCCTGAGTGTTTTGGATGAAGTGGCGGCAACAGAAACCCTTGCCACTTTGGCAGAAATGGAGTCCTTTGCGGGGGGATAGTGAATGAAATTTGTAGATGAATTTCGCGATCCCGCAGCGGTTCAGAAATATGTGCAGGCGATCGCCGCCCTTGTGACCCGTCCATGGACAATCATGGAGATCTGCGGCGGACAAACCCACAGCATCGTTAAATACGGCATCGATCAACTGCTGCCCCCAGAAATCACCTTGATTCATGGCCCCGGTTGTCCGGTCTGTGTCACCCCTGCTGAACTTATTGATCAGGCGATCGCCCTGGCTCAGTTGCCCGATGTGGTGTTGTGTTCCTTTGGTGATATGTTGCGCGTGCCGGGGACAAGGCTCGATTTACTCTCGGTGAAGGCGCAGGGGGCGGCCGTAAAAATGGTTTATTCTCCCCTCGATGCCCTGAAAATGGCCCAGGAAAATCCCGACAAACAGGTGATTTTTTTTGCGGTGGGCTTTGAAACGACCGCACCGACCACGGCGATGGCAGTCTACCAAGCCGCCAAGTTAGGACTAACCAATTTTTCCCTCTTGGTCGCCCATGTGTCAGTGCCGCCAGCGATAGAAGCGATTTTGTCCGCTCCGGATCGAACCATTCAGGGTTTTTTGCTCGCGGGCCATGTCTGCACGGTGATGGGGTATCAGGAATATGAGGCGATCGCCAAAAATTACCAAATCCCCCTGATCGTGACAGGGTTTGAACCCTTGGATATTGTGCAGGGGATTTATCTCTGCGTGAAACAGTTGGAGGAAGGGCGATCGCATATCGAAAATCAATACCGTCGCGTCGTCCAAGCCGCAGGGAATGCCACGGCACAGCAATTAGTGACCGAAATTTTTGAAATTGTGCCCCGTACTTGGCGCGGGATTGGTGAAATTTCCCAGAGTGGTCTCGGTTTGCGCGAAAAATATGCCGTCTTTGATGCCTCTCGCAAATTTAAGCTAGATTTGACGCATTTCCAGCCCCAAGCATCTTCTTCTTGTATCAGTGGCGAAATTCTGCAAGGTCGAAAAAAACCCAAGCAATGTCCCGCCTTTGGCACAACCTGCACCCCAGAACGTCCCCTTGGTGCGCCGATGGTTTCCTCCGAGGGAGCCTGTGCTGCCTATTACCGTTACGGCTAAATTTCCCTTGGCGATGACATCAGAGAATAAGGAAAATTAACGACGTCGCCTGGATTTTTTACGGGGCGATCGCCAAAACGTTTGCCAAGCCGTCTGGAATCCCGTCCAAGTACTACGTCCGCCCCGTTGCACCTGTTGAATTTGTCGTTGGGTGTGCTTCAGTCCTTTTTCTGTCTGCTGGAGAATCCCCCGGGCACTTTTAAAACTGGCTTCGAGTTCATCGGTTAATTCGGTAATATCTCCCCCCGTACGCCGGAGGGCATCAAGGGTGCGCGGCAGTTCTCGGTTGAGGGTATCGAGGAGTTTTTCTGCGCTACGGGCCGCCCGTCCCAGTTCCAAAAAGGCCGGGAAAGCAGCGGCGAGGACAGCGGTAAGGCTGAGGGCAACAAGCAAAAAAGACAGGAGTAGCCAAAAAAGGGGATCTTGCACTGTAAATGAAACGGTTTAATTTTGGGACGGGTCAATCTCTTGGACAGGGAGGAGTTCCTCTTCTTCGGCATCGAGGCGTTGGGCTTCGGTTTGGCTCGCTTCAATCCCAGCGGCGATCGCCTCCTGTAACCGCTGCAGCGTATCTTCCCAATTGCGACGGGCCGTTTCCGAGAGTTGATCAGCGTGGAGTTGTAGACTATCCGAGAGATCCTCCGCCAGTTCTGGCAACGCTTCGAGGGATTTTTTGAGAATTTTTCGGGTATCTTTACCAGAGCGCGGTGCGAATAATAAACCGGCGATCGCCCCCACAGCGCCCCCAATGAGCACACCGCCCACAAAGGCCCCACCATTTCGCTCAGCCATATTGAAGTTCTCCCATTACACAAATCGCCTCCATTGTAGTATTCAACCCGGCTTCTACTAAAACCGATGAAAATTGTTCTCCAACGGGTGCAACAATCCCACGTCAGCGTCAATCAGCACATTGTCGGCCAAATTAACCAAGGCTTAACGCTCCTTGTCGGCATTTCCCCCACCGACACCGACGCCGAATTACAGTGGCTCGCCCGCAAATGCCTTGATCTGCGCCTCTTTCCGGATCCTGAGGGCAATCCCTGGCAAGCCTCGATCCAAGATATCCAGGGGGAAATCCTTGTGGTTAGTCAATTTACCCTCTATGGCGACTGTCGTAAGGGCCGACGACCATCCTTTAGTGGTTCTGCCAAACCAGATCAAGCCGAACAGATTTACGAAAAATTTGTGGCTTTCTTGCGCCAAAGTGGGCTGAAGATCGAAACCGGACAATTTGGTGCCATGATGCAGGTGGAAATCAGCAACGATGGCCCCGTGACCCTCCTCCTAGAGCGCGAAGCTAAACCCGCCTGAACTGGCCCTAAATTTCAGTAAAGTTTTCCCCCAGGTTTTTACGAGAAATATGGCTTTGTAAAGCAGTGGGCAATATTGAGATACAAATATTAAAAGTTTGGTGATCGCCGTTTCAGTTCCCCCACGCCAAAGGCGATCGCCCCATGGCATAAGCCTTTGCCCAATTCAGCCCTCCCGTACTGCTTGCCCAATTCCCAGGACAAATTCCCCCCGACGAATTCCCCTGAAATTAAGGGAAAAGAACGATAGTAAGATTTTCAACAAGCAGTTAACGTGATGAATTTCCGCCAAAGCATAGAATCATGACAGATCAACAAAAAACAGCGATCATTACTGGTGCCTCGTCCGGGGTCGGACTCTATGGGGCCAAAGCCCTCGCCGATAAAGGCTGGCATGTGGTCATGGCCTGCCGCAACCTCGAAAAAACCGAGCGAGTCGCCAAAGAAGTTGGTATCCCCGAAGCCAGTCGGACGATCATGCACCTTGATCTCGCTGATTTCGATAGCGTCCGTAAATTCGTCGCCGATTTTCGGGCAACGGGTAAAACCCTAAACTCCCTAGTTTGTAATGCGGCGGTTTATCTGCCCCTCGCCAAGGAACCCCAACGCAACAAAGACGGTTATGAACTTTGCGTTGCCACCAACCATTTGGGTCATTTCCTGCTCTGCAATTTGATGTTGGAAGACCTCAAAAATTCCCCCGCTGCAGACAAACGCCTTGTGATTCTCGGCACTGTCACCGCGAACCCGAAAGAAGTAGGCGGTAAAATTCCCATTCCTGCGCCCCCCGACCTTGGCGATCTCCAGGGAATGGCCGCTGGCTTTAAGCCCCCTGTTGCCATGATCGACGGCAAAATCTTTAAACCCGGTAAAGCTTACAAAGACAGCAAACTCTGCAATATTCTCACCATGCGGGAACTCCACAACCGCTATCACAAAGACACTGGGATTATCTTCAATTCTTTCTATCCGGGTTGCGTTGCCGAAACGGGCCTCTTTAGAAATCACTATGGTCTGTTCCGGAAGATCTTCCCCTGGTTCCAAAAAAATATCACCGGGGGTTATGTCACTGAAGAAGTGGCCGGAGAACGTCTCGCTAAAGTTGTTGCGGATTCTGGCTTCGATGTATCGGGTGTTTACTGGAGTTGGGGGAACCGCCAACAGCAAGGACGGGAAGCCTTTATGCAAGAAGTTTCTGATGAAGCTCTCGATGACAACAAAGCAGATGTCCTTTGGGATCTCAGCGCCAAGTTAGTGGGGATGCCGGCCTAATTTTTATCCTGATTCCTAATTCCTTAAGAGAGCAATTTTATTCTTATCGTCTCCCATCAAGGGAGATTTTTTTTGCCTCATGTGTAGCGTTTCTTTTTGAGAATAGGTTTAGGTTTAGCCAAAGTTGGCTTTTGTGAGTCTGACTGCTGCGTAGGCACTGCAATTTTTTGGAGAGCATTTACAATAGTTTCTATTTGGAGATCATCCAAATAATCTTGTCTTTGAGCAATCAAATGCTTTAATGCGCTTAAGGCAGTAATTACCGGGGCAGAACATTTTTTTACACCGACCCACTGGGCAGCAGGAAAAATAACAGGTGCAATGATGGCATTGCTATCAATGGATATATTTTGGGCGTCAAGTCAAATTTGAAACGCTTTTTGGTGGTACAGACTCTGTTGGGTTGGACTGTTTTGTAAAGGTATCCAACGACTCCCTTCTCTCCTTTTCCAGCGGTCAGCATACGCAGAAAAAGACCCTTTCCAGGTCTTGATTTCCATGAGAAAAATGCCTTTTGTGCCGACAATTAATAAATCAATCTCTGTTAGCTTTTGGCTACGGGTGGGGATCAGGATATTTTTTCCCATCGCCCAGGTTTTTGGTAACTGACTCAATAGAAGTGCAATAAAGCTTTCTCCGATATTGCCTTGGACTTGATTCCTGAAGTTCTTGAATTGATGTACACCTACCGCAAAGTAACCTAGGGGATTATTTTCGACTCTTGCATAAATTTCCTGAGTTTGAGATGCTTTTTTCTTCTCGATTTCTTGGGCAAAAAATGTTTTTAAATCGGGAGACTGGGATATTTTTTGCATTAACTTAGCAAAGAAGCGCTGCAATTTTAGTCTACTGCGGATTTTTAAATCTGATATTGATTTTATGTGTTTGGAAAAATACAAATGTAACAGCGATCGCCACTTTGCAAGTTTTCATCAAGGAATCTCTGCCAAAAGGAGCGCGGATTCTTGGTTTCGCGTCTATATTGGACACTAGCGCAACCCTTACGTCTTTATGCTAAACAAAAACACTTTTTTCCTAGCCCTGCTAGTTTTTATCCCAATTTCCCTAGCTGGCCACTTCCTCGAATGGAGTCCCGTTACTGTGTTTTGTACAGCGGCGATCGCCATTGTGCCCCTCGCCGCTTTCATGGGAGAAGCCACCGAAGAAATTGCCGTTGTCGTCGGCCCCAACCTTGGCGGTCTGTTAAATGCCACCTTTGGTAATGCCACCGAATTAATTTTGGCTTTTATCGCCCTCAAGTCCGGCTTAGTCGATGTCGTCAAGGCCACGATCACCGGATCAATCATTAGTAACCTGCTGCTGGTGATGGGTTTTGCGATGCTCCTGGGTGGCCTCAAGTTCAAAGAACAAGACTTTCAGCCCACCGCTGCCCGCCTTAATGCTTCGTCCATGAACTTGGCGGTAATTGCGATCCTAATTCCCACCGCCGTAGAGTACACCTCCGCTGGTATCGGCCAAGCCACTCTCCAAAATCTTTCCGTTGCCGTAGCCATTGTGCTCATTTTGGTCTATGGCCTCACTTTATTGTTCTCGATGAAAACCCACTCCTATTTATATGATGTGGGGGTCGCAGAAATCGAAGAAGAAGGGGAAACAGAAGAAGAAGCCAAGGCAAAAGTTAACCTTTGGCTCTGGGTTGGGGTTCTACTGATTGTTACCCTCGCTGTTGCCATTGAGTCGGAACTCCTAGTCGGTTCCCTCGAAGCAGCCACCGAAAGCCTCGGCCTCAGTCCTCTCTTTACAGGGGTGATCCTCCTGCCCATCATCGGTAATGCCGCAGAACATGCCACCGCTGTTACCGTTGCCCTCAAAAATAAAATGGATCTGTCTGTGTCCGTTGCCGTTGGCTCTAGTTTACAAATTGCCCTCTTTGTCGCCCCGGTCTTAGTGATTGCTGGTTGGGTCATTGGTCAACCGATGGATCTTGATTTTAATCCTTTTGAACTGGTGGCCGTGGCCGTGGCTGTACTGATTGCCAACTCCATTAGTTCTGACGGCAACTCCAACTGGTTAGAAGGAAGCTTGTTGCTAGCGACCTATACAGTGCTCGGATTGGCCTTTTTCTTCCATCCTGCCGTACCTGGATTGGCCTAGGCCGAGATATTCAACACAATCAAGCTGCTAATTTTTTTGGGCGAACCTTGGTTCGTCTTTATTTTTAGCCACCATAAATAATGCTGATTTAATCGGGAAATCTTCATCGCTCTTCCCGATTTTAAGTTTGCTGCATTAGCATAGGTATAGTGGCTGTCGTGCAAATTATTGATGGGGGCAGTCCCAATTTACTAATTATCTGAAGCCTTCCATGTCAAACTCTAAACCCTTTGTACTCGGTGCAACAGCTCTAGTGTTAACCACTGTGGCGGTTACAGGGGCAGGGCTGCACTACTCTAAAAGTCAAGCCTACCTCAAAGACAGCCCAAAGGAAATTGTGGACGAGGTTTGGTATGTCATCAACAAAGAATATGTTGATGCGACCTTTAACCAAAATGACTGGCGTCAGGTGCGGCAAGAGTTTCTCAGCAAAGACTATGCCAATACGGACGAAGCCTACGATGCAATTCGGGAAATGTTAGATCTCCTGGGAGATCCTTACACCCGGTTTATGCCCCCCCAAGATTTTGAAAATTTACAGGTTGATACGTCCGGTGAGTTGACCGGGGTCGGCATTCAGATCGCCAAGGATAAAGATACAGAAGAGGTGGTCGTGATTGCGCCCATTGAGGAGACGCCAGCCTTTGAAGCGGGCATTATGGCCCAAGATGTGATCGTTGCTGTGGATGAGCAACCCACCGAAGGGATGGAACTCAACGATGTGGTGAATTTGATCCGGGGCCAACGGGGTACGGAGGTCACCCTCACCATCCGCCGAGATGAGCGAGTATTAGAATTTCCCATTGTCCGGGAAGTGATTCAGATTCATCCGGTAAAGGCACGGATTAATGAGAGTCCCATTGGGGATGTGGGCTATATTCGCTTGACCCAATTTAGCGCCCAGGCAACGGCAGAGATGCGCGAGGCGATCGCCGATCTAGAATCTCAAAATGTCGATGGCTATGTTTTAGATCTACGTTCTAATCCTGGGGGACTGCTCTATGCCAGCATTGACATTGCCCAAATGTGGCTTGATGGTGGTGGGATTGTTTCGACGGTAAACCGTGTCGGGGAAGTGGATCGCCAGGAGGCCAGTGACCGCGCCCTAACAGATAAACCCCTGATCGTTTTAGTGGACGGGGGATCCGCCAGTGCCAGCGAAATCCTTTCCGGCGCGCTCCAGGACAATCAACGGGCGGTACTTGTAGGGACGCAAACCTTCGGTAAGGGCCTAGTCCAATCTGTCCGTCGCCTAGGGGATGATTCTGGGGTTGCCGTGACGGTCGCCAAATATTTGACCCCCTCTGGTCGGGATATCAATAAAGAAGGCATTGCGCCGGACTTTATTGTGGAACTTGATGAAGCTGATCAAGAAACATTGCAAGAAGATCGCACAAAAATTGGTACAATGGCTGACCCGCAATATGCCAAGGCGATCCAACTGCTCGACGAACAACTCCGCACTGGGACGATTGTGATCCCCGAAAAACAGGCCAGCACTGAGCGACCGAGCCGCCCCGCCCAGGATAGCTAAACTCCCAAGTCCTCGGTGTCAGCGATCGCCCTTTAAAAGGCCGTTACAAATCTTGTTGCGGTGGCGATCGCCCCCGGATCCCAGGCTCAACTCCCCTGGATTTGCGGCCTTAAAATTTGCTTAAGATTTTTTTAAAAATAAAGTTGCGCACCAGATATAGAGTGGAGTATGCTTAGTTACCCTACATCTAGCGTCTGAGGTGCAACCCATGGATCATGTTCAAGAATGGCAGCAAAGCTGTGTTGATCCTGAACTCATCCAACTGAATGTTATTTCCCTAGAGGGCGATCGCCCTTTGGACTATTTGCTCTATTCAGAGGCGTTGCCCCGACGAAATGATGGTCGTTTGGGGGACAGTTACCTCCAGCGCTATCAACACACCGAGGCCGGGGGCTGGTGGTGTTCTGGTGTTGATATTTTGACGGGAAAGGCTGACCTTTGGGGCTGTTTCAAACCGGAACAACCCCGCGTCAATCCAGAAAAAGGCAAACCCATCAAGTACGAACACCCCCCAAAAACGAGTACGGGCCTGTTTGCGTTGCGACTGCCGCCCCATGTGTGGGAACGGGTGGCCCGCCGCCATCAACTAGAATTTAGCCAAGACGATTGGGACGATACCCAGCCCGATGGGGGCTTTTGGCAATGGCTAAAGGAACATCCCCAAATCCCCCTGATTATTACTGAAGGGGCGAAAAAAGCAGGCTCCCTCCTCAGTGCCGGCTACGGGGCGATCGCCCTACCGGGTATTTATGGCGCGATCCGGACACCCAAGGATGAATTTGGCCACCGCATCGGCCAATCTCGACTGATTCCCCAACTGAAAAAACTGATTCACGCCCAGCGCACCATTTACATTGCCTTTGACCAGGATGAAAAACCAACCACTATCCGGGCCGTGCGCAGTGCCATCCGAAAAACAGGTTATCTACTCAAACAAGCCGGTTGCCCCATCAAGGTGATCACCTGGGATCGTCGTGCCGGGAAAGGGGTGGATGATCTCATTGCGAACCAAGGTCAAGCCGCCTTTGAAGCTGCCTTTCAAAACGCCCCCAGCCTCGATCTTTGGAAAGCCCAAGACCTTGAACAACTCACCTATCCCCGTCACCAAACCCTCCACCAGCGGTATCTCCCGGAGCAGTTAACAATTCCCCCAGCAGCCAAGTTAATTGCGCTCAAATCTCCCAAAGGAACGGGCAAAACCCGTTGGCTAGAATCAGTTGTTGCGGGGGCGATCGCCCGCCAACAGCCCGTCCTTGTGATTGGACACCGCATTCGTCTCGTCGAAGAACTCTGTCAGCGGTTTGGCCTCGACTACATCCGTGATTTACCCAAGGGCAAAGATCGATCCAAGGAACCCAACCTAAAAATTAATGGCTATGGCCTCTGCATTGATTCTCTGCATGGCAAATCCCAGGCCCGTTTCAATCCCCATCACTGGGGCGATGCCCTGATTATTTTTGATGAAGTAGAACAAGTGCTGTGGCATGGGTTAAATTCCAGCACCTGTCGCGATAACCGGGTCAATATTCTCCAGAGTCTCAAGCACCTGCTACAAAATGTTTTTGTCGGCGAAGGTCAAATTTACATCAGTGATGCCGACTTGAGCGATGTCTCCATTGACTACCTCCTGACCTTGGGAGGGCAAAAACTCCAGCCCTATCTCATTGAAAATACTTGGCAAGCGGATACCACCACCCACTACACCCTCAATCACTATCCCGATGGCACACCGAAACGGCTAGTCAAGGACTTGGTGCAACATATCCAAGGGGGCGGGCGGCCTTTTATCTGTCTATCTGCCCAAAAACTCAAGAGCCAATGGAGCACTTCGACCCTCGAAATTTACCTCAAAAATCAGTTTCCTGACCGCAAAATTCTTCGCCTTGATGCGGAATCCCTGGCGGATCCTGAACATCCTGCCTACGGTGCCATGGGCCAAATTAACCAAACCCTCGCCCAGTATGATGTGGTTTTAGCGAGTCCCGCCGTGGAAACGGGGATCAGTCTCGATTTGCAGGGACACTTCACCTCGGTGTGGGCGATCGCCCAGGGGGTACAAACGGTTAATTCCATCTGCCAGGCCCTGAGTCGAGTCCGTGAAAATATTCCGCGTCATCTCTGGGTAGCCAAATATGGCTTTAACACCGTCGGCAATGGGGCCACTTCCATTCCGGCACTACTCACCTCCAGTCAAAGGCTCACCCAAACGAATATCCGTCTGCTGCAACAGTCTGACTTTATCGCCCTTGATGATTTAGACACTGCTTTTCAGGCTGAATCCCTCCTGTGTTGGGCCAAATTTGCGGTGCGGATTAATGCGGGCATGGTGAACTACCGCGAGGCCGTGCTTGCTCATCTCCAGCGGGAAGGACATCAATTGTCAGCGGTACCAAAACACCGCAAAACGACGGCGACTCAAAGCCAACCCGATAATCAATTGGCCACGGCGATTAATTCCATTCGCGATACCAACTACCAAGCAGAATGTTTGGCGATCGCCCAGGCAACCCCCTTGAGTACCAAAGACTACCAACGCCTGAAAAAGAAACTCCTGAAAAGCCCCTCTGAACGACAACAACTCCGCAAATACGAACTCCAGAAACGCTACAATCTCCCCGTCACCGCTTCCCTAGTGGCTAAAGATGACGACCACTGGTACCAAAAGCTGCGGCGTCACTATTTTCTGACGCTGGGTCGCCCTTACCTGGCGGATCGAGATGCCCTAATCGCAACTCACCTCATGCAACAGGGCGGCGGGCAAATTTTCCAGCCTGATTTTAACCACTCCCAAATGGGGGCAATCATCGGCACCATGGAAATTTTGGGGATCACCACCCTCCTCGCCCAGGCCAATCGACCGCTCCACAACCTCGACCCAGAGATGCAACGACTCGCGGCGATCGCCTTAGAAAATCGAGATGCCATCAAGACCACCGTTGGCATTGGCCTCGCGAAAAATTCTACCCCGATCATGATTTTGCGCCGCTTCCTCGAACTACTCGGCCTCGAACTGAAATACCTCAAGATCACCACCATTCAGAAAAAACGCACCCGTATTTACCAAATCAGTCAGCCCCAGGATCAACGCCAAACGGTTTTTCAACATTGGCTACAAACCGACCAAAATTGCCCAGGCACCTCCGCTTTCTGGCAAGAAGACTGCCAAAAATACCTGGCTAAGCTTCAGGAAACCCGGCACCAAACGGAATCAAACTATGTCCAACTGACGTTTGAGTTACCGACCCCAGAGGCGTCCTAATCTGCGGTGAAAAATAAAAAAAGGGGCTATTTTACCCAAGCCCCTGATGTTCAAAAATTATGCGATCCGAGGGTCACTAGGATTTAGCTTCAAGACCCACGGGACAGCCGACCCCCGTACCACCAAGGCCACAGTAGCCCCCTGGATTTTTTGCGAGATACTGCTGATGGTATTCTTCCGCATAATAAAATTCTGGTGCCTCCAAAATTTCCGTTGTGATCGCGCCATAACCCTCGGCCTTTAAAGCATCTTGGTAGGCCTCTAGGGATGTCTGGGCCAATTGTTTTTGAGCCTCGGAGTAGGTGTAAATGCCAGAACGGTACTGGGTGCCCACATCGTTACCTTGGCGCATCCCTTGGGTGGGATTATGGCTTTCCCAAAAAACCTTGAGGAGAGTCTCATAGGACACTTGCGTAGAATCATAGGCAACAAGAACCACTTCATTGTGGCCCGTCATCCCAGAGCAGACTTCCTGATAGGTCGGATTGGGGGTGTGGCCAGCCGCATAGCCCACCGCTGTACTAAAAACACCGGGGGTTTGCCAAAATTTGCGCTCTGCCCCCCAAAAACAGCCCAGACCAAACATCGCAAGTTCGATTCCTGCGGGGAAGGGGGGAGCAATGGGATTGCCATTGACGAAATGCTGATCGGGGATAGGCATTGTTTGGGTACGACCGGGTAAAGCCTCCTGGGGCGTAGGCATCTGGGTCTTTTTACCGAGCAAACCAAAAAACATAGGACTTAAATTTTAACCATGGTGACTGCCTTGATTGTAGACAAAAAGATCTGGCGGATGGGGCGGCCTTTTTCTCTGCATGGGGGGAGGGGGCGATCGCTTTCTGATAAAATTCTATAGAATCTTAAAAAAACGTTACTTAACCGGAATTTAAATGAATTTACTGGTGGTCGGTGCTACTGGCACATTAGGCAGGCAAGTCGCGCGACGGGCATTGGATGAAGGACATCAAGTCCGTTGTCTCGTCCGGAATCCCCGTAAAGCTTCCTTTCTCAAGGAGTGGGGCGCAGAATTAATCGGCGGAAATTTATGCCAGCCCGAGTCTTTGCTCCCAGCCCTAGAAGGGGTTGATGCTGTCATTGATGCTGCCACGGCCCGGGCAACGGATTCTATTGGTGTTAAGGAAGTTGACTGGGAAGGGCAAGTAAACCTGATCCAAGCCGCCAAGGAAGCTGGGGTTGAGCGATTTATTTTCTTTTCAATTCTTAATGCAGAGCAGCACCGTGATGTGCCTTTGATGGATGCAAAATATTGCGTCGAGGAATATCTCAAGGAAGCGGGCCTGAACTATACAATCCTGCGCTTGAGTGGGTTTATGCAGGGGTTGATTGCCCAATACGCGATTCCCATTCTTGAAAATCAAGCAGTCTGGATCACTGGGGAAAGTTCGCCGATCGCCTACATGAATACCCAGGATATTGCGAAGTTTGCGGTGCAGGCGGTGAAAATTCCGGCCACGGAAAAACAAACATTTCCAGTGGTGGGCACCCGGGCTTGGAAAGGGGAAGAAATTATCGCCATTTGTGAGCGTTATTCTGGCCAAACTGCCAGTATCGCCCGACTATCCCTGGGTTTTCTGCGGTTAATGCGCCGGGTCAGCCGCTTTTTCCAATGGGGGCAAAATGCTTCGGATCGCCTGGCTTTTGCGGAGGTGATGGCCACGGGTAAGCCTTTGGATGCGCCGATGGAAGATGTTTACAAAACCTTTGGGCTTGATCCCGCTGAAACAACGACCCTAGAAAGTTATTTGCAGGAATACTTCAGCCGCATTATGCAAAAGCTGAAGGAAATTGACTACGAGAAAAATAAGGGCAAAAAGAAAAACGGGAAGAAAAAGCCGAATATTCGGACACCGTTTTAGGGACGTTTTACTACAGTTGTGTTCCCCTGGAGTGATACCTGGGGGATGCTGCTGAAGAATTAAAAACTTGACGTTTCATTAGTGGCGATCGCCAACCGTATCGGTATTAAGGGAAACGGTTTGAGTGATACCCTATTGTTTATATCCTTAAGTTTGTAGGACACTTCTACTTGTGCCCAAAGCCGGCATTATCTATAACGACATCAAACCCATTGCCTGCCAAGTCGCTCAGGAATTAGCCAAAACCTTGAGGAATAAAGGGTGGGAAGTGTTTACGGCCACTGGATTTGGCGGTCTACTTGGCTATGCAGAATGTCCGCCAACCCAGGAAACGGGCCACCAACAGCCCGTATGTCACACCAAAATTGAGCAATTGGTGCCCCCCAACTTCGATGAAAATATGCAGTTTGCCGTGGTTCTGGGGGGAGATGGCACAGTCTTGTCAGCCGCACGCCAAGTTGCTCCAAAGGGAATCCCGCTGCTGACGGTCAATACGGGACACCTCGGATTTTTAACGGAAATGTATCTTCAGCACCTCGATGAGGCGATCGCCCAGCTTTTAGCCGGAGAATACGAAATTGAAGACCGTTCGATGATCACCGTGCAGCTTTTCCGCGACGGGGAACTCCTTTGGGAAGCCCTCAGTCTCAATGAAATGGTGCTCCACCGGGAACCCCTAGCCGGGATGTGCCACTTTGAAATCCAGATTGGTCGCCATGCCCCCGTTGATATTGCCGCCGATGGCATCATGATTTCGACGCCCACCGGTTCCACAGCCTATTCCCTCAGTGCGGGTGGCCCCGTCGTTACCCCCGATGTGCCCGTTTTTCAGCTCGCCCCCATTTGTCCCCATTCCCTCGCGTCCCGGGCCCTCGTCTTTTCGGACACAGAACCGGTGAATATTTTTCCGGCAACGTCCCACCGCTTGGTGATGGTCGTTGATGGTAACGGTGGGGCCTATGTCTTGCCGGAGGATCAAGTCCATTTAGAGCGATCGCCTTACAATGCCCGCTTTGTACGCCTCCACCGACCCGAATTTTTCCGAATCCTCCGGGAGAAGCTGGGCTGGGGACTCCCCCACGTGGCGAAACCCACATCCCGCAAAGTTCTTTAGGGAAATGGCATCAGAAGCAAAGATTCATGAAAATTTGTCTTTCCCCAAATTGAGCCTTTCTAGAATCAAAAAGATTACCCCTTGAGCTTTTTTATTTAGCCACATTTACTTTTCTTTGTTCGGAAGATTTCGATAGCTTGATATGCCCCAAAGCCAATATGCCGCCGATGGTTTAGCCTATGTTCTCCTCGTTGGGACGGATCAAGAGTTTACACAACGGGCCACCCTAGATCTTGCTGATCTCGGCTATCAAACCATTACCGTTGAAACGGTAGAACAAGCCCAACAACGCCTCCAACAGTTACCAGCAGGCATGGTAATTGTGGACTATCCCCTCCTGGGACAACGGGGGATCGACTTTTGTCGCAGTCTCCGCAAAGCGCAATTTGTGCGGCCCATTTTATTTCTGGTGACCCAGGATCGCGTTGAGGAACGGGTGATCTGCCTGGAAGCGGGTGCCGATGATTATGTGCTGCAACCCTACCAACAGGAACGCTTTTTACGACTCCTCGAAATTTATCTCCAGCCCCAAACAGGCCAACGGGAGCAACTTTTTTTTGGGGATTTAATCTTAGATCTCAATACCCGCCAGGTGTGGCGATCGCCAGGCCAAAGTAGCGACTCGCCCCGTCCCATTGAACTAACGGTCAAAGAATTTGAACTGTTGAAATATTTGATGTCCCATCCCCAACAGGTCTTAACACGGGAGCAAATCCTTGAAAATGTCTGGGGCAACGAATTTCAAGGGGAATCCAACGTGATTGAAGTCTATATTCGTTATTTACGCCTTAAAATTGAAGCAAAAGGCCAGAAACGCCTAATTCAAACTGTGCGGGGAGTCGGTTATGTCCTCAAAAAAGATCCCTAGGTTTTAAAATGCGTTCCAAATGCCTCCCTTCGATCTCCACCATTTAACTAAGCACCATGTCTTTTACTTCCCGTCTTTGTCTGGCTCTCTGTGGCACCGTCTTGGTTGGGTGTGTCCCATTTCCGGTTGATGATTCTGGCCTCAGTACGCCTCCCAGTGAGACCCCGGTGAGCCAATCCGCCCCCAGACCCCAGGGGCAAATGCTCTCGATTACGGCAACGGCCAAGATCATCGGATCGGAGCAACGGTTTGGGTTAGAGGTTGCAGAAACCGCCGAACAACAGCGGTTAGGACTGATGTATCGGGAATTTTTACCGGATAATCGGGGGATGTTATTTGAGTTTGATCCCGCCCGCCCAGTCAGTTTTTGGATGAAAAATTGCTTGATCAATCTGGATATGATTTTTCTCCGGGAGGGAGTCGTGCAGGCGATCGCCCATGATGTCCCCCCTTGTGAAAATGATCCTTGTCCTACTTATGGGCCGCCAACGACCGTCAATATTGATCAAGTGATTGAAATTCGGGGCGGTTTGGCGAAGGAAATTAACCTCCAAGCAGGCGATCGCATCGAGGTCACCAAGACCAACGAATAATGAAATCCCCATCGTCAAGTTGTGTGCATTGATCTGTTAAGAACTAGATGAACTACAGCCCCCGGATCCAAGATATTCCCGCTAGCGAACGACCGCGCGAACGCCTGGTGGCAGTGGGGGCCAAATATTTATCCAATGCCGAATTAATTGCCATCTTGATCAGCACTGGCGATCGCCACCGCAACCTTTCCGCCGTCGGCCTTGCCCAATTTATTTTGCAAACCTGCAGCCAGGGTAAGCGGGATCCCTTTGATATGTTGCGTCACACGACCCCCCAAGAACTGACTAGCATCCCCGGAGTGGGCCTTGCCAAAGCCGCCCAGATCCTCGCCGGGATCGAACTCGGCAAACGAATTTTCCAAGCGAAACCCAGCGAAAAAATCATCGTTGATAGTCCCGAAGCAGCGGCGATCGCCCTCAGCAACGATCTCATGTGGCAAGACCAAGAACGCTTTGCCGTCCTCTGCCTCGATGTGAAAAATACCCTGATCGCCACGAGGGTTGTCACCATTGGTTTGGCCACCGAAACCCTAGCCCACCCCAGGGAAATTTTCCGCGAAGTCATCAAACATGGAGCCACCCGCTTGATCATCGCCCACAATCATCCTTCTGGTAATGTCGATCCCAGCCCCGAAGATTTACAACTCACCGAACGCTTACTACAATCTGCCCAAATTCTCGGCATTCCCCTCCTTGATCACCTGATCCTTGGCCGCGATAACTTCGGCAGCCTACGCCAAAAAACAGCCCTCTGGGACTCTTACCCCCAACCAGAATAAGAAATATTTTCGATAAACTTTTCCAATAAAAATTGTTTCAACTCAAAACAATAATGTATGGAATCTGTCGACTTTATAGGTCTTTTGGTGACATTTATTTCCGTATTTTCTTCCATTGATCTTGGTTACAACGATAAACTAAAAATTAGAAAAATATGGCCTAAAGCCCTGATAAACCGAGATAATCATCGTTTTAAAAAAGGCAAAACCACCATAGTGAAGTCTTAAATCAACCTTAAACCGTCACGAACTCACAATAATTTGAAGAACTTTTCACAGATCCTTGATCGATATTTAAGAAACACGACAAATAATGACCGAATTCTGAGCAAGATCAGACCCACACGCTAACGTAAAAGAAAAGAAGACCTCACACGCTTAGAAAAACAACTCAACACTCAATATGACTAAACGAACCTTTGGCGTCATCGGCCTCGCGGTAATGGGCGAAAACCTAGCCCTCAACGTTGAACGTAATGGCTTCCCGATTGCCGTGTACAACCGCACCGCCAGCAAAACAGAAGAATTTATGGCGACCCGCGCCGTCGGCAAGGACATCAAAGCCGCCTATAGCCTCGAAGAATTTGTCCAACTCCTCGAACGTCCCCGCAAAATTTTGGTGATGGTTAAAGCCGGGGCTCCCGTTGACTATGTAATCAATGACCTCAAACCGCTTCTAGAAGAAGGCGACATGATCATTGATGGCGGTAATTCCCTCTATGAAGACACTGAACGTCGCACCAAGGATCTTGAAGCCACGGGCTTAGGTTTTGTCGGCATGGGAGTCAGTGGTGGCGAAGAAGGTGCCCTCAACGGCCCCAGTCTGATGCCCGGTGGGACAGAAGCCGCTTACAGGGAGCTCGAACCGATCCTGACAAAAGTTGCCGCCCAGGTAAACGATGGCCCCTGCGTTACCTTTATTGGGCCAGGTGGTGCGGGTCACTACGTCAAAATGGTGCACAACGGCATTGAGTACGGTGATATGCAGCTGATCGCCGAAGCCTACGATCTCTTAGCAAACGCCGCAAAGCTAAACCATACGGAACTCCATGAGGTCTTTACGGAATGGAATCAAACCGATGAGCTCAATTCTTTCTTAATTGAGATTACCGCTGATATTTTCAAAAAAATTGACCCTGAAACCAATCAACCCCTGGTAGAACTAATCCTCGACAGTGCAGGGCAAAAGGGTACCGGACGCTGGACAGTGGTGAGTTCCCTGGAGTTGGGTGTGCCAATTCCAACGATCTATGCCGCCGTGAATGCCCGCGTGATGTCAGCCTATAAAGATGAACGGAAAGCCGCATCCTTGGAGTTACCCTCACCGGAGCGCGTTTATCGGGGTGATATTAAAACCTTTATTAACCAAGTACGGGATGCGTTGTATTGCTCGAAGATGTGTTCCTATGCCCAAGGAATGGCCCTGCTGGGTAAAGCTTCGGCGGAGTATGGCTACAACCTAGACCTCGGTGAAACGGCGCGGATCTGGAAGGGGGGCTGTATCATTCGGGCGGGCTTCCTCGACAAGATTAAGGCGGCCTATGTGGAAAATCCGAATTTACCGAATTTGTTACTGGCGCCGGAATTTAAACAGTCAATTATTGATCGCCAAACTGCGTGGCGGACAGTTATTTTGGCGGCAAATGAATTGGGGATTGCTGTACCAGCTTTTAGCGCCTCGTTAGATTATTTTGATAGCTATCGTCGGGCGCGTTTACCCCAAAACCTGACCCAAGCCCAGCGGGATTACTTTGGGGCCCACACCTACGAACGAACCGATAAATCCCGGGGTGAGTTTTTCCATACGGCCTGGGCAGAGTAAGTCCTGTATTGGGCCAACAGATTCAATGAGCGGCTATTCATTTAGATGACCTAAATATTTTCCGCAAAACATTCTCCCTTCTATCGACTGCGGTGGAAGGGTTTTTGTTGTTTTAATAGAAAAAGTTTCAATGGACAGCACTCGACATGGTAGCGACGGCATCACAATTAATTTCCCAAGCTCAGGCCTTTGACTGGATTGAAAAAATTATTCGGGTGGCGGAATCGGACGGGGTAATGGTGGCGATCGCCGAACGGGAATCTACCCTAGGCCGATTTGGGGAGAACCAAATTCGACAAAATTTGCAGAAAAATCAGTTTGAAATAACAATTACAAGTTCTTTCGGCTCCCGTAGTGCCAGTGTTACCACCGTCGAACAAGACTGGGAGCAGATCCAGGTGGCGTTACGACGGAGTGAAGATTTAGCGAGGCTTGCCCCAGAGGATCCTGAATGGGTACCGCTTTTAGTAAAACAAGTGTACGCAGTGCGGACAGCAAAATTTGATGCCGCAACGTTGCAGCGATCGCCTTTACAGCGGGGAGAATTAATTCAGCAGGTGTGCCAGTGGAGCGAGGCAGCCGGAGTAAACGGGTCAGGAATTTTAAGTACCAGTGCTAAGGTTTATGCCCTGGGGAATTCGGTGGGCTTACGGGCAGGCGATCGCCAAACCCAGGCAGAATTTAGCTACACGGCCAAAATTGGCAATGGCTCCAGTTGGCAAAGTCGCACAGCCTGGGGGATTGATGAGTTGCCCATCGAGCAAATGGTACTGACCACCATGGAGCGGGCAAAGCGATCACAAAATCCCCGTCGGGTTGAACCCGGTACTTACCCAGTGGTTCTGGGAGCCGGAGCAGTTGCTAATCTGATCCCCCGCTTAGTTTGGTATATGTCGGCACGGGCTGCCGCCGAGGGACGCAGTTATTTTGCCAAACATCCCCTCGGTGAACAAATCTTTAGCCCATTGGTGAATCTATACCGTGATCCAACCCATCCCCTGTTACAAACCGGAGCTTTTGATAGTCAGGGTTTGCCCTGTAATCCATTGGCGATCGCCACTGAAGGGATTCCGAGAACCCTGAGCTATGACCGTTACTGGGCGCAGCAAACCGGCCAGAAACCCACAGGAAGCCTTTTCCCTCTGGTGATGACGGGCAGTGACCAGACTGTCGCTGATTTAATTGCCCAGACAGAACGGGGAATTTTTATCAATCGTGCTTGGTATGTGCAGGCAGTGAATCCCCAAACCCTCGAATTTACAGGTATGACCCGCGACGGCACTTTTTGGATCGAAAACGGCAAACTCGCTTACCCGATCTGTAATCTACGTTTTAATCAATCTTTGCCCGATTTACTCCGGGATGTGGAGGCGATCGCCACCCCAGAACGCCACGGCAGCACCGTGGTTCCGGCCCTTAAGGTGAAAAGCTTTCACTTCAGTAGCGTTACCGACAGTATCTAGAAGCTTAAATACTTCAAAACTATTTTTAGATGGGCAGAGGGGGACTTGAACCCCCATGACCGAAGTCGCCACATTTTGAGTGTGGTGCGTCTACCAATTTCGCCATCCGCCCTTGGATGAACCTTCGTGATTATAAACTGAATCTCTGTTTTGAAGCAAGAGGGAATATTCCTGGGAACTCGCCCACCGCCAGATTTCCTGGGCGCGCACCACCGGCAGGGGATGGGTGAGTTGGGTGGTTTGAGTTTCCTGCAACAGTTGACCCAACTGATTTTGACTCAAATGTTCGTAGGTTTTGGCCTGTTCCATGAACGCATCCAGGTTCAACAACGGGGCTAAACTCGGCGATCCCCCTGCTAATTTCATCAGCACCGACATCATAATTTTCGGATCCTGACTCACCAAAAAAGCAGCGCGATCGCAACTCAGTTCCGCACAGCGTAACCAGGCCAACATCTGATTTTGCAGAGACCGGGACAGTAGGCTTCCCCATACCGGGAGGGCATTGGTGGCTAGCATTAGCAGATTCGCTAGGGTCAGATAGACGCCATGTTCGCACTTGAGGTGCCCCAGTTCGTGGGCCATAACCGCCTGGAGTTCTGCTTCTGTGAGGATTTCTACCAGGGCCGTGTGGATCACCATAAAGGGTTTTTGGCCCCGCATGGCAAAGGTATAGGCATTGGGCACAGGATTTTGTTGGATGTAGAGATCCGGCGGCGTCAGATCCAGTACTTGGGCGGCTTCCTGGAGGAGGTGATGGAGGTGGGGCAATTGGCGATCGCCCACCAAAATGCTCGACGCGAGATTATTGAACTGAAAAACCTGCTCTGCCGTTGACCCCAAAAAAGAGCGTACCAACAGATCCAAACCAGGGAGGCGGCGGAGAGCGGCAGTGGCTTCTTGATCTAGGGGATGGCGAAACTGATCTGCGGTTAGGCCGGTAAAATAATGCTTCACGCCAATAATCACCTCTACTGTTGTTTACTCAGACAGCCAGTTTTTCACCTTGGCCAACTCTTTCCAATCCGGTCTCCGCGTGAGGCCATCGTCAATATTTTCAAAAATATCTTGGCGCACCTCTTCACTGAAATCCATCACCTTTTGCACCAGTTCGATGTGCTTGCGTACCCCTTTACCCCCAGTACCAAGGAGCGCAAGGGCAAGATTTACATGGGCTTGGGGATTACGATGGTCAATTTTGACACTGCGTTGGGCGGCAGGGAGGGCGAGGTCTGCTTTCCCCCGGAGTAAATGTAACCAAGCCACACAGCTCCAGGCGGCGGCATTTTTCGGATCGAGCCGACAGATTTCGATAAATTCTGGCAGCAGGGCATCCGGGGACTCGCCGGCATCGTAACGCTTAAAACCAGCTTCAAACCGTTGTTCGATGGTTAATTCGGTCATAGTTGTCATTCGGGCTCATAAAAAACAGGCACCTTGCCGACCGCATAAGGGGCAAAGACGCGATTTTCTATTAAACCCCAAAAGATTTCCCACAACCACAGGTTTGGTTGGCATTGGGGTTGGTGAACTGGAACCCACCGCCAATCATTGCATTGCTGTAATCCAGGACGAGGCCATAGAGATAAAGCATGCTTTTGCGATCGCAGATGATCTTAAAACCGCCTTCATACTCGAATACTTCATCATGTTCGCTAACATTGTCGGGGCGATCAAAGTCCATCATGTAGGACATTCCCGAACATCCCCCCTGGCGCACACCCACCCGTAACCAGAGGTCTTGGCCCTGTTGTTCGCGGAGCATCAGGACGTGCTTGAGGGCGGTTTCAGTGAGTTGGATGCCGGGGGCAGTAGTTGTTTGTGTCATGGCTGCTCGATGATTTCCACACAATCTATGGGCTGAACATGACCCTATTTTAACTGTTCTCTGGAAGCTCAGGCAGGGCAGCTGGGGCGATCGCCTGGGGAGAGCGGGGTAATTTTTCCACTTCCGGTAATGTTTCTAAGAGGAGGCGCGGCGCTTGCATTCCCCCCGAAAGTCGTTTTAGAAGCTGGGGCCGGGGGTCATGGAGGAGGTAAATAAGTTCGTCTTCGGCCTTGAGATCCTCTAGCGATCGCACGATCATGAGGCTGGCTTGGCGGCGGATGAGCAGGGGCAAAAATTTACCGGCATCAATGAGGGTTTGGAAGGGTAAAATCTGGTTTTTATCCCTGGGGCCAATGGTTGTTTTTCCCAATTTGACCTGTTGATCAAGGATATATTGATTCCAAACTTTGACGGAAAAGCCGCCCCCAAAGACCTGACTGATCTTGCCCTTGTTGGCGATCGCATTGTCCGGATCCCCCTGTTCAAAAAACGCCGCTACCCTCGGCGGATGAAACTCCTCCATGATCCGCTGGGCCAACACTAAATTGACCTCTCCGTTGGTGGTGAGGGCGACAAAGGCTCCCATGGAGCTAATGCCAATTTCCTCTAGCACATCTCCATCTAGGGCGCTGCTTTGGTACACTTCCAACTGCTCTGTGCGGGCCGCTTCACAGGCTTTGGGGTCTGTATCGATGATCACCACCGACTCCCCCTGCTGCTGAAACAGTTGGGCCAATAGCCGACTGAGGGGACTAGAACCAACGATCACCGCCCCCCGCGCCTCAATGGAAGTAATTTTTAACTGCCGCGCAATCCATTTGGCCGACAAGCCTTGGATAAATACCGTCATCAAAATTGTCAAAAAAACCAAAGCTTTGATAGAAGCACCACCGTTAAACCCTTTTTCCGTCAAAATAATCGCAAATAGAGAGGCGACCGAGGCCGAGACGATGCCCCGTGGCGCAACCCAAGCAACAAAAAATTTCTGCTTCCAATCTAGATCGCTATTGGCCGTACAAAGGGCAACGCTAATGGGGCGCACCACAAACATCAGCACCGCCACCGTAAAAAAACTGCCCCAACCCAGGGCAAAAATACTGGCAATGGACAAATCCGCCGCCAATAAAATAAATAAAACGGACACACAAAGAACCGTGAGTTGACTCTTAAACCGCCTTAGTAGCCGCTCTTCTGGGATGGAAAAGGCCCGGAGAACAATCCCCGCCACCACCGCTGTCATTAAGCCCGATTCTCCTCGCACCGACTGGGCAAAACCAAAGAGGCCCCAGATTCCCGCCAGCACCAACAAATTTTTTAAATCTTCAGACAGGAAGTTCGCCAGGCGCAAGAATTGACCCATTAGCCAGCCACCAGCGGCCCCAATAACGGCCCCGATCCCCAAACGGAGGGCCAAGCCACTGGCCACTTCTCCCAGGCCCGCATCAACGTTCAAAATCGTATCGAGTACCACCACCGCCAGGATAGCCCCCACTGGGTCGATCAGTACGCCTTCTCCCTCCAGGAGGGTTGCCACCTTACGGTCAACGGCCACTTGTTTCAGGAGCGGCCCCACCACCGTCGGCCCTGTCACCACCACCAAAGAGGCATACAAAAAGGCGATCGCCCAGGGAAACTCAGCGAGGTAATGGGCCGCAAGACCTCCCCCCACCAAAGTGATTAAAGTACCGATGGTGACGAGGTTACGGAGGCTCCCGGAAACTTCATTTAATTCTTTGAGTTTGAGATTTAACCCTCCCTCAAACAGGATGACGGCCACCGCTAGGGCGACCAAGACCTCCAGGCCGACGCCAAATTCACTCGGATGCAAGATCCCAAAGCCATCTCCCCCCAGGGCAATGCCAAAAATCAGGAGGAGCACAATGCTCGGAATCTTTAAAAACTCACCACACACCTGGGCACTAATGCCCGCAAAGACGGTGATGATAATTTGCAACGTAAGATCAAAAGAATCTGTCATGCGGACGTTCTAGCTTGCCCCGGAGGGATCTGCAGCAATGCCATAAAATTAATCAAAGTATAGCTTCTCCCCTAATTTGTCCCTAGGGCGATCGCCTTTCCCCGTGGTGACTGCTCCGGATTTATCGCCGCAAACGAAAAAGCTGACTTTGCACTTTATACCGCTGGCCAGATTCATAAATTAAAGAAAGTTTACGGATTATGTCATAATTTTTCATAATTACTTCCTTGGTTTGCTAGTCAAATACCCTCTGAACGATGAGCGATCGCCCCATAGAAAAAACCCTCGCCGAAAAGGCTCCTGCTAGTTACGAATGCCCCAGCTGCGGTTACATTTACACCCCTGCAAAGGGAGAAAGCCGTACCAACACGCCACCGGGTACAGCCTTTGAAGATCTGCCCCTCATTTGGAACTGTCCTGTTTGTAGCGTTGATCGCGCCCAATTTCGCAATATTGGTGCAGCGGATGCCCCCTCAGGTTTTGAAGAAAATCTGAAATATGGTTTTGGCGTGAATAACCTCAGCTCCAACCAAAAAAACCTACTCATTTTTGGAGCCATGGGCTTGGCAATCCTTTTCTTCCTGAGCCTTTATGGTCTGGACTAAAGACCCCCATAGCAAAGCCTTGTCTTAATTCCAAATTTTTACTTTTATTGCTTTTATATTGCGCTATGACTTCAGTTTTAGGTCTATTAAAACCCTTAAAAAAAGCCATTGCGGCGATCGCCGTTTTGGTATTGTGCATCGGCTGTGTCCAGGCACCAACCATTAGCGAAAATCCCTGGCAAGAAATCGACTTAAATACCGATTCGACCTTTGCCAATATTGCTTTTACCGACGACCTCCAACATGGCTGGCTTGTCGGTACCAAAGAAACCCTCTTTGAAACTACCGATGGCGGCAAAACCTGGGCCGAGCGAGTTATTGATCTCGGTGACGAAAAAGAAAGTTTTACCGGTGTTAGCTTCTCTGGCCAAGAAGGCTGGATTACCGGACGGCCTTCGATCCTGCTCCACACCGACGATGGTGGTGAGCACTGGAGTCGCATCGCCCTCAGCAGTCAATTGCCCGGTGCCCCCTACAACATCACCGCCCTAGGGCCGAACACCGCCGAAATGGTCACCGATCTTGGGGCCATTTACAAAACCACCGACGGCGGCAAAAACTGGAAAGCCCTTGTCGAAGGTGCCGTTGGCGTTGCCCGCACCATTGAACGTTCTGCCGATGGTAAATATGTGGCCGTTTCTGCCCGGGGTAATTTTTATTCCACTTGGTCGCCTGGGGACACAGAATGGACGCCCCATAACCGGAATTCTTCCCGTCGCCTCCAAAGCATGGGCTTTAATGGCGAAGATAAGCTCTGGTTGTTAGCCCGTGGGGGAGTTGTGCAATTTAGCGACGATACAAATCCAGACAATGCAGAAGCCTGGAGCGAACCAGTGACACCGCAGTACCGCAACAGTGTTGGTTTGTTGCACATTGGCTATCGTACCCCCGCAGAACTATGGGCCGTCGGTGGTAGTGGCAGTGTTGTTGTGAGTAAAGATGGTGGCGACACTTGGTTCCGGGACGCTGCCCTAGAAGAGATCCCGACAAACTTTTACCGAGTCGTTTTCTTAAATGAGAATAAAGGCTTCATCCTTGGGCAACAGGGGGTGATTTTACGGTACGATACATCCACGGAAGCGGCCTAAGGGCAACCCATTCTATTGTGGGAGTGTCTGTTAATTCCGTATGATATAGGCTAATTTGTTTAATAAGTTTTTTTTCATTAACAATTGAGAGGAGAATAGTCGCATGGCAGGTTCTACCGGAGAACGCCCGTTTTCTGACATTGTGACCAGTATTCGCTACTGGGTTATTCACAGCATCACCATTCCGATGTTATTTATTGCTGGCTGGCTCTTTGTGAGCACTGGCTTGGCTTACGATACTTTCGGGACACCCCGTCCTGACCAATACTTTACTGAAACTCGTCAAGAGATTCCCATTGTGACTGATCGTTACAAAGCGATTGATCAGATCAATGAGTTTAACAATTAAGTAACGCGCGTTTTTCTTTGCTGTATTCACTAAAAGGTTTTGTATTATGACAAGCGGTCCTAACCAACCTGTTTCTTATCCAATTTTTACCGTCCGTTGGTTGGCGGTGCACACCCTGGCTGTACCCTCGGTTTTCTTCCTAGGGGCGATCGCCGCTATGCAGTTTATTCAACGTTAGGAGCTTCCGATGGAAAGAAATCAAAATCCCAACAGACAGCCTGTGGAACTAAACCGGACTTCTCTATATCTGGGTTTACTTCTAATCGCTGTGCTCGGTATTCTATTTTCCAGCTACTTCTTTAACTAAGCTGGCAGCCCTTTAATTTCAGCCCTTTAATTTATTTTTTTCGGAGGTTGTTCTCATGTCTGAAGGCGGAAAAATCCCACTTTGGATCGTTGCAGTTGTCGCTGGTATGGGCGTCATTGCGGTTGTCGGTATCTTTTTCTACGGTGCATATGCAGGGGTAGGCTCTGCGGTTTAGATGCACAATTCGCTCTAATTAATTGTTGAGACACCACCTGCTCTAATTGAGGGGTGGTTTTGTTTTAGGAACTTCTGGGGCAATAGGGAGTCCAAAAAAGTTTGGGGATAATCGTCAACGGTGCAGTATGACTATGAAAAGACAGTTGCGGGATCTGAAAGTATGGGTGATGGTGGGTCTGTTGAGTTTAGGTGGAGCCTGGGGTCAAAGGGCGATCGCCGCTGAAACCCTCCGACTAAAATTAGGGCCACTTCAACAAACTTTACAATTAGAAGATTTAGAAACCTTTGCCGAAACGGGTCAAGTCCCCCGCAACCTCCGACCCTATGGGGTATTTTTGGATGGTAATTTGCAGAAATTTCTCCAACGACGCTTGCAGATCGAGCCAGAGATGGCGGATCAGTTTTTTGATCAGTTGTGGCGATCGCCTACGGGAAAACAGATTTTGGCGCAAATTCAAACGGCCCTACCGGGAACTTCTATTCAGGATCTCCAGGCGACGGTGGATTTGGCGTTAGGTCAGGGAGTAGAAATCAGCGCCCTGAATTTGTTGCAGGCTTACCCCAAGCAGGAACTGACTATTGATCTTACGGCGGTGGCTGGCCTCTTGTTACAACTCAATTTACCGAATATCCAGAATCAACTCCTCGCGCCGAGGGTGACTGAAGCCCTCGAAAGTACAGAACCGCAGATTTTTCAACGCTCAAACCTCAACCCCACAGCCCCCGGCCCCCAAACGGTGCGGCGTCAAAGCTTAATTCTGCAAGATGCAAAGCGCGATCGCACCATTCCCATTGATATTTTTGATAGTCCCCAATCCCAGTCTCAGCTAGTGGTTTTGTCCCATGGGTTTGCGGCCAACCGTCATTTTCTCGATTATCTGGCGGTGCATCTGGCCTCCCATGGTTACACCGTCGTTACCCTCGATCACCCCGGCAGTAATATTCAGTCTCTGTTTAATCCGGGCTTAAATCTTGATACTTTGCTCCCGGCGACGGAATTTGTCGATCGGCCCAAGGATATTCAATTTGTGCTGGATCAACTGGAGCGCCTCAACCAGGATCAAACCCTCACAACCCGCTTTGCCACGGACAATGTGACGGTAATTGGCCATTCCTTCGGAGGTTACACGGCCTTGGCGATCGCCGGAGGAATTGTCGATCCCATTGCTATCCGTGCTCACTGCCAGCGGGCAACCCCTTTAACCAGAGCACCGGGGGACTGGCTCCAATGTGCAGCGGCGAAACTCCCCTATGACCAGTTAAATTTGCGGGATGAACGGGTCAAACAGGCGATCGCCCTCAATCCCCTCAGCGATCAAATCTTTGGGGAGCAGGGTTTAGAAAAAATTAAAATTCCGACCTTGATCGTTGCTAGTACAAAGGATACCGTCACCCCAAGCTTGGCCCACCAGTTGAAACCGTTCCAGCAGTTGGGCGGCGAAAAATATCTCGTCGTCGCCGACGGTGCAACCCACATGAGCGTCACTGATGTTAGCAATCGCGATAGCGCCTTGGCCCAAAGTACCCTTGTCCCGGAGGTGATGGGCAACGCGGCAGAACCAGTCCGACAAATGGTACGAGGGGTAAGCTTAAGCTTTCTGGCGCGCCACCAAACCGGAGGACAAAATTACCAGCAATTTCTCACGGGGGCCTATGTGCAATCTCTTTCCCAGGGGGCGATTAAGCTACGCCTCACGGAAACGATTTCTCCAGAGTTAGAACGATTCCTGAGTCGCTTACCCCAGGCTCCCAATTCTGCCGAAGTGGCGACACCGACTCAACAGGCTGCTTTTTTGAATATGGGGCGATCGCCAAACCCAACCCCCAACCGCACCTATCCCCAGGGCGTTCTCACGGAAAGCCTTAAGCCCTTGATGACGAACTTGGAATCGGAAACTTTTCTCGCAATAAAGCCGGATAATTTTGATGTCTTGTATCAAAAACCCTGAAGAATTTCAGAGAAACGGTAAGATGAAAAAGTTCAATTTTCAGGCCATTTAAATAACAATGTCTCAGGCACCTCTGTTATCGAAATTTGGGACGCAGATGTCGCGTTTAACCGGCGTGCGGGCGATCATGAAAGACATCATCGATACCCTAAAAGCAGGGGCAGGCCAAGATTTTATTAACCTCAGTGCGGGCAATCCTGTAATTATTCCCGAAGTGGAACAGCTCTGGCGCGATTGCACCAATGATCTTCTTAATAGTCCGGAATATGGGGAAGTGGTTTGTCGCTACGGCTCATCCCAGGGCTATGAACCCCTCATTGAGGCGATCGCCACCGATTTTAACCAACGCTATGGCCTGAACTTAACGGGCGAAAATATTCTCATCACCCCCGGTTCCCAGTCCCTCTATTTCCTCGCGGCCAATGCCTTTGGTGGATATGATCATGTCGGCCAACTGAAATCGATCATTCTTCCCCTCAGCCCCGACTACACCGGCTATGGGGGCGTCAGTTTATACCCAGAGGCCATCCGCGCCTTTAAACCGAGTCTCGACATTGATCAGGTAAATCACCGCTTTAAATATCGCCCCGATTTTAGTCAGCTCAATATTGATGAAAATACGGGCTGTGTAATTTTCTCGCGCCCCTGTAATCCCACGGGAAATGTCCTCAGCGACGAAGAAGCCGAAAAGATTGCTGATCTGGCTGCCGTCCATGATGTGCCAGTATTTATTGATTCGGCCTATGCCCCGCCCTTTCCGGCCCTGAATTTCACGGAGATGAAACCCCTCTTTGGCGGTAACGTGATCCACTGCCTAAGTCTTTCTAAAGCGGGCTTGCCGGGAGAACGGGTAGGGATTGCCATTGGGGAACCGCGTTTTATCGGAGTTTTACAGGCCTTTTTAACCAATGCTTGCATTCATTCGTCGCGCTATGGTCAGGCGATCGCCGCCCGGGCGATCCAATCGGGAGCTTTGGCAAATATCGCCGAAACGGTGATCCGACCCTACTACCAAAACAAGATTCAAATCCTCGAAGCGGCCTTAGATCGGGCGATGCCTAAAGATGTGCCCTGGTATCTCCACCGAGGGGAAGGGGCGATTTTTGCTTGGTTGTGGTTTGATGAGTTGCCGATGACCGACTGGGAACTGTACCAAGAACTAAAAGCAGTGGGCGTGATTGCCGTGCCCGGCAGTCCCTTTTTCCCTGGTCTCCGGGAAGACTGGCCTCACAAGCAGCAATGTCTCCGCATTAGTTTGACAGCCACGGACAGTGAGATTGAAATGGCAATGGAACGATTAGCTAAGGTAGTTAAAAAAGTTTATGCGAAGTAAAAAATCGGGAGCGGAGCGCTAAAATTCCTATCCCCGCCGCGAGCGGACGGGGCATTACGGAATTTTTCCTTTGGAACGCACTACCGCTCTAACACTTACGCCCCAAGGAGCGGGGAATTCACCCTGAGAGATTAAAAAATGCAAGATCAGATCATAAACCTTCAGAAATTCGTTGCCAATAACTACGATTTAGAAAAATTAGAAGCCCAACTCAACGAATTCAATCCCCTTAAAGTTCTTAAAGTCGATCAATATGAAATTCGGCATTCAAATATTCTTGCATGGCTTTTGACACCAAATGAAAATCATAAATTAGGCTACGCTTTTTTAAAGAAAATCTTAGCTGAAATTATTGTTAATAATGAAAATATCGATACTTCATTATCTGTTTTTGATATCGAAAAATTATTTTACACAGATTTTGAGATTCGACGTGAGTGGAAAAAAATCGACATCCTGATCATCAGCAATGAAAATAAAATATGCGTCCTAATAGAAAATAAGGTTCATAGTGGCCATTCAAAAAGTCAACTGCAAAAATATCTTGATATTGTAGAGAAAGAATATACAAATTATCGAATTATTCCTATTCTTCTAACAATAGATGGGGAAGAAGCATCCCATGAGAAATATGGAGTCTTATCCCACCACCAAATACTGACAACCCTCAAGTTTGTCGTCTCACTGCAGAAAGAAAATATCAGTGATAAAGTTTATGATTTTATCTATTACTACCTTAAAACTCTGGAACTGCTTACCATGGAAAATTTAGAAGTCAAGAATTTATGCAAGCAAATTTACAAAGATCATAAAGAAGCCTTGGATTTAATTTATGAATACAAAGAAGACACCGAATTTGAAGATTCTGCACGTGAATTCATTCAAAGCATTGATGTGGAAGAAATTTTTATCAACGGAAAAAGTGCTTGGTTTATTCCCAAAAAACTGAATGATTCTTTGGGGAAGACTTTAAAAGGAGCAGGTGAAGAAAAATGGTGTAATAATTTACCCTTTGCTTTTTGGTTTCCTGCACAAAAAGATAAAATTGGAATCATCATTGAAGTTAGACCTTTCGATCTTCCCTCTTTAAGAACAGCTTTCCTCAAACATTTAAGGAATCATGGTTTCGACAAAAAAATTGATGGTTTCAATGAAATTTCTGATCGATCTTTAAGGCCTGAAGCAAGATATACGCGGATTTTTTCTAAATATTCAAAATTTGAGGAGTGGGATAATAAAGAAAGTATCATTCAGAAAATGGATAATCTGTATCAAAGTAAAGTAGTGTGTCAAGCAGCAGAAAATATACTAGAAGCCTGTAAGACTTTTAATTGGTCTCCAGAGCCTTATGAAGGGTGAAAGTAATCGTAAATCTCCTGAGCGAGGTGTGACCCAATCCCTTTGACCTCAGCGATTTGTTCGGGTTTGGCTTCCCGGAGATAGTCGAGGGAGTGGAAATGGGCCAGAAGTTGTTTTTTGCGGTGGTGGCCTAAACCAGGGATGTCATCCAATTGCGATCGCCTGCTGGACTTGAGACGCTGTTGGCGATGGAAACTGACCGCAAAACGGTGGGCCTCATCCCGCACCCGGCGGAGAAGTTGAATGCCAGGCTGTTCCTTTTCACTTTTAAGGGGATTGGATTCGTAGGGTAGATAGACCTGCTCTTGTTTTTTGGCGAGGCTAATCACATTTAATTTATCGGCGAGGTTGAGTTCCTCTAAAACTCCCATGACTGTGGATAATTGGCCTTTCCCGCCATCAATCATGATCAAATCGGGGCAGTCTTTTTCCAAGCCTTTTTTAAAGCGCCGTCGCATAATTTCCGCCATGCTGGCAAAGTCATCGGAGCGGCCAATGTGAATCTCAGGATTTTTAATTTTGTAGTGGCGATAGTCCTGTTTGGCAGGAATGCCGTCGATAAAAACCACCTGGGAGGCCACCGCATTCGACCCCTGGATGTGGGAAATGTCATAGCCTTCGATGCGTTTGGGCAATTCTGGTAAATCTAAGAGACTCGCTAAATCTTCGAGGGCCGCTAAATTCTTGGTGGCGGTGCGTTGGGTGCGGCTTAGTTCGTATTGGGCGTTGCGTTCTACCATCGCGATCAAATCCGCCTTCAGTTGCCGTTGGGGTTGGCGGATTTGCACTTTATTGCCCCGGCGATCACCCAGAAACTTTTCAAGCCATTCCTGGTCTCGGAGGGGGTATTGCACCAAGATTTCCGCCGGAATTTCCACCCCGTCCACGTTTGCATAGTGGGTTTCCAAAACGTGCTGGAGGATTTTGCCATACTCCACTGTTAAATCTGGCCCCAAATTTTCTGGTAAGGGCGTAAAAAAGCCTAATCTTCCCACCAGTCGCCCCGCCCGTACTTGAAAAAGTTGAATCGCACAGTGATGTTCATCGGCAGCCAAGGCGATCGCATCCCGGGACACCCGATCATCCGGTAAACTCACCTTTTGATCGGCATTGAGCGCACCAATTGCTTTGATTTGGTCGCGGATTTGGGCCGCCTTTTCAAACTGGAGATTCTCTGCCGCCTGGGCCATCTGGGCCGTCAAGGTTTCAATCAATTCTCCGCTGCGCCCTTGGAAGACCATCGCCACCTTTTGCACCGTCTGTCGATATTCCTGGGGGGAAATCAACTGCTGACAAACCCCCGGACAGCGGCCAATATCGTAGTTCAAACAGGGTCGATGTTTAAACAGCGGTTGTCGCCGTTGCCGCAGCGGAAAAATCCGTTTCATTAAGCCCAGAGTATGCCGCAGTAACCTTGTGTCCACATAGGGGCCATAGTAGCGATCGCCTTTGCTGCCGATATGGCGTTTGCGGGTAATAAAAAAACGCGGATAATCTTCCGACCAGGTGATGCACACATAGGGATATTTCTTGTCATCCTTGAGCAGCACGTTGTAATAGGGCTGGTGCTGCTTAATCAGGTTTGCTTCGAGGGCCAAAGCTTCCGCTTCCGTATCCGTGACAATGAATTCAATGTCCGCCACCTGCTGCACCATCATTTCGATGCGGGGCGAATGCAAGCGGGCATCCCGAAAATAAGACCGCACCCGATTCCGCAGGGTTTTGGATTTGCCAATGTAGAGAATATCTCCCTGACGACTGTGCATAAAATAAACCCCAGGCTCCGTTGGAATTTCCCGGAGACGTTGTTGCAATCGCTCAGGATCTTGCAATAAAGGCACTGAATTCAAGGTAGCCATGGCCAAGACAAGACATTGTTGAGGGGAGTTTAGAAATTGTAAGCAATTTTCCATCAAGACAGCCCCGACACAAAAAACGAGGCCTCCCTGGGAAGGTCTCGCCGTTAATTGTTTCCCAGTGAAATGGGCCGTTTACAGACTCGTGTTGGAGTTGATGGTTACGGTGCCATCGGGGGTAACAGTCACAACGCTTTCAATGGTGTAGTCAACGGAGCCGGGTCTACGCCCCTCGAAGGTGAACGTGTAGCTCCCATCGGCATTTAGTACATAGGGAGACTCATTGGGATTGCCGTGCATTGCCGGTTCAGCCCGGTAGTTATTCAAACCGCCATTTTCTTGTTCAGCAGCTTGACGGGCGAGGTTCTTCGCCTGATTGAGATCAACAATAGTCGCGCCGGAATCTACGGTACTGTCACTGGTACGCACGTCGCCATTGTAAAGAATCTGGGTACTCCCATCCGTCAGCACCTTGACCTCTGTTTCGTAGGTGTAATCAAGGGATTCGGGACGGCGGCCTTGGAAGGTAAAAGTATAGCTGCCGTCACCATTGCTAACGTAGGGAGATTGCTCTGCTAGACCATGCATGGAGGGTTCAGCGCGATATTGACTCAGACCACCATTCTCCCGTTCAGCAGCTTGGCGGGCGAGGTTCTTCGCCTGGTTGAGGTCGAGGCTCGCCGCAGCGATATTGGTGCTGTTGAAATTATCAGAGCGAATTGGCCCGTTGTAATCAATGGTTGCGGTGCCATCGTCAGCGACAGTGACGACGGTTTCGTAGACATAATCCGTGGATGCCGGTTGCCGTCCCCGGAAGGTGAAAGTATAGCTGCCATCGCCATTGTCCACATAGGGGGACGCCAAGGGATCACCATGCATGGAAGGTTCGGCCCGATATTGACTCAGGCCACCATTGGCATCCTCTGCGGCTTGGCGGGCAAGATTTTTCGCTTGGTTAAGGCCAAAGGCAAGGGTAAGATTTCCTTGGGCCAGGAGGGTCTGGGCTTGGTTGGGGGAGGGAGCAAGCAGGATGCCACCACTACTGAACAAACCAAGTAGCAGCATCGATCGTAAAGCAGTGATTTTCATAGTCAATAACCGAAAACTCCAAAGGGTGATCGCCTTGCCTTTCATGCTACCTAAAGAAGCGATCGCCGGGAAAAAAGTTTCCGTCAAGGGGGAAGCAAGGGGGATAATGGAAGAGTTTTCTTGCTTTCGGGAAAAAATGAGCCGATCTTTAGCCCTCTCAGCCCATTATCACCAACGCACCAAATACGATCCCCAAACCCTTTCCAAGCGGGGCAAATCCCTAGACTGGTCCCAGCAGCCGAGTCCCTTCAAAGGCTACAAAATTGGCACCAGTTACGATCTCAAGCCCTATTTAGAACTTGACCGCAATGAGCCCCAATGGGAAAACCTGTCCTATCTACTATTGTTGAGCTACGGGCTGACCGCCAAAATTCCGACTTTTGGGGGAGATTTTGTTTACCTCAGAACGGCCCCTTCGGCGGGGGGTCTGTATCCGGCGGAACTGTATCTCATCTCCCGGGGCACTGAATTGCTCCCGGCGGGCCTTTACCACTACCAGCCCCAAACCCATACCCTATTGCGCTTTTGGGATAACCACTGTTGGGTCGATCTCCAAGAAGCTTGCTTTCGCCATCCGGCCCTCGAAAAAACCCAACTCGCGCTAGTAACGACAGCAATTTTTTATCGCTCGGCTTGGCGCTATGAAGCCCGGGCTTACCGTCGCATTTTTCTAGATACGGGCCATTTGCTAGGCAATGTGAACCTGGCGGCCACAGCCCATGGATTTCGCCCCCATCTCATCGGTGGGTTTAGCGATCGCCTGATGAATCAACTCCTCTATCTCGACGGTGAAACAGAGGCCGTGACCAGCATTATGGCCCTCAATCCACAACCCCAAGCAACCAGTCACGGCAAAACCGCCTTACCCTCCCCGGTGTCCTTCAATTACCCTGATTTGGCAGAGGACGAGCTACTCAAAGCCCTCCATGAAGCTTCGATGATTCAGGCCAAGTCTTCGGTGCCCCCCCACCAACCGAATCTGTTAGAAGACAAATATAATTTTCCATTTTGCCTAAAGGTTTCCCTCGCAAATACTGATGCCGAAAATCGTTATCGTCAGCGCATTGACTGGGGCGAAGACCAGGAGGATTTAGAAGAAACCCTGTTAAAACGGCGCTCGACCCGGGCCTACACCGGGGAAGATCTCACCCTCGAAGAATTGCAACTGATACTCCACTTTACCTATCATCCTGAGGACTATGGAGAACAGGGTCTACTAGGCGACCCGGACTATTTTGACTTGAGTTTGATCGAGACCTTTGTGGCGGTTTCTGGGGTAGAAGGCTTAGAGGCGGGTTGCTATTACTATGCGCCTAAGGCCCAGGCACTGCGGCAAATACGCTTTAAAAATTTTCGCGAAGAGTTGCATTACCTTTGTTTAGGTCAAGATTTGGGTCGGGATGCGGCGGCCTTGGTTTTCCACACGGCAGATCTAGGGGCAGCAGTCAGTCGCTATGGCGATCGCGCCTATCGATACTTACACATGGATGCAGGCCAATTGGGACAACGTTTAAACCTTGCCGCAATCCAGCTAGACTTGGGGGTCAGTGGCATTGGAGGCTTCTTTGATGATCAAGTCAATGAGGTTCTCGGCATTCCCGATGATGAGGCGGTGCTCTATGTCACAACCCTCGGTGTACCAGAGCAAGGCTAAATTACAGCATTAAGATTGGGAAAAAAGGCGATCGCCTATGTTGAAAATTAACAACCTCACAAAATCCTATGGCCAACGCCCGGTGCTCCGGGGCCTCGATTTGTGGATCGACACCGGGGAAATTTATGGCCTCCTGGGGCCGAACGGAGCCGGAAAAACCACAACCATCAATATCCTGTGTAATTTACTCCAGGCCGACGGTGGTGCCATTGAAATTGCCGCTTCTCCCCTTTCTGAGGCCACGAAAAAGATTATCGGTGTCGCCCCCCAGGAAAATTTGCTCTACAAAACCCTGACCTGTGCGGAAAATCTCCGGTTTTATGGTCGCATCTATGGGCTGTCGAAACAGGATTGTCAGGCGCAGATCGGCGCTTGTCTAGAGGCTGTAGGACTTGGCGATCGCCACGGTGCTCCTGTCGAAACCCTCAGTGGCGGGATGCAACGGCGGATGAACATTGCCATTGCCCTGATGCACCGACCCCAATTGCTGATTTTAGATGAGCCGACCACGGGCCTAGATATCGAAACCCGCTATGAAATTTGGCAACTGATCCAGCGGCTCCGGGATGAAGGCATGACAATTTTGCTGACAACCCATCTTTTAGATGAAGCCCAGCGACTCTGCCAGCGCATTGGCATTCTGAAAGGGGGACAAATTATCGCCGAGGGGACGCTTCCGGAACTACGCCAACGGATTCCCGCCAAGGAAGTTGTCCTGCTGCAAACGACGGACAGAGAAGGGGCGATCGCCAAAGGCACCGCCGCCGGCTTTACCCAACGGGACTATGGTGGCGATCTCGCCTTTTGGCTACCAGAAGCCTTAGAACTTTCAGACATTCTCGATATTTTTCAGGGCATTCCCATCGATTCCATTGCCCGCCAAGGCATTCAGCTCGAACATATCTATGTCGAAATCACCCAAAACCACCAGCAAGCCGTCCCCGAAGCCCAAATGAGCTAGGGTGAGCCAAAACTTTTTCCCCCAAAGCTTGACAAGCCTAAAATAGTTAGGGCAATATATTATCCGTGCCTAAGGGGGTATAGCTCAGTTGGTAGAGCGCTTGCATGGCATGCAAGAAGTCACCGGTTCGAGTCCGGTTATCTCCATCGAAAAAACTATCTTCAGAAAATCAAAGACCTCTGGTGCCCAATCGCCCAGGGGTCTTTTGTCGTGGTGCATTGTGCCCAACTGTCGCAGTAAAAATCAGGTTTTGGCGATCGCCCCACAGCGGATCAGGGTGCGGATGTCTCTACCCAGGGTCGGTAAATGTTCATGCTAAGATCTCGATCAGTACGTTCTACGAACAACTCTCACTTCAGAATCTTCCTGAGATAGGAAATCTCTGAAGCATCCTGCAAACTCCAACGAGGAAAACACCACCATGGGATACGAACTACCTTCATTACCCTACGATTACACTGCCCTCGAACCCCACATCTCGAAGAGCACCTTAGAATTTCACCACGATAAGCACCATGCGAGCTACGTCTCCAAGTACAACGATGCCGTAGCTGGCACCGACATGGATAGCAAAAGTATCGAAGACGTAATCAAAGCCGTAGCTGCAGATCCCGCCAAAGCAGGTTTGTTTAATAACGCTGCCCAAGCGTGGAACCACAGCTTCTACTGGAACTGCATGAAGCCCGGTGGCGGTGGTCAACCCACTGGTGCCCTCGCCGACAAAATCAACGCCGACTTCGGTAGTTTTGATAAATTCGTTGAGGCTTTCAAAACCGCTGGTGGCACCCAGTTTGGTAGTGGTTGGGCTTGGCTCGTCCTCGACAATGGCACCCTCAAGGTCACTAAAACCGGCAATGCTGGCAACCCCATGACCGAAGGCCAAACTCCCCTCCTCACCATGGACGTTTGGGAACACGCCTACTACCTCGACTACCAAAACCGTCGCCCCGACTACATCAACACCTTCCTCACCAGTCTTGTGAATTGGGATTTCGTGGCGGCTAACCTCGCAGCGGCCTAACGTCTTGTTTGAATCCTAAGATTCATTTGGTTTTTCAAAATATCTAACTTAACTGACAAGGGACTTACCATGGGTAGGTCTCTTTTTTTTTGGTGATGGGGAAATTAATTAGAAGAAGGATCGCAAAAATACAAACGATAGCGATATCCGGTCACTTTTTGCCTTGCTTCTGGTTGCAACGGACAGATGGATTCTGGGGGCGCAAAATGGGTATTAAACATCAAGATCTGGGTTGGTGTCGTGAGCTGAGTCGCAGTTTCAGCAAGGACTTTGGCGGCTGTATCCTGTTTGAAAAAGTTATCGAGAATTAAAAACCGAGGTTGCAGGCTGGGATCGAGGTGATGCAAAGCCCAGGCAAGGCCCATCTGGGTGCGGGTTACGGCAATTTCATAGTAATGGGTCGCAAAAATTTGAGGGTCATTCCAGTCTAAATTTTGTTGGAGGATTTGGGCGATCGCCTGATTATTTTCGGGCTTTCGGTAGGCAAGATCGACATTGACACACAAACTACTTAAACCCATTAAACCCACAATCATTAGGGCACTGAGACGACAATTTTGGGGCCAGAATAACTTAGAACAGGCAATATTTTTTCCCATCTGCGCCAGGAAAAATCCCAATAGAATCGTTAACGCCGGGAAATAAATGAAATGGTAGCGAGGGGCTAGGGTAATATCCAATTTCAGCACATAGGTAATACCAAGAATTGTGACCAGATTCGCAAGAATAATACCTGTGAAAATTTTGACTTCTAATTGCGCCCAGCTTTGTTGAAATGCCGCTGTCAGATTAGGAATAAACCAGAGCAAAATCAGCAAAAGGGCGATCGCCGCGGCCACCACTAACCAAGTTTGATCTGCTTCGATGGGTAGCATAAAAATCATCCCCAAGGCCCACCCCAAGGAACGGAGCGGTGGCAGCAGATTTCCTAACCCCCAACCGTAGTCTTGATTGAGCCAGGAAGTCAGTTCGTCATTATTTTGGCTCTGCCAGTGGTTGAGCAGCAGAAAAACGACAATTGCCGAGGCGATCGCCCCACAAAAAATCCGTTGCCAATAGCCTGGGAAAAAGATTTTTGCAAGAGATTTTTGGTGCCAATTTTTTCTTAAATCCTGACCATAACAAAAGAGTAAAACGAGTCCTTCCGCAAAGAGCGATAGCACCATGAAATAATGACTGGCTACCCCTAAAGTATTAACGATTAGCCAGCCTAATAACACTTGAAACGGAATTTTGTGCGACCGTTGTTGAGCTTGGATTATTTTCGCAACGCATCCATAGGACAGGGTCATCCAAATCATGGCCAGGGTATAGTGACGGGCCTCCTGGGAAAGATAAACGGCGTAGGGGGACAAGGCCATGGCGATCGCCCCACCGTGGGCCGCCCATTTATTTTTAAAAACCCAGGCACTCACCCCGAACACCACCAGAATGAGTAAAACCCCAAAAAAAGCAGCAGGCGATCGCCCCACAAAAATACTGATTAATTCCCCGTCTGTACTCCACAAATCGAGCCAGAGGTGGGTCAGCCAGTAGTATAAAGGCGGATGGTTACTCTCACTGAGGAGCATCTCGCTGACTATCGCAAGATTCGTGCCAGTTTCATAGCGGAGTGGTGTCAGGAGAAGATCTGCCGCAATCAACTGGTCTAAGGGAATCTCCCGGAAACCATGGCCCAAGCTAAAGACTAAAGTGGCCCACTCATCTCCCCACACAGACTTAAGGGTGAGGTTCCAGAAGCGCAATAACGTTCCTAACCCCACCCAAATGCCGAGTAGATAAAAATCTTTCTGAGAAAATATTCGGGAGCTTGCCATGGTGCCTTTCGCCGATCAGTCTTGAAAGGACAATAGCAGATTACTCTTTATTGTTGTTCGGGCAATTCAAAGTCTTCGTAGCTACCACCAACGCTGATATCGGTATTAAACAATTCTGCATCGGTTAAGGTTAAATCTTCCATCACAGCCCCAAAAACATGGGTGTCATACATCCGTGCTGCGGTGAAATTTACCCGGTTGATTCGGGCATAGTTTAAGACCGCATTGGTGAGAAAAACATCGGTAAAGTCGGCCCCAGAAAGGTTCGCACCCGTTAAGTCGGCTCCTTCGAGGTTGGCCCCTTCGAGGTTGGCATAACTGAGGTTCGCATCCCGCAGATCGGCCCCAATTAAGTGCGCTTCCCTGAGATCCGCGCCAATGAGGTTACAGCCTTGGCAGGCACCCGTTTCCAACAGACGTTTTACGTGGTCTGGGTTTTCGCCCCTAGCTGGCTTGGCGATCGCCAAGAGCATTGTGAGGGTTGCGAGGGCTAATAATAGGCGTTTCATATTTTATTTCCTCCTGCCAATTTTGCACAAAACCGAGCCAGTTTTTCGACGGTCTTTTTGTTGCCTAGGTCATCGGCTTTCGGCGGGTACTTGTTCACATCATTGGAGCTGACATCACAGTCGATTATTGCCCCAAAAAATTTAGTGAAAAATCAATTCTGATACAGAATACAAAGTCCCTTACTTTTATTATTTCACAACTTCTATTGCCTGCTTGACTCTCGCCAAAAGCCGTTACATTTTGTCTTGCTACTGTCGAAAAATGGCCGTTACTAATAGTATAACAAAAATTCATAATTTTTGCCAGTGTAAAGCAATATTCGAGCGATAACCTTTATGATTACGGATAATATTTGAGCGATATTTTTTTTGGATTGTGATTGTGAGTGATCTCCACGAAAAGACTTCTTTACCAGACCCAGCGGCCCCTTGGCACCATCAGGCGATCGCCCATGTCCTCCAAGTATTTCAAACGGATGAACAACAGGGCCTAGAAAGATCGGAGGTAGAACGACGTCAACAGTTTTATGGCCCCAATGAAATCGAAGCTGGTCGGGGGCGTAATACTTGGGAAATTTTTCTCGATCAGTTTAAAAATGTGATGCTGATCATGTTGATTGTCGTGGCCCTAATTTCTGGGGTAATTGATTTTGTAGAACTCCGTGCCAATGCCTTACCGGAAGGAACGGTTCCCTTCAAGGATACGATCGCCATTATGGCCATTGTGGTTCTCAATGGACTGTTGGGATTCATGCAGGAAAGTCGCGCCGAAAAAGCCCTGGCCGCTCTCAAGAAAATGTCTTCTCCCCAGGTGCGGGTGTGTCGTGGGGGGCAATTTTCTGAAGTCAAAGCGGCCCAGTTGGTGCCCGGAGATCTGATGTTTATCGAAGCTGGTTCCCAACTCAGTGCCGATGGTCTCGTCCTCGAAGCGGCCCAGCTCCAAGTGCGCGAGTCAGCCTTAACCGGAGAAGCCAACCCCGTCACCAAAAGGATTTGTCCAGTGGGGCTCGCAGCGGATACGCCCCTAGGCGATCGCCAAAATATGGTTTTTTCAGGCACAGAAGTCCTCCAAGGCCGGGGCAAGATCTTGGTCACTGCCACTGGAATGAGCACCGAGCTCGGCAAGATTGCCCAAATGCTCCAAAGCGTCAAAGCTAGCCAAACCCCTCTCCAAAAGCGGATGGCCCACCTCGGCAAAATTCTAGTCACCGGCTCACTTATCCTCGTGATTTTGGTGGTGGTTTTTGGTAGCCTCCAGGTGGGTAATTTTAGTCGCATCAAAGAATTAATCGAAGTTTCCCTGAGTATGGCCGTGGCCGTCGTCCCAGAAGGATTGCCCGCTGTAATTACCGTTACCCTTGCCATTGGCACCCAGCGCATGGTGAAACGCCAGGCCCTGATCCGAAAACTACCTGCCGTTGAAACCCTTGGTTCTGTCGATACCATTTGCTCCGATAAAACGGGTACCCTCACCCAGAACAAAATGGTGGTACAGCGCCTAGAAACCCAAGACCAGTCCCTCCGGGTTACCGGGGAAGGGTACGCCCCCATTGGCGAATTTTTGTCCCAGGATCAAAGCCTCAATCCAACTCAACATCCCGAAGTGCAGCAATTATTACGGGCTTGTGTCCTCTGCAATGATGCCGTTTTAAAACAAGACGACCAGGATTGGCTGATTATTGGTGACCCCACAGAAGGGGCTTTACTGAGTCTGTCTGGCAAAGGGGATCTATTTGCTGAAGCTCTCCAGAAAGAATGGCCCCGCTTGGGAGAATTTCCCTTTTCCTCGGAACGCAAACGTATGAGCGTTATTTGCGCCACGCCAAACCCTGACCAAGCTGAATCAACGGCAGCTTATTTGCTCTGCTGCAAAGGTTCGCCGGAGTTGGTGCTAGAGCGCTGTCAAATGTACCAAGCCGCCACGGGTGTTTTGCCTCTCCAAGCAGAAGATCGGGCCGCGATTCTCCAGCGCAACAATGAAATGGCCCAGGCAGGTTTACGGGTTTTGGGCTTTGCCCAACGTTGTTTAACCCATGTACCAGAAGCCCAAGCCGAGACAAATGCGGAACAGGAAATGGTTTGGCTGGGCCTAGTGGGGATGATGGATGCGCCCCGTCCGGAAGTCAAAGAGGCCGTGGCGAAATGTCGCGCCGCCGGGATTCGGCCCGTGATGATCACCGGTGATCACCAACTTACGGCTCAGGCGATCGCCCAACAATTGGGCATTGCGACCCCAGACGCCAAGGCCCTCACAGGGTTAGAGCTTAGTAAACTTTCCCAGGTCGATCTAGAAGCCATGGTCGAAACCGTGAGTATCTATGCACGGGTGGCTCCAGAACATAAGTTGCGCATCGTCCAGGCTCTCCAAAGTCGCGGTAAATTTGTCGCCATGACCGGAGATGGGGTTAATGATGCCCCCGCTCTCAAGCAAGCTGATATTGGCATTGCCATGGGAATTACAGGCACTGATGTCAGTAAAGAAGCCAGTGACATGGTGCTCCTTGATGATAATTTCGCCACCATTGTCGCTGCCACCGAAGAAGGCCGGGTCGTTTACACGAATATTCGTCACTTTATCCAATACATTCTCGGTAGCAACATTGGCGAAGTAATTACCATTGCCGCTGCTCCCTTGATCGGTTTATCGGAAGTGCCCCTCATTCCCCTGCAAATTCTCTGGATGAACCTTGTCACCGATGGTTTACCCGCCCTGGCCCTTGCCATCGAACCCGCTGAACCTGACGTGATGCAACGCCGTCCCTTTAATCCCCAGGAAAGTATTTTTGCGCGGGGGCTAGGCGCTTATATTTTGCGCATTGGCTTGATTTTCTCCGTGATCAGCATTGCCCTCATGGCCTATAGCTACAATGCCCACCCCGATAATTGGAAAACCATGGTCTTCACGACCCTCTGCCTTTCGCAAATGGGCCATGCGATCGCCGTGCGCTCCCGCACCCAACTGACCCTAACCAGTAATCCCCTAAGGAATCCCTACCTAATTATTGCCGTGGCCGCCACAACAATCCTCCAACTCATGCTGATCTATGTCGAACCCCTACGGCTATTTTTCGATACCCAACGTCTCTCTGGCCAGCAACTGTTAATTTGTTTGGGGGTCAGTACCCTACTCTTTGTTTGGGTAGAATTAGAAAAACTTGTGATTCAGTGGTATTGGGCTTGGAAAAATCCCCCAAAAAGCAGATGAAAAAAACAAAAGTGAATTCGATTTCTGTATAGATCTTATCTGTTTTTAGGATTAGTCTTGGGTAGTATGGTGCGGTTAGATCTACGGAAAAACCTATGACTGGAAACGCCGCCCGTGTTCAAGCGATTCAGCAAATTACCAATCGTACCCCCATCAAGTGTGAACCGCCCATTAAGCTCGAAGAAGCTTGGGCTACTAATGTTTTTGATCTGAGTAAGATGCAGGCCAGTCTCCCAAAGGCCGTCTTTAAATCTATCAAAAACACCATTACTTCCGGTGAAAAGCTAGACCCTTCCGTGGCCGATGCTGTGGCAACAGCAATGCGTGATTGGGCCATGTCTAAGGGCGCTCTCTACTACGCCCACGTCTTCTACCCGATGACCAACCTCACCGCAGAGAAACACGATGGTTTCGTCTCTGTCCAGAGCGATGGAAAAGTCATCTCCGAATTTTCCGGTAAGGTACTGGTACAAGGGGAGCCCGATGGTTCTTCTTTCCCCAACGGTGGGATCCGTGACACCTTTGAAGCACGGGGTTATACGGCTTGGGACGTGACCAGTCCGGCCTACATCATGGAAACCGAAAATGGTTCGACCCTTTGTATTCCTACCGTTTTCGTCTCCTGGACTGGGGAAGCACTCGATAAAAAAGTGCCCCTACTGCGCTCCATCGATGCCATGAATAAGGCAGCCCAGAAAGTTTTAAAATTGTTGGGTCACACCGAAATCGCCCGGGTCAATTCCAGTTGTGGGGCAGAACAGGAATATTTCCTCGTTGACTCTAACTTCGCCCACCAACGTCCGGATCTTCTCTTGGCTGGTCGTACCCTTTTTGGTAAGTCTCCGGCTAAGGGCCAAGAATTTGATGATCATTACTTTGGGGCCATCCCTGAGCGGGTACAAATCTTTATGCAGGATGTGGAAGCGCAACTGTATAAGCTCGGTATCCCCGCAAAAACCCGTCACAATGAAGTGGCACCGGGTCAATTTGAAATTGCGCCTGTGTTTGAAGCGGCAAACGTGGCCAGTGATCACCAACAGTTGATCATGACCACCCTCAAAACCACGGCGAAAAAGCACGGTTTTATGTGCTTGCTCCACGAAAAACCCTTTGCCGGGATCAATGGTTCTGGTAAGCACGTGAACTGGTCTGTGGGGAATGCAACCCAGGGTAATCTGCTGGATCCGGGCGATTCTCCCCATGACAACGCTCAGTTCCTCGTCTTCTGTGGGGCGGTAATCCGTGGTGTCCATAAGTTTGGACCTTTGATGCGGGCGGTAATTGCTAATGCCAGTAACGACCACCGCCTCGGTGCCAATGAAGCCCCCCCAGCCATTATGTCTGTGTACCTCGGTTCTCAGTTGGAGGAAGTTTTTGAGCAAATCAAAAACGGCACTGTTTCTGAGTCGAAGAAGAAAGGCGTTATGGATCTCGGTGTGGCGGTACTGCCTGAGCTGACTAAAGATGCGGGCGATCGCAACCGGACTTCCCCCTTTGCCTTTACCGGAAACCGTTTTGAGTTCCGGGCTGTGGGTTCTAGCCAGTCTGTGTCTGGGCCTTTGGTGGCGTTGAATACGATCCTCGCAGATTCCCTCGGTTGGATTGGCGATCGCCTCGAAAGTGAATTGGCGAAGGGATTAGAAATTAGCGAAGCCATTCTCACGGTTCTCAAAGAAATCATGAACGACCATGGTTCTGTGATCTTTGGTGGCAATGGCTACTCCGAAGAATGGCACCGTGAAGCCGTTCAAGAACGTGGTCTCCGGAATTTGCCCACCACTGCTGATGCCCTACCTGTGCTCAAGGAAGATGAAGTAGTCGCCTTATTTGACCAGCTCAAGGTTCTGACTCCCATCGAACTCGAAAGCCGCTTTGAAGTTTACGCTGAGCAGTACATCAAATCCATTGAAGTGGAAGCCAAACTGGTGATGAACATGGCAAAAACCATGGTTTATCCCGCCGCTGTGGAATACCTGTCCAAGTTGTCAGGCACGATCACTGCCCTCGTGAATCTCGGCATTTCCCTCGAGAAGAAAAGTGCAGAAACGGTTTCTAGTCTCACCAATGGCCTGATGGCTGCCACCGAAAAGCTCAGTGCTGCCTTTGAAAAAGAAGATTTTGCTTCTACAGAAGAGCATATGCACTATTGCGCGAGCACCATTCGCCCTCTGATGGATGAGGTTCGTAGCTACGCAGATCTGTTGGAAAATGAACTACCAGACAGCTTCTGGCCCCTGCCCACTTACCAGGAAATGCTGTTTATTAAGTAGATGATTCGCCTCGATTGAGTCAATCATTAAATAAAATTCAAAATCCCTCTATGTCCTCTAGCGATGTAGGGGGCTTTTATTGTGTGAAAAAACGAGTTCAAACCGAATGAATCACGTTGGCAGGGAGATCCTGATAAAGGGGAGTACTCAGGTATCTTTCCCCGTAGCTTGGTTGGATCACAACAATGAGTTTGCCACTGTTTTCTGGACGTTGGGCAACCTTGATCGCAGCACAGAGGGCGGCCCCCGTTGAAATGCCCGATAAAATACCTTCTTCCCTAGCTAAGCGACGGCCAAAATTAATCGCGGCTTCGTCGGTTACCGTCACCACTTCATCAATGATGGTTTGATTGAGCACACTGGGGACGAAACCCGCGCCGATGCCTTGGATTTTGTGGGGGCCGGGTTTACCACCAGAAAGTACGGGGCTATTGGCTGGTTCAACGGCGATCGCCTGGCATTCGGGCTTATATTTTTTTAGCACCTCGGCGATTCCGGTAATTGTGCCACCGGTACCAACTCCAGCAATGATCATATCGACTTTTCCCTCTGTATCTTCCCAAATTTCGAGGGCTGTAGTTTTGCGGTGGGCATCGGGGTTCGCCAAATTATTAAACTGCTGCAACATATAGGCATTGGGCAGGGTATCGACGATTTCCTGGGCTTTGGTGATACAAGCACTCATGCCCGCATCCCCAGAGGTCAGTTCGAGTTGTGCTCCATAGGCGAGGAGCATGGCCCGTCGCTCCATACTCATGGTTTCTGGCATCGTCAAAATTAACTGATAGCCTTTGGCGGCAGCGGCCATCGCTAGGGCAATGCCTGTATTCCCGGAAGTCGGTTCTACCAAAATCGTTTTACCGGGGGTGATTTCCCCAGCGGCTTCGGCAGCTTCGATCATATTGACGCCAATGCGGTCTTTAACGGAGGCGGCTGGATTCATCCCTTCTAATTTGATCACAACCTGGGCAACACAATTTTCCTGCTCAGGAATACGATTTAACTGCACAAGGGGCGTTTTTCCTACTAATTCGGTAATGTTCTTGGCAATTTTCATGGTGGGTGAGATTGTGCCGCTAGGGGTGAAACAGAATGGCGAACCGATGTTCATTATAGATGCCGACTCCCCTGAAAAGATGTTCCTTCAACTGTTTGAGAAAATTTGGGGTAATCGGCCCTTGGTTTAGGGGCAGAGACTGGCCTGAATTGGAGGCAGTAATCCAAGCTCCGTTAGGAAACCAAGGCGTGGTGCTGTAGATCTTTGAGGCGAACAATTTCTAGGGCTTTAGCATGGGTGGCTTCGAGATGAACTGGAGGCGCAACACCAACCTCAAAGGCTTCTTGCCAGCGGGCAGCGCAGAGACACCAGCGATCGCCAGGTTTGAGGCCAGGGAAATGGTATTGGGGCACGGGGGAACTCAAGTCGTTGCCTTGGTTTTTGGTGAATTCCAAGAAAGCTGGCGTCATTTTTGCACAGACCACATGGCGGCCAAAATCATTCGCGCCAGTGGTGCAGCAGCCATCTCGATAAAATCCAGTTAAGGGGTCGGTACTGCAAGGCTGGAGGGCAGTTCCTAAAACGTTTTTTGCGTCTGTCATCGGGGTTAAAAAAATCCTCGTTGCAAGGGTGGACAATTCCAATGATAACGACCGACACGACGGGTAACGCAGATTAGGCCATAGGAAAATCCCCTCCCCAATCTAGTGATTGGAGAAGGGAAAGCCAAGGGATTTGACCGAGGAATCTAGCGGCCAAGTTTTTGTTCTAAAGCGGCGATCATCGTTTATTTTTAGTTTAGTAATTTGAAGTTTTTCAATATATTTGGACAAATAAAAGGAGTATCACAGCATGAAAATTAGTGCAGAAATCGAAAAACTATCTTTTGTCGAGTGGTCGGACTTAAGGCAGCTTCCAAATTGTCCAGCTATTTACTTTGTTGTTGATTCGAAAAATATCATTCAATACATTGGTCAGGCAAAAGATTTAGAAAAAAGGTGGAGAAACCATCATCGTAAGTTTCAATTGGATCAAATCAATGAAAAATATCCAATTAGATTATATTGGATTATTTTAAATCTAGATGATTTAAAAACTGCGGAAAAACATTTTATTGAGAAATACAAACCATTACTCAATTCTACAATTGTTGAAACACCTGAAGTTATTCCGTCTGAAGTTATTTTGAAGCAGTTGTTGCGAAAAATTGCACGTAAAATCTGTGTTATTGGGATATCTGAAAATCCTAGTAGTCGCTTAAAGACAGTTTATGCTAAATTCGACGCTCAAAATTGTACAAAAAAAGGAGCAGCGGCAATCATCAAAAAGTTTCAAGCAGAAAATAAAGGTTCTTCTTTAAAAATAAAAAAAACTAAATATGTAAGCAAAATCTATGGCGAAGTTTATCGTGTTGGCAGTAGAAAAGCACGTAGGCAAGCATTAGAAAATCGCACCTATAATAATCATTGGGAAATCGGATGCAATGGCGTAATAATTGACATTACTCCAGAAAATGGTCTGCATCAGTTGGCTTTCTTTAAAGAGAGAGCTATTCCTTGGAAATTGGCAAATGTCACCATTCGCGCATTGAAATCTGAAGATTTTTTAGAAATACAAGAAAAAACTCTTATCTCACATTATAAATGTCAAGAATTATCTCCAATAAACATCAATATTGATCCTATTCCTATTCTGTGGAAGAACTGGGAGTCTAAACTTAAAGAATGAATTTTATAATTCAGTTCCAATAATACCGACCGACAGGACTGGCAATGTAAATTGAGCTATTGTATTGGGCCGTAGGAAAATCCCCTCCCCAAGACGGTGGTTGGAGAAGGGACATTAATACGGGATAAAAAGATTCAACCTGTAACTCTATCGACCGAGTTTTTGTTCTAAAGCGGCGATCGCCAACTTAGTTTTGAGTAAAGAATCAGGGTTCAAACTGATGGAATCAATGCCCAATTCAACGAGGAATTCAGCAAATTCTGGATAATCAGAGGGAGCCTGACCACAGATACCAATCTTGCGACCATATTTTTTCGCCCCTTCGATCGCCATGCGAACCATGCGTTTTACCCCTTCATTCCGTTCATCGAAAATGTGGGCAACCAGCGCAGAATCGCGATCCAAACCTAATGTTAATTGGGTTAAATCGTTGGAGCCAATGGAGAAACCGTCAAAGACTTCACTGTACTCATCCACGAGAATCACGTTAGAAGGCAATTCGCACATCACATAAACTTGCAGCCCATTTTCCCCACGGCGGAGGTCATGTTTTGCCATTTCAGCGAGGACGCGGCGACCTTCTTCTGGGGTGCGGCAGAACGGAATCATCGGAATAATATTCGTTAGACCCATTTCATTGCGGGCAATCTTAAAGGCTTCGCATTCCAAACCAAAGGCTTCAGAATAATTGGGATCGTAGTAGCGGGAAGCACCACGCCAGCCAATCATCGGGTTTTCTTCCGTCGGTTCAAATTGACGACCGCCGAGCAGATTTGCATACTCATTGGATTTGAAGTCGGACATTCTGACCACAACCGGATTCGGATAGAATGCGGCGGCAATCATGGCGATGCCACTGGCTAATTTGTCCACGAAGAAATCAGCTTTATTTTCATAGAGATGGGTCAATTCCGCGATCTCTTTTTTCACCATCAAATCTTCCAATTCATCAAAGTGGATGAGGGCTTTGGGGTGGGCTTTAATATGGTTGGCAATGATGAATTCTAGGCGAGCTAAACCAACACCATCGGCAGGTAAAGGCGACAGCGAAAAAGCCTGTTCGGGGTTGCCCACGTTCATCAAAATTTTAGTCTTGGTGGTGGGCAGATTTTCAAGGGATGTTTCTTCCACTTCAAACTTCAGCAGACCTTCATAGATCTTGCCGTCTTCCCCCTCACAACAGGAGGCGGTTACGTCTTGACCGGATTTCACCAAGGTCGTGGCATCACCGCAACCTACTACGGCAGGGATACCCATTTCTCTGGCAATAATCGCAGCGTGACAGGTGCGTCCGCCTTGGTCGGTGACGATCGCCGAGGCTTTTTTCATGATCGGTTCCCAATCGGGATCGGTGCGGCGGGTGACCAGCACTTGACCGGGTTTGAAGAGCTTAATTTGATCCACATCAAGGATTACGTTGGCTTCCCCCTGACCGACCATTTCCCCAACGCTGCGACCGTGGGCAATGACGCTACCTGTTTCTTGGAGCTTGTAGGTGCGGATCACGTTGGCAGCTTTCTGGGATTGCACCGTTTCCGGACGGGCTTGGACGATAAAGAGTTCACCCGTTAACCCATCCTTTGCCCATTCAATATCCATCGGCGTGTATTGACCCCGGACGTTGGAATAGTGTTCTTCGATGGTGGTTGCCCAACGGGCGAGGGTTAACACATCTTCGTCGCTGACACAGAATTTGTTTTGCAAGGCTTCGGGAACATCAACATTTTTCGTGAGCTTGGCACCGTCGGCATAGATCATCTTGATCTTCTTGCTACCGAGCCGTCGTTCGAGAATCGGTTTGTAACCATCCTTGAGGGTCGGTTTAAAGACGACAAATTCGTCGGGGTTGACTGCGCCTTGCACCACGTTTTCACCCAAACCATAGGCTCCGGTGATAAATGCAGCATCTTTAAAACCGCTTTCGGTATCGATGGAGAACATCACGCCGGAGGTGGCGAGATCGGAGCGCACCATTTTTTGGACACCGACGGACAGGGCCACTTCAAAATGATCGAAGCCGTTGTGCTGCCGGTAAGCGATCGCCCGATCCGTGAACAGCGAAGCAAAACATTTATGGCAGGCTTCGAGAACGCCCTTGACACCGTGGACATTCAGATAAGTTTCCTGCTGTCCCGCAAAACTGGCTTCCGGCAAATCCTCTGCCGTGGCACTGGAACGTACCGCCACATCGACGTTGTGGGCACTGTCTTCGCAGGCTTGTTTGTCTGCCCCCTCAAAGCGATCGCAGACATCAGATTTAGCCCCATAGCGCTCACATATTTTTTTGTAAGCAGAGGCGATCGCCACCTGGAGATCCTGGGGGAACGGCGTATTTAAAATCAAAGCTCGTGCCTGCCGCCCCCGTGCTTGGAGATTGGCCACATCATCCGTATCCAAGTCTGCAAACAATGTCCGCAACTTTTCCTCTAAGCCCGCAGATTTAACAAAATGCCGATAGGCGTGGGCCGTCGTCGCAAATCCGCCTGGAACATTGACCCCCTGGGGCTGTAACTGCTGAATCATTTCCCCAAGGGAAGAATTTTTGCCGCCAACCAGACCCACATCCAGGGAACCAACCTCCTCAAACCACAAAACGAGCGCTTCGGTTCTCGCATCAGAAGCCGTAGCCGTGTTAAGAGTGCTAACCATAACGATAAAAACTCCTTAATCATCCCTCTCCGTACACCTCGATCCTAAAAGACTTAAAATGAGCCCTTTACAGAAATGAAATATATCCTTACCTTTCACTTCTGTTTAATGAAAAAACATCAAGAAAAACAAGCTTGATGTTGCCTAAAAAGACAATATTTTTTTCTTATCTTTATTTAAGATATTTTTAACCTTTTCAAGATATGTCAAGGGGCTTTAAAAAAGAAAAAGACTAGGTTTTTCCCAGTCTCGCCGCCCAAATTGATTGGTTTTTATCAATATTGATCAAGGTTGCAATCAGTCACTGACCACAGTATCCCCCTGGCCCCAGAAGCCATCATATTTTTTGACAGTAATATCCCCTTCTACGCTAACTTGGCAAGCCAGACGCCGTTCTTTGTCTGGGTTATGGGGCGGGAGAGAGAGGCGCGTTTTTTCTTTCCAGCTCTGGGCTGAAACAGGGCCAGTAATTTCGACAGCACAGGTGCCGCAGGTACCAAGGCCGTGGCAATTGATAGTTTTTGCATTGCCATTGTAAAGACTAATTTTGTTGGCTAGCAGAACTTTACGTAAATTATCGCCTTGATTGCAGGTAATGGTTTGATTTCCGAAGGTGATAGTCGGCATGGTTGGTGTTTTCTCTCATTATCTCAATGATGATTGCTTCTATGGTGCCATACTTTCTAAAAAGGGTCGGTTAAAGATGCTGCAAAACCAATTTTTTTGTGGGGAAGCTATCACCATAAATCACTGAGATCTAAAACAAAATTCTGTAAAATATCTTCTCCGGTAAGCTGTTTAGGGGTCGTTAAAATTTCTACGGTTCGACCAGGACGATAAATTTCCACTTGGCGATCGCCTTGGTTAATGAGCCAGCCTAACCGACAACCGTTGGCTAAATATTCCTGCATCTTTTGCCGGGTCTGTTGCACCAGATCACTGGGCGAGAGCAATTCGGCGACAAAATCAGGGCAGAGGGGAACAAATTTTTGCTGTTGTTCTGGGGTAAGGCTATCCCAGCGGGACTTTTCGACCCAGCACATATCCGGCGATCGCGTCGCACCATTGGGCAAAACAAAGCCCGTCGAGGAGTCAAAACATTTGCCGAAACCGAAACGTTTATTCCAGTACCAAAGCTGGCCATTGAGTTCAAAATTGACTCTGCCAGTTTCACCACCAGTAGGGGCCATGATCACAAGTTCTCCTTGGGCTGTGCGTTCTAATTTGGCATCGGGATTCGCCTGACAGAGCTGGGCAAATTGGTCTTGGGTCAGGGTCAAAACGGGCTGGAGATCAAGGGTTACGGTAGCCATTGTCACGACCTCTCGCGGCGGAATGCTCCCATTGTAGGCAAGTTTTTTGGGGGATGGAGAATAGGGGATTCGAACCCCTGACCTCTGCGGTGCGATCGCAGCACTCTACCAGCTGAGCTAATTCCCCAGAACGAAAAATTATTTTAGCACCTCTGCGGGGGGCGCAAGACTGGGATCGATGCGTTCGAGTTCTAGATCGCTGAGGTAGTCCACACACCAGTTACTGCAACGCTGCAACATATGAAATGGATAGGTATGGGCGACGCCAACCACGGGAATACCGACGGATTTAGCGGCTTGGATACCATGGAAATTATCTTCAACGGTGAGACAATTTTCCGGTTGAATTTGAGCGTCAGGAAATTTCTGGTTCAGTTGGGCGATCGCCAGGCGATAACCATCTCCGTTCGGTTTAAACGTTTTCACTTCATCGGCGGTGACAATCACATCAAAAGCTTGGTCAAGTTGCGCTTGCTGGAGAATAAATTCGGCATCGGCACGACAATAGCCCGTTACAATCCCCACGGGAATATTTTTGAGTTTAATCGCCGAAATTAGGGGAACAACGTCTTCATAGAGGGGGAACGGCTTTATTTCCCGTAATTTGTTTTGGTAAAGTGCAGATTTTTGTTGAATGAGACTATCCAGTTGCACCTCGGAGAATACCCGCCCCCGGAGTGCAAGATTTTCCTTGAGGCAGCGGCGATCGCTTTTGCCCAGGCTGCTGTCGCGATAGAGGCGGTCGGTGGGTCGAAGATTTTCGGCCAGCAAAATGTCATCGATCAGCTCAAATTGGAGGGCCGTATCGTTCAGAAAGACTCCGTTGATTTCAAATAAAACGGCTTTGAGCAGGGTCATAACGGGACGATGGGAGGGTGAAAGTTTACGTTTTTTGACCAAGGGTCAGGTTTTTGCCTGGTAATCCTCATCTTAGAATAAGCGTTGATATTTGCGGGCGATCGCCATGGCTTTGATGACGGATATTCCCCAGCGGCACATTCTAAAAACAAGGGTGCATTGCCTAGATTATCAACGGGCCTGGGCCGAAATTGCGGCGGCGATCCGCGATGGAACGTTTGGTTATGGGGCGATCGCCAATGTACACATGGTGATGACGGGCTACTGGGATCGAGGGTTTCAAAAAATTATCAACCAAGCCTTGGTGACGACACCGGACGGAATGCCGTTAGTTTGGGGGTTGCGATGGTTGGGTTATCCCCAGGCGACCCGGGTTTATGGGCCGGATTTGATGCTCCATTGTTGCGCCATGGCTGCCCAGGAGAAACTTCTGGTGTATCTTTACGGCAGTCGCCCAGAAACCCTCGAAAAATTGCAGCAAAATCTTTTAGAAAAATTTCCCAATTTGCAAATTGTCGGAGTGGAAGCGCCCCCTTTTCGGTCACCAACCTCCGCCGAGGCGATCGCCACAAGACAGCGCATCGAACAATCTGGCGCGAAGCTGGTTTTCGTCGGTTTGGGTTGCCCGAAGCAAGAAAAATGGATGGCTGAAAATAGCCCTCACCTTAATGCCGTTTTGTTGGGGGTGGGGGCTGCCTTTGATTTCCATGCGGGTACGGTTTCCCAGGCCCCCCACTGGTTGAGGCCCCTGGGTTTGGAGTGGCTTTATCGACTGCTCCAAGAACCCCGTCGCCTCTGGAAACGTTATCTCATCCACAATGGGGCGTTTATTTTGCTGTTTGGTTGGCAACTGCTCCGGCGGCGATCGCCCTAATTCTTTTCAAATTCTGCCCACCCCTGAGGGATTTTAAGTATTTTTCTTTGTATTGCCAATTGATGGCCTCGATCCATGCCCAAGTCTCCGTTTCCCCTTCCCACCCAGGATATCCGCGCGATTCATCCGCTCCACTGGTTAAAAACTGCCCAAGGCCGCTGGAAAAGGGGTTTATTGCTGGTGGGTAGTGATCTGTTGGGGTTGGCGATCGCCTGGCAACTCGCGGACTACATTAATAATTTTTATTCACCCATTCCGGCAGATCTGGTCTGGTGGGTGTGGCTCGATATTCCCAGTCTGTTCTGGATTTTTGCCATTGTCACCCTCTGTTTTTTCTTTGGAAATCATCTCTATCGCCTCCCTCCGGCTCCCCAGAACTACACCCGCGCCGCCTGGATTATCACCTTGGTCTATGGTTTGTTCTTGGTCGGCAGTTATTTTCACAATCCAATGTTGGATCCGCCCCGTTCACTTTTTATTACGGCGTGGTTTCTCAGCATTGCCTTTGTTGTAGGTTTTCGCTTTATTCTGACCCTTATCCTACGGCAGTTTGATCGCCAAGCACCGCCGGTAAATGTCTTTTTGGTGGCACCGGCAAAACAGTTGGACTGCCTCAAGCGGGTGATCAAAAAACGTCCCCATTACAAAATTGTTGGTGCTGCCCTCGCTTCCATGGCCGGCACCCAGGCCACCATTGCCCAAATTCGTCAGTCAGGCGCCCAGGAGGTTTTAGTCAAAGACTTGCCGGAAACAGAGTTGGCTTCCCATTTGTTTTGGCACTTGCGCAGTGCGGGGATTGCGATTCGTTTGATGCCATCTAGTCGGGAAATGCTTTATCGTCGGGGCTTACCGGAAATGTTCGCGGGAATTCCCACCCTCCGCATTGAAACGCCTTTGTTATTGTGTTGGGATTATCGCCTGAAACGCTGGTTTGATTTCCTGGGTGCAGGGTTGGGTCTACTGCTAATCTCACCGCTGTTGGTCGGCGTGGTGATCGCCATTCGTCTCGATTCACCGGGGCCAATTTTCTTTCGGCAACCGAGGGCGGGTCTCAATGGCAAACCCTTCAAGATGTGGAAATTTCGGACAATGGTCGTCGATGCACCCCAGTTGCAGGCCCAACTAGAAGCGCAAAATCAAATGAAAGATGGGGTATTGTTCAAGATTAAAGACGATCCCCGCATTACCAAGCTGGGTAAATTTCTCCGCCGCACCAGTATTGATGAGTTGCCCCAATTAATTAATGTGGTACTGGGCCAGATGAGTTTGGTGGGGCCGCGCCCCTTACCATTGCGGGATGTGGAACGGTTTGACGAATGGCACCATATCCGCCATCAGGTATTGCCGGGGATCACGGGGCTCTGGCAAATTTCGGGCCGCTCTGATCTGAGTGATTTTAATGATGCGGCACGGCTAGATTTGTACTATATCGACAATTGGTCTTTGAACCTCGATCTCGATATTCTGCTAGAAACGGTGCGGATCGTCTTTTTTGGCAAAGGCGCTTACTAGGCCGGAAAACCGTTGGTTTCGAGGTAATGGCGGATATCATCAAAGGTTTCCCAAGGCACGTAAGTTTTGCCTTCTTCATCCAGATATTGCTGGAGGCGATCGCGGGCAAAAACCAAATCTGCTTTGAGGGCCATATTGATATCCGTCAGGGAATCCCCGATGGCGATCGCCTTTTGGTATTTATACTTCCCCATCACTTGCACTTTTTCCACCATTTCTGTCCCCCCTTCAAAGGGCGCAATAATTTTGAAATAGGGATCAAAGGTATCAATATTCATCGCGGCAACCGTTTCAATGTGATCATGCAGGGGGTTGCCATCGGTACCGGGGCGCGCTAAAACCCGCTCTACCATTGGCACGAGGCCGCCGGAGACCACGACAATCGGCACTTGGCGATCGCCTAAAAACTGGAGAAAATCACTGAAGCCCTGACGCACAGGCTTATCATCCACCTCGCCGACAAAAGCAGCAAATTACTCCGAGGGAATCGCTTCGAGGATTTTGCGTACCCCTTCCCGGAGCGTAATCTTGCGGTTATACAAGCCCGGAAGAATGTCAGCGGCCACCTCCGGCGCATATTTACCGAGGGCATCGCCGAAGGTATCGACGGTCGTGATTGTGCCGTCAAAGTCGCAAAATACAATCGTTTGGGCGTCCATTAACTTTTGTAACGTAACAAGTTCCCCAGGATTATAGTCCGCTTTGGGATAATTTTGATCTTGTACTTTCCCTTACGAAGCAAGGAGAGTCTGTGTGCGGGGATCGAATTCAAAAACAGCCCCTTGGAAATTTGTCTGATTTAGTTTAGCGCCCTGAAACTTGGCTCCCCGGAGGTCAGCACGGGCGAAATTGGCTCCCCAGAGATTTGCGCCCCGAAAATCGGCCCTTTGGAGTTGAGCATGCCGAAAATCCGTCGAAACTAATTCTGCTTGCTGAAAATTGCTGGCGATCGCCTCTACATATTGACAGTTAGCGGCGGTTAAATTTCCGTGTTGGAAATCAGCTTGGTGCAGAGATGCCCGTGAGAAATTGGCCCGGACAAAACTTGTAAAACGCAGTTTGGCTCCAGTTAAATTGGTTCCCACCAAGTTCATATCGTGGCCTTTTCCACCGCAGAAAAGAATTCCAGCACAATTGAGACCACTAAAATCCTGCCGCCGAAAATCAACACCATTGAGATAGGCGGCCTGTAACTGTATGCCTTGTAAATTTGTTTCCTGCAAAATCGCACCACTGAGCTTCGCCTCACTCAAATTACTCCAACTGAGATCCGCTCCTGTTAAATTGGCCCCGCGAAAATTGACCCCCGTTAAATTGGCGCCACAGAGATTCACATTTTGGAGATCTGCCATGAAAAAAGTGACCCAACGCATAATGGCCCCACTGAGCTGGGCGTGATTTAGGGTTGCTTGGGTTAAGGTCGCCCCCTGGAGATTAACTTTCGTGAGATCCGCGCCGGTCAAATCGGCTTGGTCTAATTTGGCATAGCTAAGGTTCGCGCCGTATAAAAAAGCTCGTTTGAGGTTGGCCTGACGTAGATGGCAATGGTGCAAATTCGTCCTTGCGAGGGAGGCAGAAACAAAATTTCCTCCGGTAAAGTTGGTATGGGCTAGGTCTAACCCAGTCAAGTTTGCGGCAGTAAACCGTTCCCTGGGAAATAACCTCTGTCCCAAGGCATAGTCATTGAGAAGCGCTTCAATATTCATAGGGCCAGCTTTATGCAACCGAGCACCAAAAACGAGCAGCACCATTTGTAAATGCTACCTGCTGGCATCGGCCTCCTCTTTTATTAGAAAAGCAAACATACTCTATTTACTGAAGAAGCATTTAATTCTTAATGTTTCGATAATCTTCTTTGTGAACTGTTAATCTTGACAACAGCGGTTCATCAAATCTAAGACATTTTCTACAGCATAGATGGGGGTCTCTAAGGTGATCGCCACTTCTGCCACCGTTTTATCATCGAGGAATTTGGCTTCATCGTGCTTAAGCATCACCGTCGGGAGCAAAATGCCATCGCCAAAATCTCGGCCAGCCAGTTTTTTAATCAAGTCTTCCCCCGTGAGCAGTCCGGTAACCGTAATCGCCTGGCCCCAGTAGTCACTATTTAAGGCTGCTAGGGTAATCGTTAAATTTTCCACTTGGTTTAGACGCGCGACAAGGGGTTCAAAGGCTTGTTCTACGGCATTCCCTACGACCCAAGTGAAGTGCTTGGGTTTGGCGATCGCCGACGGTAAAGTCTCATCGGCGGTGTTGAGAAAATCCCGGATGAACTGGCGAATCGAACCCACCCCATTCCCCAGTTGAGGATAGTCTTCGTAATGGGACTCCGGCGGCAGTTCTGCCCGTGCAATCAGGAACCACTCATCGGCCAGCCAAGCAAAATTCGTTTGAAACCGTTCCCGGAACTCTGCCTGGAGCGCTGTCACCTGGGCGATCACTTCCTGGGCTTTGGCCTGATCAACGGGGCTCAGTTCCGTCAAATTAGGGCGAAAACGAGTTAAACCGACCGGCACCACCGCTGCCGAAATCACAGCGGGTAAATCTCCCCTGTGAAATTCAGCCAAATCCCGCAATGTTCTTTCTAAATGAGGCCCATCGTTGATCCCAGGACAAACGACGACTTGGGCGTGGATTTGTAAGCGATGATCCGCAAACCATTGGAGTTGCGTGAGAATTTCCCCGGCGCGGTCATTTTTGAGGAGTTGCCGACGAATCTCCGGCTCAGTGGCATGGACGGACACAAACAGGGGCGAGAGGCGCATTTGGTTAATGCGTTGCCATTCCCGCTCGGTCAGGTTGGTCAGGGTGAGATAACTGCCATAGAGAAAGCTGAGGCGATAGTCGTCATCTTTTAAGTAGAGGCTTTGGCGTTTGCCGGGGGGCTGCTGGTCGATAAAGCAAAAGGGACAGCGGTTATTGCATTGGATCAAACCGTCAAAGAGGGCATTTTCAAACTCTAAACCCAGGTCTTCGTCGTAGTCTTTTTCGATTTCGAGGTGATGGGATTTCCCCTTAGCATCGAGGACTTCTAATTCGAGGTATTCGTCGGCGCAGAGAAATTGATAATCGATGAGATCCCTCGGCTTCATCCCATTGATGGAAACGAGGGCATCACCAGCCTCAAAGCCAATTTCAGCGGCAATGGAATCGGGGACAACGTGGCAAATTTGGGCGGGCTTGATGGTGGAGACGCTCATGGGTTAACGCAGCAGGGTTAATGCCAAGATGATCATACCAAAGCCCAATCGATACCAGACGAAAACCCAGGTTTGGTGTTTTTGGAGAAATTGGATCAGCCAGGCGATCGCCAAGTAGGAAAACACCGCTGAAGAAATCAGACTGACAATCAGGGTGAGGGGCGGCACCGTTGTTAATCCCCCACTCACTAACCCTTGGAATTCCACCAGGCCAGCGATGGTAATAGCCGGAATCCCTAGCAGAAACGAAAAACGCGCCGCCGTAGCTCGGTCTAGATTCATAAACAAACCCGCTGTAATCGTCGAACCAGACCGCGACACTCCGGGGATGACAGCGAGGGCTTGGGCGCAGCCCATGAGAATACCATCCTTGAGGCTGAGCTGGTCAAAGGCGCGTTGGTGCCGGGGATAACGTTCGGCAAGGGCTAACAAAATCGCCATCACAATGGAGGCGATCGCAATGGCGGTTAAGCTGCGCAACGGTGACGCGTCATAGTTAGGGACAAAAATTTTCAGCAGCAGACCCACACCAAGAATCGGGAAAGTCCCCCACACAATGCCCCAAAACATGCGCCACTCTTGTTTTTGCCAATCTTTTTGTTGCCAAGCTTGCCAGGCCCCACCAATGACCTGCCGTAAATCTTGCCAGAAATAACCCAGCACAGCGACGATGCTCCCCAGTTGAATCACGGCGGTGAGAGCCACCCCTGGATCGGGCCAACCGAGGGCCACGGGGATCACCTTGAGGTGAGCAGTGCTACTGATGGGGATGAATTCGGTTAAGCCTTGCACCAATCCTAAAATAATCCCTTGGAACCAATTGAACTGTACCGGGGCGATCGCCAACGTATTTTCGGGCGTTGCCGCATTGATGCGCAGATGCCAAAAGCTAATCAACAGAAATAGAACCAAGCCGAGGGCCACCATACTGCTGAACTCAAACCAGTGCCGTTGTTGCTTTTTTTTGAGCATTGATGTCGCTTCCCTTGGGCGTCGGGTAAATCTGCCTCAACTACTCTAGTCAATCTGGTTGACCTTGACTAGCTTTTAGAAAAATCCGGCCTGGGGATTCCCCACTCGGAGGTTAAATCCTCGGCGATCGCCCCTCAGAAATGGCAAAATCAGGCAAATTTCCCGTCCTCTTTATGAGAAAATCGGGAGTCATAAGTTAAAATTCATTAATAAATATTTACAAGTTATTGTTACAAACCACTTTGTTTTGCTGAACCATCCTCTTTTCTCTGTCGGTGCAGTGTATGTTCTCAAGCGACAACAGGATCTCCGCCGCAATATTCCCCTGCTAATTTGCCTCGCGTCGGGCTTCTTGGTTTCTGTGCCTGTTTTTTTCCAAGCCCCCCTGGTCAGGACAGCTCCCTGGCTGAGTTTGGCCTTGACTCTCCTCTGGGTAGCGATCGCCTGTGGCCTCCGGCAGCGAGAAAATACCGAAATTTGGGGTGATCTCCTCTGGGGTTTTAGCTGGAGTTGGTTAGCCGGAGCCATCTATTGGGGCTGGTTGCGCTACGAACCCTTTTTACATCTTCCGGTGGAGGCAATTGGGCTACCCTTTGCCCTGTGGGGCCTGTGGCAAAAGCGGGGCTTGGTGGGACATTTGTTTTACCTGGGTTCCCTTCTTGGTACGGCGATCACCGACATTTACTTTTATCTCACGGATTTGATCCCCTACTGGCGCAAGCTCATGTATGCTGAGCCGGATTTTGTGATGCCTATTTTCCAGGCGGCCTTGGCCCAGATGCAGACCCTCTGGGGCATCAGTTGGGCGGTTGTTCTAGTGAATTTATTGATCGGCATTAGTTGGTGGGCCTTCCGTCAGCCCCAAATTCCCTACTGGAGTTTCGCCGGAGCCGTAGTCAGTACCCTCCTCGTCGATGGTCTGTTCTGGATTGCTGCCTGCTTCGCCTAGGAGATCCTGCTGCTTGATCATCTCTAACTGAAAAACTTCGCCAAAAATCTTCGGTAAATCTTCGCGCACCTGGGCTAAGGTAATATCCGGTAAAAACTGCTGCAAACTCCCCACTGGGCGATCGCCAATGCCGCAAGGAATAATCCGTTTAAATCCCGCCAAATCCGGGCAAACATTCAGGGCAAACCCATGCATCGTAATCCAGCGCTTCACCTTGATGCCAATGGCTGCCACCTTATGACCCTCGACCCACACCCCAGTTAGTCCAGGAATTCGTTCTCCCACCAAGCCATAGCGCGCCAAAAGCCGAATTAAGACCTCTTCCAATTGCCGCAGATACCAATGCAGATCCTGTTGGTGGCGACGCAAATTCAAAATCGGATAACCGATCAATTGTCCCGGACAATGGTACGTCACTTCGCCGCCCCGTTCTGTCCGATGCAATTCCACGTCTGCGGTTTCCGGGGAAAATTTCACAAAATCCAGCTTTGAACCTGTCCCTAGGGTATAGACCGGAAAGTGTTCCAGCAGCAGTAAAACATCACTCAACTGCCCATCCCGTAGGCGTGCTTCCACCAGTTGTTGTTGCTGTGCCCAAGCTTCGGTGTAAGGCCAAATTCCCCCTTGATAAAATAGACAAGAAGAGAAAGGGGGTGAATTGATATGACGCAATGTCAAGGGATCCGACAAAACATTAAAAGTCATCAAGGGGCGATCGCCTTTTGGCAAAACAATGTTAGATATTGTCCTCACCATAGCAAAGAGTTAAGAACTGTAAAAGCTTCCGGGCTTTCTTAATGTTTCAAAAAAGATAAATTGACAAGGCCCAAAGGCAAAACCTACAATTAAAACTATAGAGAGAAAGAGATAAATCCTAAAAATTCCCAGTCAATAAGTTGTCAGCAACTAATTTTCTCCAAAAGAACTAAAAACCGCTTAATTTTCAGTTTGTTTATCTCGTCAAAAAAAGTTTCTCTAGTATTCAAACCTACGCTAATACTTGTAGAAGTGTTGCGTAATATTAAACGGACGGATCTATATATGACGCCACCACAATAGTTTTTCGCCTTGAAGAAACCTTGCTAGAATAACGAAACACTTCACCAACAAGTTCTTGTTTACACCAGTCATTTCATTGCGAATTTTCTTAGGCTTAAAATCCAGATTTCATTCGTAAATTGTGTACAAAGTAAACTTGTTTTATCCATTCAGATGGAGTAACCAGAGACTATGAAGCTATTGATCCAAGGCAACAACATTGCAGTAACTGAATCGATCCATGACTATGTTGAAAGTAAGCTTGAAAAAGCAACCAAGCACTTTCAAACCTTCGCCACAAAAGTAGATGTGCACTTGTCTGTTGCTAACAATGCTCGCATTACCGACAAGCATAAAGCTGAAGTTACTGTTTACGCCAATGGTACAGTGATTCGCGCCCAGGAAGGCAGTGAAAATCTCTACGCCAGCATTGACCTTGTTTCTGATAAAATCGCCCGCCAACTCCGCAAATATAAAGAGAAAAATTTTGGCAAGAAAACCCACGTTCAGGAAAAAACCAGTGAAGTGTTACCTGAGGATCCGGTGCCAGATAATCTCATTGGCGATCGCGCCCCAGAGCTTCCCTCTGAAGTGGTACGGATGAAGTATTTTGCGATGCCCCCCATGACCATTGATGAGGCTTTAGAGCAGTTGCAGTTGGTAGACCACGACTTCTATATGTTCTTGAACAAAGACACAAACGCTATCAATGTGATCTATATCCGCAACCACGGTGGTTATGGTGTAATCCAACCACGCTTGGGCAAAGAATAGTTGATTTTTTCCAGGTTCATTTAATGGCTTTTAGACAATAGTTATTATTTGGATCATCGGCAAATCTAATCCCTGATGTAAAGGAAAGTTTTTTAACATAAAGCTTTCCTTTTTTATTGCTTCTTTTTTGTGAGTTATCAGAGACTAATTAACTTAAATAGTTAGCAAATTTGGTATTGAACCATTGCGCCCCGTTGCACCTGAAAAAAGTGTTGGGCATTACCTTGATTTACACTGATTTCTAACCAACCATGGCTTCCTACCAAGGCACAGGGATGATTTTTCGGTACATCTCCATAGGTACAAACCAGGGGAATTTGTTGACCCGCTAACGTTGCTTGGCCCTGATTATTTGCACATACAGTATTGGGAATGGTGGTAATCAAGTTCCCAAAGTGGTCAATGTGCTGAATTATCCCGGTGTAGGACTTGCCATTGCTCTGATAGGGGGGAACATCTAAACGAATGATTTCTGCTGATTTAAGGGGACGACCCAGCTTGGATAAAGGAACGCCCAGGGAAAGATGGGCTGCCACTGGCGCGAAAATGTCCCGGCCATGGAAAGTGTGACTCAGGTTTTCCCTCAGGGGCGATCGCCAATACTGGGGATTATCCAGTTCTACCGCCGCAATAATGGCATCATCTGCAAACAAACCGCTCCCTAGACCGTTATTTGGCCCCACAAAATAACCTTGGTTCAATTCCACGACGATCGCCTGGCGGTTAGTGCCCACCCCCGGATCCACAACGCCCACGAAGATTGTTTCCGGCGGGAAATAAGGCGCTGCACTCAACAGACAAAAGCGACCAGCCCACAGATCCTGGGGCGGAACATTGTGGCTGAGATCAATCACTAGGGCTTGGGGGGCGATCGCCGCCATGACCCCCTTCATTGTCCCCACATAGCCGTCTTGTAAACCGAAATCTGTCACTAAGGCGATCGCCATCATGTTTTAAGTATTTTGTAGTATTTGATACAGTTTAATCTGAAGCCTGTTACTCTAAAAATAGCCAATTATCCCCAGCGAGAAGATCATGTTTAGAAACGTTCAACAGCAAATCGTCAAGCAAATTAAACGCACCCACCGCGAAAACCTCAAGAAAAATTTGCAGCATCGCCTCGAAGCCGCCCGGAATTCCGGCAATGACCACCTCGTGCAGCAGTTAGAAGCGGAGGCCCAGTACCTTGGGATCGGTTAAACAATATTCATCTCAGTCGAATAATTTTTTTACCAAAACAAGAAAAAAAGGGAGTGTTGAAAAACATTCCCTTTTCTTTCGGTTAATTTGATGGATTTGCTTAAAACGAAGGCTCACTTTTCAAAAAGCTAAACCTCCAGGCCGAAAATCAGCAATCGTTGCCGAGCCTATTTACCCATGCCCAGTTTTTGGGCTTTTTGGTAGACCTTCCCTTCTGTCAACAGCGAAGGAGCAATTACTACTTCTACCTGTTGCATTTCCTTGATATTTTTGGCGCCGAGGGTTCCCATACTTGTTTTGAGAGCGCCCAAGAGATTGTGGGTTCCATCATCAAGTTTCGCTGGCCCCGTCATAATCTGGGTAATCGTGCCAGTTGTCCCCACATTAATCCGAGTTCCCCGGGGTAGTACAGGGCTAGGTGTAGCCATCCCCCAGTGGAAACCGCGACCCGGTGCTTCCGCCGCACGGGCAATGGGAGACCCAATCATTACTGCATCTGCCCCAGAAGCAATACATTTACAAATATCGCCACCAGTAACAATTCCACCATCGGCAATGATCGGCACATAGCGGCCAGATTCTTTCTCATAATCATCGCGGGCCGCAGAACAATCAGCAACTGCGGTTGCCTGGGGAACACCAACTCCAAGCACACCACGGGAAGTACAAGCCGCTCCGGGGCCAATCCCCACGAGCACGGCCGCTGCCCCTGCACGCATCAGTTCCAACGCTGCATCATAGGTAACGCAGTTCCCCAGGACAACTGGAATGGGCAGTTCAGAACAAAGTTTGTGCAAGTTTAGGGGGACAATCCCTTCAGGAGATAGGTGAGAAGTAGAAACTACCGTTGCTTGGATAAAGAGAATATCGGCCCCAGCATCAGCGACAATTTTGCCATATTTGGTGGCACCGACAGGGGTAAGACTCACTGCAGCGAGGCCGTTTTGAGCCTTGATTTCTTGGATGCGTTTCTGGATTAGCTCCGGTTGGATCGGCTTGGAATAGAGCTCTTGCATTAAGCCGACAAACTCGGTTTTATCAACTGCGGCGATCCGATCAAGGACTGGGTTGGGGTCTTCATAACGGGTTTGGAGTCCCTCAAGGTTCAATACGCCCATTGCACCCAAATCAGAAAGCAGCGCTGCCATTTTTACATCGACAACGCCATCCATTGCACTGGCTAAAATTGGGATATTTAGCTTAATTCCACCAATTTCGAGACTGGTATCTGCCAGTTCAGGGTCTAGGGTACGACCGCCCGGAACGAGGGCAATCTCATCGAATCCGTAAGCACGACGAGCTGTTTTGCCACGACCAATTTGAATGTCCACTCTTACTCCTTAATGATTGCCAAAACTTAAATGTGTCAGTCTAGGATAACTGATTGCTTGCATTTTCTTACAAAAAAGCGACCATCAGACGTCAATCTTTCTGGAGGCTGAATTTTGGGCTTGGTGCTGGTGACTCAGTTCGTGTGTAGATTCACGTAAAAGCAACTCGATGAACTAGCTTCATTTTCACGAAAGCGAACAATCATCTCTCCTAGTTAAAAATCACTTTGTTGCAAAAGAATTGACAGATAAGAGTGAGAATTAGAGTGAAAAATGACTAGGATTTTGATTGTCGGATCCAAAGAAGTGGTAGAGAATATTCTGGGAAAGAGGCTCCCAAGGTGTTGAAACTTGAGAGGTTGCTAAAGGGTTCTAAAATTTTTCCTGGGGAAAGATTTTGTCTTTAAAAAAGATTTACGGGTGATTGGCGATCGCCAAGGGACTATCGACCATTAAGCGGCCCTAGAAACTATAAAGGCCAGGGGCATAGGATTCGACAACATTACCGGTTTCTTCACAGCTCACCATTAAATAATCGCAGGTTTCACAAGTTGTTTCCCGCAGGCTAGAGTTGTGTAAATAACGGCGCAGAGCTGGAGCACCACAGTTCGGACAGGGGAGCGAATATGAACAATCCATAGCTTTGTCCTGAATTCTAAAAAAATTAAGGTCGGTGATTTTGAGGGTCGTTTGAAGTTTCATTAAAAAGCTTTTAAATGCAATTGAGTTGATCCCAAGAATATTCTCTTACCTTTTTCTTTGATCCTAAACATACTTAAGACTAATTTAAGTTTTTACCGAAAAATAGTCAAAAGCAGTTTTGGGTTTTCCGTACTTTTAAGTAAAGGTTAACAAAAAAACATTAAGTTTGTCGTCCCTTTAAAAGAGTGTGAGCCTCCGTCGGGACACATCTTTCACAAGGCCAGTGAACCTTAGCAGTGGGGGAATGGGATAAGATGACGGGCAGTCATTGTCTATGAAAAATTATGGAATCTCTTGCTTGGCAAGCCGTTAAAGCTTACGAAGATATTTTGTATCAAAAGTTAGATGGGATTGCAAAAATCACGATTAATCGTCCCCACAAGCGCAATGCCTTTCGACCCCAGACAATCTTTGAAATGTATGAGGCCTTCTGCGATGCCCGGGAAGATCAAGACATCGGTGTCATCCTGCTCACGGGGGCTGGCCCCCATACGGATGGGAAATATGCGTTCTGCTCTGGTGGCGACCAATCGGTGCGGGGTGAGGGCGGCTATGTCGATCAAGCCGGGGTACCGCGCCTAAACGTGCTGGATCTGCAGAAACTGATTCGCTCGATGCCCAAGGTGGTGATCGCTTTGGTGGCGGGCTACGCGATCGGCGGCGGCCATGTACTGCATCTTCTTTGTGATCTAACGATTGCCGCAGATAATGCAATTTTTGGGCAAACGGGGCCAAAAGTAGGCAGTTTTGACGGTGGATTTGGGGCGAGTTACATGGCGCGCATTGTTGGACAAAAAAAAGCCCGGGAAATTTGGTTTCTTTGTCGTCAGTATGATGCCCAGCAAGCGCTGCAAATGGGCCTAGTAAATCAAGTGGTTCCCATCGCCCAGCTAGAGGCTGAGGGGGTGCAGTGGGCCAGGGAAGTGTTGAGTAAAAGCCCCATTGCGATTCGCTGCCTCAAGGCGGCGCTGAATGCTGATTGTGACGGGCAAGCGGGCCTCCAGGAGCTAGCGGGGAATGCCACTATGCTTTATTACATGACAGAAGAGGGCAGAGAAGGGAAGCAGGCTTTTTTGGAAAAGCGATCGCCAAATTTCCGCCAATATCCCTGGTTGCCGTAAAAAACCCTAGGCGATCGCCCAGGTAAGATGAGGATTCATTACCACTAAAGGATCCCAATTTGGTAGAGTAGATACCGATATAAAACCGGATAGCTTGTCCCTATTAGATCCCAGACTTTTAAAAAATTAAGTGGAACGGACAAGATTAGTTCCGCCCTGAGATTGACAAAAAGAGGTTAATCATGAAGTTACGTTCGTTATTAGCAGCCATTCTGGCTCTGTGTATCGGCGTGCTAACTGCTTGTAGTGAAGCGCCCGATGCTGCGACCGTCGATGTGAAGCAACTAACATACGACGAAATTCTCAATACAGGACTCGCGAACTCCTGCCCCCAAATCGCGAACTTCACCCGGGGAACAATTCCCATTGCCCCCAATGAAACCATTGAATTCTCTGACCTCTGCTTAGAGCCTCAAACCTATTTCGTTAAGGAAGAGCCCCTCAACAAGCGTCGTGAAGCTGAATTCATCGAAGGTAAGCCCCTTACCCGCTACACCTCTTCCCTCGAACAAATGACCGGGAAGATCAAAGCCGATAGCGAAGGGCTCCTTACCCTGGTAGAAGAAGACGGTATCGATTTCCAACCGATTACGGTTCAGTTGCCCGGTGGTGACCAAGTACCTTTCCTCTTCACCATTAAAAATCTAGTGGCCCAGACCTCTACCCCGTCTGACTCCATCAACACTTCCACTGATTTCATCGGTGAATTCCGGGTTCCCCCCTATCGTGGTGCCGTATTCCTTGATCCCAAGGCCCGTGGTACTGCTAGCGGTTATGACAACGCTGTCGCTCTACCTTCCCAAGCCGATGAAGAAGAGCTAACCCGCGCCAACATCAAGCAGTATGAATCTCGCACTGGTGAAATTTCCCTGCAAATTGCCAAAATCGACGAGAAAACTGGTGAAATTGCCGGCACCTTTGAAAGCGAGCAAACTTCATCCACTGACATGGGTGCAGAAGATCCCGAAGAAGTCCGAATTCGCGGTATTTTCTATGCACGTCTAAAGACGGCTGCTTAATTTCAACTTCTCAAACACTGTTCAATCGAGGGGCGGCAATGCCCCTTTTTTGTGGTCTTTTTTCGTTGTGGTTGACTAAATTTTCGTCTACCTCTTTCCCAAACTCTTTTAGAGAAAGCTTCCAAGAAAAAAATCTAGATTTTGAACTAGTCGTAAAAAAACTGAACATAAAAAAGATCCAGAGTCAGGGAACCCTAGATCATCGCCTCATCCTCTTGGGATGGCTCATTTATGTTTAGGACAATGTGTCCAAGTAATCCCGCATAATATTGCGGCGTTTGGGCTGGCGGAGTTTCTGGAGGGCCTTTGCCTCAATTTGGCGTACTCGTTCCCGCGAAAGCTCTAGCATTCGGCCAATCTCTGCGAGGGAGTAGGTTTTACCATCGCCTAGACCATAGCGCAGTTGAATGACTTCCCGTTCTCGGTCGGTGAGTTCTGTCAGTAAGTTATGCAAGTCACGTTGCAGAGACTCCCGCACAAGATTTTCTTCGGGGGAAGCATCTTGGGTTTCTAGGAGATCGCCTAACTCTGTGTCCCGGTCTTTGCCGACGCGAATTTCGAGGGAGACGGAACGGGGAACCTTTTGTAAGACCTCTCGCACCTGCTCTGGAGTCATTTCCAGGGCCTGGGCTACGTCGTCTAAGCTGGGAGTACAACCCTGGGTTTGGGAAATTTGCCGTTGTGCTTTTTTGATTTTATTGAGCTTTTCGGTGACGTGAACCGGGAGACGGATGGTGCGACTTTGGGTGGCGATCGCCCGGGTAATCCCCTGACGAATCCACCAGTAGGCATAGGTCGAGAAGCGATAGCCCTTTGTCGGGTCGAACTTATCCACCGCCCGCTCTAAACCGAGGGTTCCTTCTTGGATAAGGTCTAAAAGTTCGAGGCCGCGATTCTGATATTTTTTGGCCACAGAAACCACCAAACGGAGGTTGGCCTGGATCATGTGCTCTTTTGCCTTGGCCCCAGCCTTGAGGATCGAGTCAAGTTCTTTAACGCTTAAGCCCACTTGCTCAGCCCAACGCTGTTTACCCTGGCGAATGATATCCCGCAACACGGCTCGCTCTAGGTTCATTTCCTGGGCCCAGCGATTGAGGGAAGGACGGCAACCCAACTCAATGGCTAGGCGGTCATGGACATTGATACAACTCAAAAATTCTGCCAAAATTTCGTCGCCTGCTTCTGCCCCCTCTTGTCGTTTTTCCAAAAGCTGGATATAATTTTGAACCTTGCGGGCTTCCGTTAGCTCTTCATCTCTTTCGAGTAACGGTACGCGCCCGATGTCCTGCAGATACAGCCTCACTAAATCTGTGGTCTGACCATTCCGGAGGGTTGTTTCATCCGGATCAAACACAGCAAGCTCATCGTTGCTAGCGGTTTCGGTTAGGGAGTCAAAGGAACCTTGGCTCTTGGACTGCTTGGCGGTGGTCATAATGGCGACTCTCCTGAAAAATATTAGGGGGGTGCTTACCCTTAAATTTCCCTGAATAAAAGTCCTTTTCAAGGTTTTGATATATAAATTAACATCTCGGCCCTGGCCCAAAGGCGATCGCCGCTACAGTTTTATGTCAAATTTTCATGACAAAATAATCCTTTAAAGGCCAACAAAATCGTCAAATATTGCCAGTATCCAAGGCGTTTTTGTCAGCATTTACCAATATAAAAACAAGGCGATCGCCCCCAAAGCCTAAAAACTCGAAAAACTTAATTTGCCGTGGTTATAGCGACCCCATAGAATTAAACTCGCGCCACAGAAAACAGGGTTTTGTACCGTACCGATCAATACAATTCGCCCGCTTTTCCCGTTGCATGATTAGTCCTAAACCATTCAGCTTTTAAATTGACCATGACCAACCCAACCCGAATTTTGATGTGTGCTCCCGACCATTACGAGGTGGACTATGTCATTAACCCTTGGATGGAAGGAAACGTCCACAAATCGTCCCAAGCTCAAGCCATTGAACAGTGGCAGGCCCTACATCAAATCATCAAAGAATATGCCGTTGTTGACCTCGTGCCCCCTGCCCAGGGCTGGCCAGATATGGTTTTTACGGCCAATGCCGGCCTAGTCTTGGGTCAAAAAGCGATTCTCAGTCGTTTCTATCACCCAGAGCGCCAAGGGGAAGAACCCTACTTTAAGCAATGGTTTGCGGAAAATGGTTTCCAGGTCTATGAGCTGCCCCAGGATTTGCCCTTTGAAGGGGCAGGGGATGCCCTCTTTGACCGGGATTCTGGAGCGTTGTGGGCCGGTTATGGTTTTCGCTCTGAACTCGACTCCCACGCCTACATTGCCCAGTGGCTCGATGTGGAAGTTTTATCCCTACGCCTGATCGATCCCCGCTTTTATCACCTCGATACTTGCTTCTGTCCCCTCAGCGGCGGCTATCTCCTCTACTATCCCCCTGCCTTTGATACGTACTCCAATGCCCTAATTGAGCGGCGGATTCCGGCGGAAAAACGTATTGTTGTCCCCGAGCCGGATGCGGTGAACTTTGCCTGCAATGCGGTCAATGTCGATGATGTGATCATCATGAATAAAATCAGCCCAGAACTCGAAACGGCGATCGCCACCAAGGGCTTTCAGGTGCGGCAAACGTCCCTCACGGAATTTCTCAAGGCAGGGGGAGCTGCAAAATGTTTAACCCTAAAAACCACAGAACCGATTCAAGAAACTGCCCAAGCCAATGCTCCGGTGGATAGTCGGATTATTCACCTCGAAGGGCACCTCCTCGATGCGGGCATTTTGAACCAAGCCTTGGATTTAATCAATGAACAGGGCGGCAGTGCAAAAGTATTAAATTTCAACCTCGGCATCGAGCGAAAAAATACGTCATCGGCCAATGTACGGGTATCCGCACCCTCTCCCACCACCATGGAGGACATTATGTCCGCCCTTATTGAAATGGGCGCGATCAGTGCTTCGGCAGAAGATATTCAGGATGCACACCTAGAAACCGTGAAGCAAATGGGAGTCGCCCCCGATGATTTTTATGTCACGAATATCTATCCCACGGAGGTCAGGATTAAAGGCCAATGGGTTAAGGTGACCCACCAACGGATGGACGGGGCGATCGCCATTAGTGAGAGCAACGGCACTATTCATGCCCGCTGTCGTCTGTTGCGGGATCTCCAGGTGGGAGAAAAAGTTGTTGTGGGCATCGACGGGATTCGCACCAACCATAAAACCACCGCTCGCCCCAGTGCCGAAAAACAAGAATTTAGCTTCATGGGGGCCGGGGTTTCGAGTGAACGCCGTGTGGAATTGGTCGTTGAGCAAATTGCCTGGGAACTCCATAAAATCCGTGCCCAGGGTGGAAAAGTTGCGGTCACGGCTGGGCCAGTGGTGATCCATACCGGGGGGGCGCAACATCTCGCCAATTTAATTCGCCAGGGCTATGTCCATACTTTGCTCGGTGGGAATGCGATCGCCGTCCACGACATTGAACAATCAATGATGGGTACTTCCCTCGGCGTTGATATGAATAAAGGCGTTCCCGTGCGTGGGGGACACCGTCACCACCTCAAGGTAATTAATACTATTCGTCGCTGTGGCAGTATCGCCAATGCCGTGGCCCAGGGGCTCATTACAAAGGGGGTAATGTATGAATGCGTCCAAAATAATGTGCCCTTCTGTTTAGCCGGATCTATTCGTGATGATGGCCCTCTCCCCGATACAGAAATGGATCTGATTCGCGCCCAGGAAGAATATGCTCGCTTGCTAGAAGGCACCAATATGGTTTTGATGCTTTCGACGATGCTCCATTCCATTGGCGTCGGCAATATGACTCCTGCCGGGGTGAAGATGGTCTGTGTCGATATTAATCCTGCGGTAGTCACAAAACTAAGCGATCGCGGCTCGGTAGAATCCGTCGGTGTAGTCACCGATGTGGGGTTATTCCTCAGTCTCCTGACGCGCCAACTGGATCGACTCAACCAAAAAGCTGCAATTACTGTGTAATTCCCGGAACAGCCTAGGCGATCGCCAAAAAACTCCCTCGGAAAGTCTGGGGAGTTTTTTTGTTGCTGCTCCCGAATCATGGCAATTAAAAAAACCACTAGATACAAAACTAGTGGCCTCACTGAATTTAATTCATGTTGTTTGGAAGCATGGGTCGTTTTTTAGAAATTACATCCCATGCCAACGCAGAGGTGATATTTAGCGGCTGTTGGTGCGGGGTCTTGCTTTATTGACCTTCATGTCGCGGCCCATCCAGCTAGCACCATCGAGGGCTTCAATCGCCTTATCTTCTTCTTCATCGTTAGACATTTCCACAAAGCCAAAGCCACGCTTTCTTTGGGTTTCACGGTCTACCGGAAGATAAACGCGTTTTACTTTACCGTAGTCATTAAAGACTTCACGAAGATCGTCTTCTTCTACGGCGTAGTCCAGGTTTCCAACATAAATTGACATAAAAATTGTCTCCTTAAAGATGACTTAATCTGTGCATCGGGGAAGGAGAGTTCGTAGTCGTATCGGGCGGGGAGATTTTCTGTCAATACTGTCGTAACCAAACACAATACCAAACGAGACAAAACCGTAACCGAGTACTTTCGAATTCTTTTGATTCCCAACAATACTAGGCTAGCACAGTCAAAAAAATAAACACAAGTTTTGGGGGGCACTTGTTTTGTAGAATAAATAAAGTTTTATGAAGCGCTTTCTCCTTTTTTTGATAGCCTGAGCACTTTTACTTAGATAATCGCAGAGTCACCCTTCCTTTAAGCTTTGTTCTGGGTACCCAGGCTGTTGTTGGCCGCACATTCCGAGGCAAAACGATCCATCAAGATGACTACATCCGCTAAACATACTGAGCTGCGCCAGTTGGTCCGAAGCCAATTGTTGCTTTTGCTGGAATCGAATAATTTGCAAGGGGCTAAATCGCTACTTGTGCCCGTACAACCCGTTGACATTGCCGAAGCGATCGAAGATTTACCAGAATCGATGCAGGTCATTGCTTTCCGCCTGCTTTCTAAAGCGGAGGCCATCGAAGTCTATGAATATCTAGATTCATCGGTGCAGCAGGCCCTCATTCAAAAATTTAAGCGCCAGGAAGTGCGGGAAGTCGTTGACCAAATGTCCCCCGATGACCGGGTGCGTCTTTTCGATGAATTGCCCGCGAAGGTTGTCCGGCAGCTCCTGGAGCAGCTCAGCCCCGAGGAGAGACAGGCGACAAATCTTTTGCTTGGTTACGAGGAAGATACCGCTGGCCGGGTAATGACCCCGGAGTATATTTCCCTCAAAGAAACCTTTACCGTTTCAGAAACCATCGAGCGGATTCGGCAACAGGCCAGCAAATCGGAAATTATCTACTACCTCTATGTCACTAACGCGTCCCGGCAACTGGTAGGCATTGTCTCCCTACGGGATCTCGTTGTTTCAGAGCCGGATTTACCGTTGTCAGAGATTATGACCAGGGATGTGGTCTCGGTTCACACAGATACTGACCAAGAGGAAGTGGCGCGAACGATTCAACGGTATGACCTACTCGCTTTACCTGTGGTGGATCGAGAAGATCGTCTGGTGGGGGTCGTTACGGTGGACGATGTAATCGACATTATTGAACGGGAAGCCACGGAAGATATCTATGCGTTGGGGGGGCTGCAAACGGATGGTGATAATTATTTCCAGATGAATCTGTGGACGGTGGCCAGGCAGCGGGTTGTGTGGTTGTTTGTGTTGCTGATTACGAATACCTTTACGGGCTGGATTATTAGCTCCCAGCAGTCGCTCTTGGAACAGGTGGTAATTTTGGCGGCATTTATTCCGCTTTTGACGGGGACTGGGGGAAACGTAGGGGCGCAGTCTTCGACGGTGGTAATTCGGGGTTTGAATACGGAAGATTTGAACGATCTGGGGCCAGCGAAGGTAGTCGGACGGGAGGCGATCGCCGGGGCATTATTAGGGGCGATCCTGGGGATTGTGGTGATTGTTTGGGCCTACTTTCTCCAGGGAAATCTGGCGGTGGCCATTTCGGTGGGGATCAGTTTGGTGGCGATCGCCGTGCTGGCATCGGTGGCTGGCTCCTCGCTACCATTTTTGTTTCGATACCTAGGGTTAGACCCGGCCCTAATGTCGGCACCCTTTATTACAACGGCGGTGGACGTGATTGGGGTTTTGATTTACTTTAATATCGCCCGCATGATGTTGAGGTTATGATAAGGCGAACGCACCCGTGAGGAGGGTCATGTTTTGATGGGGAAAAAGCAGCAATGGTTGGAATTTGCAGAATTGGGTTTGCTGCTGCTGGTTTTCTTGGCGTGGATCTGGGATGTGATTCAAGGCGACGGTAATTCGACAGCTTCATTAGTCATATTCCTGCTCTGGATCACCCTAGGGCTAAATTTTTTTAACCGCATTGCCCATCAACGACACCAGCGGCGACAAATCCTGGGCATGGTGCGCAGCCTTGAGCAACGTTTACAAGGTCAGTTTCAAGGGCAACTGCAACCCCTCACTGAACAAATTCGCCAAGTGAGCCAAATCAATGCCAGCCTGGCCCAAATCGAAACAGATGGAGAAATGCAAACCTATCTGCGCAGTTTAGAAAAAGCCCTAACCAATGTGGTGCAGTATCTCAATGAAGCTGTCTTGGATGAACGACTCACGAATTTAGAACAGGAATTTTTACGGCAGCAACCTACCCCAGCCGCAAAATCTCCAGCCATCGCCCAAGCAGTTGCCGATGATCTAAAACCAGAGGCGATCGCCGATCCTTGGGCCACGGAAACACTCCCCGCTCCAGAACCACCCGCAGCACCGCAACCCAAGCAGCAATGGCAGTTAGTCGCTACTATCCCAGCCCACCGAGATTGTGTGAGTGCTTTAGCCTTTAGTGCCGATCAAAAATTTCTCGCGAGTGGCAGTTGGGATCATCAGTTGAAACTCTGGCGCGTAGACGATCAAAAGCAAATTTCCCAAGTGACCGCCCACGAACAGGGTCTTTTAAATCTAGCATTCATCCCCCCTGTGACCGGAGCCAAGGCGGAGACAGAACAAATAGAAACATTGGCGATCGCCAGTAGTAGTTTTTCACCGGAAGTTAACCTTTGGCACCTCGATCAAAGCCAAGCGGTGCCCCAACTCACGCTCCAAAAATCCCTGGAGGGACACCAAGGGGCCGTTTATGCCATGGCTTTGACTGGCCAACAAACACTCATCACCGGGAGTCATGATCAGACCCTGCGCCAGTGGCAACTTCAGGCTGGTAGCGTTTATCAACAAACCCTTGATCTCAACGATCAGATTCAGGCGATCGCCCTGGCCCCCCAAGAAAACCTCTTTATCAGCGGTGGCACAGAAGGCATCCTCAAGTTTTGGCGCACCACGGATCATCGCTTACTCGGTAGTTTAAAAAATGATCCCCCCGCAGCCATTGCGGCGATCGCCATCCGCACCGATGGTAAATTGTTTGCTTCTGCTGGCGAACATGGCCTGATCCATCTGTGGCAAGTGGATCTCAATCATCTAGAGGTTTTACCAGAAACTGTGCCTTGCTTCACCCTCGAAGCCCACGAAAAGCCGATTACTCAGCTTCTCTTTAGTCGTCAAGGTCATTTTCTCCTGAGCAGTAGCGTCGATGGCACGATTAAAATTTGGCAGTTAGGCATCACTGAGCCTTTGACGACGTTAAATTTCAACACCCCAGACCAAGAAGATCATGTGCGTTTGCTGTCCCTAGCCCTCACTGCCGATGGGCGTACCCTCGCGGCGGGCGGTTCCGATGGCACGATCAAAATTTGGCAGCAAGTTTAATCAGATTTCATTCACCATAGTCAGCCAGGGAAATTATCCACCGTTAAAGATTGATTCCGTGAGAAACAACAGGCTAGGCTAGATCCACTGTTTTTGTGCGGGTAGCTAACGTGAAGCGCGTAATTTTAATTCTGTTGACGATTATTACCCTGGTGCCGCTCCTGTCTTCGTTGTGGGCCAGTTTCCAGGAACCGCAGATCCAGGGCCGCCTCGAACTGTATCAAACCAACTTGGTGCTTCAGGCCGCAGAGTACGATCCCAATTCTACGGCTACTACCTCCCCTGAGGCGATCGCCACCCTCGTGACCCAACTGACGGGCCAAGATCCCTACAGTAGTGCGATCGCCCAGTATAAAAAAGTGCTCAGTAGTAGTGAAGCCCGCCAAAAACTCCTCACAGACTCCACAGAAACAAGCGCTGCTCAAACCCAGGCGACCAAAAAGGCGATCGCCGAAACCGCCACTTTAATCGATGAACTCCAGCTCAGACTCGGAATTTTGTATGCCAGTCGCGGCAAGCTCGAACAAGCACAACAGCGATGGGAAGCCATTTCCGGAGAAGAATCTGATGGTTTGGCCCAAACTTTAGCGCCCCTCTGGCTTAACTCCCAAGCTCCCACCGACCCAAACGCTTTAACTCAAACAGAGCTTGAAACCTGGTTCGAGCAACAAAATCTCCAAAAGCTATACCAAATTCAAGACAATCGTCCGGCACAACAGCAACTCCAGCAACAAATACAACAGAATGCGCAACGGGCTTTTTTAAAATTAACGGTCATTACCGTCTTGCCCTTTAGTGTGGGTCTTTTTGGCTTGGGTTTTCTCATCTTTTTGGGCGTTCAAGCTTTCCGGAAGCAGGAAGCAGCCCTTTTGCACATTGATGATCAAGCGACTTGGAACACCCCCTGGAATGGAGAAATTATCTGGCAAGTTTTTATCGTCGGCTTCTTTCTCGTCGGTCAAATTATTTTGCCCCTTGCTTTACCCATCGCCCTCCAGGCCTTTAGCATCGATGCCACCGCTTGGACAGTCCGTGAAAAAGCTGTTTATACCCTCATCACCTATTCACTGATGGCGATCGCTGGTTTAATCGTTCTAGCGGCTTCGGTTTGGGAATTTCGGCCCCTCCCCCAGGGCTGGTTTCAGGTGAAATGGCTGGATAACTGGACGGTATGGGGATTTGGAGGCTACATGGTGGCCTTGCCGCTGGTGTTACTCGTTTCCCTACTCAATCAACAAATTTGGCAGGGTCAGGGGGGCAGTAATCCGATTTTGTTTCTCGCCCTCAAAGCCCAGGATCAGGTGGCTTTAACGATTTTCTTTTTGACGGCCTCGGTGATGGCTCCCCTTTTTGAGGAAATTATGTTCCGAGGTTTTCTATTACCTTCTCTAACCCGCTATGTCCCAGTGTGGGGCAGCATTATTCTCAGTGCGTTTTTGTTTGCGATCGCCCATATGAGTTTGTCGGAAGTTCTACCCTTGATGACCCTGGGCATTATTTTGGGATTCGTTTATGTTAAATCCCGCAACTTGCTGGCACCGATGCTTCTCCATAGTTTGTGGAACAGCGGCACTCTATTGAGTTTGTTTATTCTCGGTAGTTAGGTAGGGTTGCCCTCGGTGGGATTTTCCCGCAGCCAAGTTTCTAACTCTGCGGCTGACTCAAACCCAAATAGGCGATCGCTTAGGGCATCCAGTTGAGTTAGATTCAGGGCCTGGATTTGTGGGGCGAATCCTGAAACTTGCTCCGGGAAGCGTTGCTGAACAAATCGCAAAATCAACTTGCAAGCCTCCTCCTGTCGTCCTTCCTGGCGGCCTTGCTGTAGACCTTCTTCCATCCAAGACGTGACAATTCGCAGTACCTGGGCTTCCTCCTGGGGCTGAATTCGGTGTAGTTCCTGCTCAAAGACCTGCTGTTCTGCCATATTTAACCTCAGATAGGTATCCACAAAACCCGACAACAAATGAATTCTGGCCGAATCTAAACGAAGCGTCACAATCATCCGTAAACATTCTAACTTGACCTTTGGGCGTTCCTCTGAGCTAAAGTTCATCTTTGCCATCAGAGCGGCGGCAACGGGATTTGGTTGGCGGAGAAAATCGCGCCACGGCAAGCGGTTCAATTGAATAGTCTGGAAAGAAAAACTGAGAATTTCCTTGGAAGGAAACGCCACCGAAAAAGTTTCCGGTTCTAGCCTCTGGGGAGAGCGGTAAGAAAATAAGGCAATGGGGTAAATGGGTAAACGATACTTTTCGTACAACCGCGCAAAATAGAGAAACATCCGTTCCGCAAAATCTGCTTGGGAGGTTGCTTGATTTTCAACGTGTACGAGAAAACAAGTCTCTTGGCCGCGAAAGTGAAGTTTCGCCACAATATCTACATTGCGACGCGTTTGGCCAGGTAGGTCATTGAAAACTTCTTGGGTAAGAAAAGTTAAGGAGTTCTGCTCGGCTGTTTCGAGGATTTCCGGCGCAAAAAGGGCGAGAAAATCCCAGAAAAAGGTCGTCAGCAACTCCTTAAACAACAAATCATGATCGATGGTTTGGGTCATGATTCAACCGGAAAACCAAGGTAAAAGCAGTCTAAATTTCGTCGGGGATTACCCATTTGGGGGGTTCCATCATTTTCTTGAGGCGCGCTGCTTCGGCGATTTCGTGCATTTTGTCGATGGAGACGGTCTGCACAAATTCGCTGGCTTGGGCCGCATATTCTTTGTTGGGGCAGTCTTCCCCTAGGATGCAACCATTGACGCACTCAACGGCACAGTTTACGGTTTGACTCATTTTTCGCTCAAGGAGTTGAAGGTGTGTTGCTTTGTAGTGTAACGGTTTCAGCCTCAGCCACCACCAACAATGGTGACAATTTCTAGGCGATCGCCTGCTTGAATCAAGGTATGCTCCCACCGCTGACGGTGCAAAATTTCGCCGTTATATTCCACTGCCACAAGGCGTGGATTCATGCCCAATTGCTCAAGACAGCGGGGTAGAGATAGTTCACTTGCAATGGTTTTTAGTTCACCATTCACCCAAACATCGATCATTTTATGCAGTGGCCTCCTCAAGGTTTTGTAGGGTTTGTTGGCGGTGTAATTGGGCTGCAAAAAACTGGGCTGTCAGGGTTGGCTCTGCACTCTGCATCAACGCCCGCACCACTGCAACCCGTTCGGCTCCAGCTGCCAGAACCTCGCCGAGATTTTCGGTGTCAATGCTCCCGATGGCAAACCAGGGTACAGGACAAGTTTCCCTGGCATAGCTGACATAACTGTGACCCGCAGCGGCTTTCCCTGGTTTGGTGGGGGTTTCGTACACGGGGCCAACGCCGACATAATCCGCCCCTTCTCTCAATGCTTTTTCGAGTTCCTGGGGATTGGTGGTGGAACGGCCAATAATTTTATCGGGGCCAATGAGTTGGCGGGCAGTGGCAATGGGTAAATCCGTTTGGCCGAGGTGAACGCCGTCGGCATCCACAGCTAGGGCAAGATCCACACGGTCATTGACGAGAAATAGAGCATGGTAGCGATCGCATAATTTTTTCAGGGCGATCGCATTGGCAAAACGCTGTTCATCGGGGGTTTCTTTGTCGCGGTATTGGACGATTTCAACGCCCCCCTGGAGGGCCGCTTCGGTCACTGCCAACAGTTCTTCGTGGGGAGAAGTCACCAAATAAAGTCGTGCTTTTTCGAGACGTTGTTTGAGTTGGGGGCTAAAGAGTTGACTTTCGAGGGTATAGACCTGATACCGCATCTGTTTACAGGCGATCGCCATCTCTGTTTTGTAGAGTTTGGCGTATTCTTCGAGCACCCGGAGCGCTTCTTCGACCCGACAAAGATTGGCCCGGAGTAAATGGTTGAGGTCGGTGCGAGTTTCTTCCTGGGGATGGCTGAGGCTGGTGCCTACATCGTTGGGGGTATCCCGTGCGGCGCGCAATTCGTCGTGGTGCCATTGGGCCAGGGTTTGGCGCATTTCCTTGCAACGGGCGGCCAGTTCAGCATGGTTCAGGCCAAATCGAAACCATTCTTCAACAATGCGCAGTCCCTCCCTAGCTCGGTCAAGGTTGGCATCGAGGATGCGAAAAATAGCGGTGGTATCGGTGGAGGCAGGTTTAACCATGGTGACGGCGCACAAAACAGAATCGGCAGGCAAATTCTTACTTTATCGCATCTCCTAGGGGATCTCTGGATTTTGCCCCGGAGACAGGCGATCGCCTTTTAGAATACAGTAGTAACCCTGTGTTATTTTTTGTTGCCCAAGGCCATGGCCCTTCGTACCGTACCGCGACCCTTGCTTGACTCCGCTGATTTTTTAGATATTGCCTCCTTCACCTACCCCATTGTAGAAACGTTCCATTCCATCCAGGGGGAAGGCTTTTGGTGCGGCACCGCAGCTTTTTTTATTCGCCTCGCCGGTTGTGATGTGGGTTGCCCCTGGTGCGACACCAAAATTTCCTGGAATCCGAAACGTCATCCCCAAGTTTCCGTTGGTCAATTAAAAGAGCAAGTACAAACTGCCCAGCCGAAGATCATTGTCATTACGGGGGGGGAACCTTTGATGCACGACCTCTATCCTTTGACGACGGGTTTAAAAGAAACGGGGATTCCCCTCCACCTAGAAACCTCCGGTGCCCATCCCCTCAACGGTCACTTTGATTGGCTGACCCTTTCGCCAAAACCCTTTAAAGCGCCATTGCCGGAAATTTACGATCATGTCAGTGAATTAAAAGTCGTGATCGATCAAGCCACCGATTTCCAGTGGGCGGAATCCCAAGTCCAAAAAATTGCCGCAAATATTCCCAAATATCTCCAACCCCAATGGGAAAATCCCGCCAGCCAGAGTCTCATTTTCGACTATATCCTGGCCCATCCTGAATGGCGTCTCGGTCTGCAAACCCATAAGTTTTTGGGGGTGCGCTAGATGAAACGGGCTGTTGTTTTACTCTCCGGTGGCTTGGATTCGGCTACCAGTGCCGCCCAGGCGATCGCCGATGGCTATGAAGTGTTTGCCCTTTCCTTTCGCTATGGTCAAAAACATAGCCGGGAATTGGTCGCCGCCCAGAAAATTGCCGAACATTTAGGGATCACCGAGCATTTCATCATGGATGTGAATTTGTCCCAGTGGGGCGGCTCTTCCCTAACCGACGTTAACCAAGCGATTCCCCAAAGTGGTGTCCAGACAGGAGATATTCCCTCGACCTATGTCCCCGGTCGTAATACAGTATTTTTGGCGATCGCCCTTTCTCTCGCTGAAGCAAAACAAGCCGAAGCGATCTACCTGGGGATCAATGCCGTAGACTATTCCGGTTATCCTGACTGTCGCCCCGAATATCTCGCCGCCTACCAGAAGTTAGCGGATCTCTCTTCCAAAGTTGGCATTGAAGGTCACGCACCCCAATTGGTTGCGCCCCTTGTGCTTGACACCAAAGTAGAAATTATCCAAAAGGCCGTAAAGTTGGGCGTTCCCATCGCCGCAACCTGGTCTTGTTACCAAGGGGGAGAACATCCCTGCGGCTTATGTGACTCCTGCCGGATTCGGGATGAAGCCCTGATCAAAGCCGGTTATCCAGAGCTAACGAGCCAGAACATTCAAAAATAGCCAAACAAAAACCCCCAGACCGAAACCGAGGGTTTGAAAAATCAGTGCTGGCCAAATTTAAGCTGCCTGCATCAGGAGATCGTCGAGTTTGCCTTGGTACTCTAGTTCATGGAGATCATCGCAACCACCCACGTGCTGATCGTTAATAAAAACCTGGGGGAGGCTACTGCGGCCATTGGCCCGTTCTGTCATGGCCTCCCGCGCTTGGCGATCGCCATCAATGCAATACTCTGTATATTCCACTTGTTTACTGTCGAGGAGATGCTTGGCCCGGATACAAAAAGGACAGGTGCTCCAAGTATAAATTTCAACGGTTGCAGCCATAATTTGGATTTTTCTGAAATGTAACAATTTATTTCAAGTTTAACGTTTCCTGGGCCTAAAAGCGGCGATGCCCTTTTCTCTCTGTAGGGAAATTTGAGCAAGCTTAAGGGCCAAAATTCCCTGTTTTTGCCATAAAATCGACAATTTATTTTCGTTATAAACTTCTTCCGCTACACTGGGAGGCTAGCCTTTTTCTCGGACTGCCATGGTTGCCGAATCGATCCAATACATCACAGAAAATCCGATTTTTACGTTTATTCTGCTGCTGTTGGTCTCTCTGACCATTCCCCCTATTTTTGAACGGCTGAATTTACCTGGTTTGGTGGGCTTACTCTTTGCAGGGATTATCCTTGGTGAAAACGCCCTCGGTCTCCTCGACTCAGAGAGTGAAACCATGGTTTTGTTCTCGGAAGTGGGCAAAATTTACCTGATGTTTGTGGCCGGATTGGAAATTAATTTGGCGGAGTTTCGGAAAACCCAAGATCGCTCCATTGGCTTTGGTTTTCTGACATTTATTGTGCCGTTAACGATGGGAACGGTGGTCGGCCTAAGTTTCGATTTTGGTTGGAATGCGGCAATTCTTATTGGATCTTTATTGGCTTCCCATACGTTGCTGGGTTACCCAATTATTAACCGTTTGGGGATTCTCAATAATGAGAGTGTAACGGTCACGATTGGCGCGACGATTTTTACGGACATTGCGGCTCTTTTGGTGCTGGCGATCTGTGTGTCGATTCACCAGGGCGATTTTTCTACGGCTTCTTTGGTCTTGCAACTGGCGTTATTGGTGGGCTACGGAGCTTTGGTACTCTTCGGTCTGTCCTGGCTTGGTCGAGAATTTTTCCAGCGCAATGGGGATGAAGAGGGCAATCAATTTCTATTTATTTTGCTGGCTGTCTTTCTCGCGTCAGTGGGGGCCCAGGTGATCAATGTGGATAAAATTGTGGGGGCTTTTTTGGCGGGTTTAGCGGTCAATGATGTGGTCGGCAAAAGCCCGGTAGAGGAAAAAATCGAATTTGTCGGCAGTACGCTATTTATTCCATTCTTCTTTGTGGGGATGGGGTTATTGCTCGATATTCCGGCATTTATTAATAATTTGCTCTATGAGTTTCCCCTCACGTTTTCGATTGTGGGTGGGTTGTTGTTGTCTAAATTTATCGCGGCGGCGATCGCCAAACAGATTTATCGTTATAGCTGGGCCGAAACCCTCACGATGTGGTCGTTGTCGATCCCCCAGGTGGCGGCAACCCTGGCGGCGGCCTTGGTTGGTTTCCGGGTGGGACTGATCAGCGAATCAGTATTTAATGCGGTGATTGTGCTGATGCTAGTCACTTCGATGCTGGGGCCGGTGTTAACCCGTCGTTTTGGTCGTTTATTACCCAGTAGTGGCAAGGATATTGCCCTGACAACGGTTAAGGTGTCGCCATCGACGGATCGGTTCAAAATTGTTGTACCCATTGCTAATCCCAGCACCAAGGATTATTTACTCGAAGCGGCAGGGCTTTTAACCCGCATTCGTCAAGGGGTTGTGATGCCTGTGTCGATTGTGACGGGCCACGCCCACATGGATGATCCGGCAGTGATGACGGGGATCGACCGGAGTCAAAGCTTACTCCAAGAGGCGATCGCCCAGGGGGAGCAACTGCAAATTACAATGCAACCAAAAATTCGCATCGATGACGATGTGGCCGCCGGGATCAGTCGCGTGGCCCGGGAAGAAAATGCCAACTTAATTTTGATGGGCTGGGGAAAAACCGAGGGTCTCAAAGCAAGGCTCCTGGGGACTTTAATTCACAATGTCTGTTGGTCTGCCCATTGCCCGGTGGCGGTGGTGCGTCTGCTGGATGACCCGAAAAATTTGCGGCGGATTATGGTGCCCTTCAAGGGAATTTCGGCCCAAAATTTACAGATAGTTCAATTTGCAGAACTTTTGGCGATCGCCAACCAAGCCGAAGTCACCGTCTTCCATGTGTGCGAAACCTGGATGACCAAAGACCAACGCAATTTGCTCAAAGCCGACCTAGAAAATGCCCTGCAAAATGCCGGAATCACCACCAAAATGCAGATTCGGATCATCCGTTACCACGACGTGGCCAAGGCAATTCTCCATGACGCCAAAGACTTCGATCTTGTCATTCTGCACTCTACCCGTTACCGTACCGCCGGAGGCCTAGCTGTGGGCGATGTCACCACAAAAATTTCGAGCCAAATCCAAACATCCGTCGTCATTTTCAACGAACTCTAACCCTCATTCGCCTAACAAAAGTAGCGTTTTTTAAAGTTCAACCTAAAGCCAGTGCTTTGGATAAGGACGTCCCGGCACCACACGACTAAAAATTACCGTCAACCACACAATCAACACAGAACCGCATAAAGCAGGCGTCAAAATAAATTGCCAAGACGCATGACTCAAAATACCAATTAAGGCCACAGCCCCCGAAGGCGGATGGACGGTTCGGGTCAGTTGCATGAGCTTAATCGTCACTGCCACCGCCAAACCCATGACCCAGGGAGCATCCCCGAACAAATGAAATAACACCACACAACTGCAAGCCCCAATTACATTCCCCACAATTACGTTGCGGGGCTGGGCTAATGGACTCTCCGGCACCCCAAATACCAGCACGGCCGTGGCCCCAAAGGGAGCCGCAATCAAAGGATAGGAACTATAAACCGAGATGTAAGCCAGGGTCGAAATACCAATAAAACTGCCTAAAAATGATAAGCCAATGTGTTGTCGGGAGAAGCTGGGTTGATGTCTACGGCTCTGTTGCAGCGTATAAAATTTGCGTCGCCACCGCCTCAAAATTGCTGTATTAGAACGTTTTTTTAATCGAATAGATGCCCGCCGGGGAAATGATGACATAAAACTTCCAATCAAGATCGATAGGATTGCTGGATTTTAATAACTTTGCTCCATGCAATTATTTAAATATATCATGACGTTCTTGCATTCATGGCTTTTTTATGAGATCAATTTTTAATTTCAAGGTCAACTTTTGCTTATGAAGTCAGCTAAAAATCAGCCTATTTTTGATCGAATCAAATGTCATCAACAAATCAAAAAATAAAAAAACGAGGGAAGTATTCTTCCCCCGTACAAAAGCATTCATGGTTATTACTCGAAACTTTAGCCCCCTGCCACAGCGGGTACAATGCTGACCTCATCACCGTCATTGAGAGCAGTATCGACACCGTTCAGAAAACGGATATCTTCTTCATTGACGTAGAGGTTTAAAAAGCGTCGAGGATTGCCCTGTTCATCACAGAGGCGAGCCTTAATGCCGGGGCAGTTTGCTTCTAGGGAATCGAGCAATTCTTTAATGGAAGAACCAGCGCATTCAACGGTGGGCTGATCCTTCGTAAACTTTTGGAGGGGAGTTGGAACTAAAACTTTAATTGCCATTTTGAGTCAGACAAATTTTTCTAATAACTAAACGATAAGGAACAGGGATTGGGTCAGATCTACCGTGCAGTGACAATGAGAAAAGACCCAATTTAGAACAGCAACTATACCAAAGTTTGCTGCCACTCTAGACGCTCGAGGGTGCGGGCACGATCAAGAGCCTGCTCGAAACTTTCGAGGTTGGCTTCGATGGTGAGGGGTTCACCAGCAGCATTTTGTACTGCTTCTTGGGTCTTGAGGCCGTTCCCAGTGATGTAGACGACTGTCTTCTCGTCGGGGTTGATCTTGCCTGCTTCTACGAGTTTTTTCAAAACGGCAATGGTGGTGCCACCAGCAGTTTCGGTGAAAATGCCTTCGGTTTCAGCAAGGAGTTTGATGCCGTCAACAATTTCAGCATCGGTGACGTCTTCAATGTTGCCGTTGGTCTTGTTGGCGATTTCTACGGCGTAGACACCATCAGCAGGGTTGCCAATCGCAATGGACTTGGCGATCGTGTTGGGCTTCACAGGAGTAATAAAGTCACGGCCTTCTTTGTAGGCTTGAGAAATGGGAGAGCAACCTTCAGCTTGGGCACCGCTGAAACGAACCGCTTTATCTTCAACAAGACCGACTTTGACGAATTCATTAAAGCCTTTATAGATCTTGGTGAAGAGGGAACCGGAAGCCAGGGGCGCAACCACGTGGTCGGGGAGTTCCCAGCCAAGTTGTTCGATGACTTCATAGCCGAGGGTCTTAGAACCTTCGGAGTAGTAGGGGCGGAGGTTGATATTCACAAAGCCCCAGCCGTGGGAGTTGGCAACTTCAGAACAGAGGCGGTTCACCTGGTCATAGTTGCCGTGAACGGCCATCAGAATGGGATTGTAGATCA